>DASRSW010000051.1:0-77524 GCA_035656275.1 Thermoplasmata archaeon
TCCCCGAACCGTAAGCTGGATTCCACGCTCGACGTACAATCGGGCCAGGATGTGTTTGCGGACTTTTGCTCGCCCTGCTGGAGAGTAGAGATCGGGCGACCACGCCCGTATGACGAGAATCCCCTCGGATTGAAGCGATGATTCTCGTTGTCGATCTTTCGCGGCATGCTCCGGCCTCGTGTGGTACGCAGGACCGTCTACTTCGACAGCCACGTTGTAGGGCGCGGGAAGGAAGGCGTCCACGGTCCAGTGGCCGTTAGTTGCCTGAGGTACGACCGGCAGACGCATCTCGTCGAGTAGGTCGACGAGTCTCTGCTCACTTTGATTCAATCGCCTGTGTGACGGCTTCCACGCGCTCAAGGTTCTGGCCAACGTCAGAGGACTCATGTCTCTTATTCTACCCAAGCATTCCCCACTTCATGAGCGAGAAGGACCCCCAAGATCATCGACTCGACCACATCGTCGCTCTCATGTTCGAGAACCGGTCTTTCGACAACCTCCTTGGCTACCTGTACACGCCGTCAGAACGACCGAATTTTGAGGGAGTGCTTCGAACTTCGTTCTCCAATCCAGTACCGCGGGATGTTCCCGGGCAGGAACTCGGCCCAGTCCAAGTGCATCCTGCGAAAGGCTACTCCAGCCCGTTTCCCGATCCTGGTGAGGAGTTCCCCCATGTGAATACGCAACTCTACTCCGTCATTGACCCCCCGTCCAATCGGTTTGCCGACGTGGACGACATGCGAACTCCGTTCAACGCCCCTACCGACGCAAGCAGCGATACGGCATCCATGCAGGGGTTTGTCGCGGACTTTGTTAATGCCTACAAGTGGCAGATGGGGCGTCTGCCGACTCGCGCCCAGTACGAGCAGATCATGGCTTGCTACCGCCCGGAACACGTCCCCGTTCTCTCCGGACTCGCAAGAGGATTCACCGTCTTCGACCATTGGTTCTGCGAGGTCCCTTCCCAGACCTATCCGAATCGGTCGTTCTTCCATGCCGGAACTTCATCCGGATTCGTTGTCAACGGGCCACCGGGCAAGTTCGGGACTCACAACACGGCGCCGACCATCTTTGAACGACTGGACGCGGCCGGCAAAAGTTGGAAGGTCTATTTTGACCCCTTGCAGTTCGTACCGGCGACAGGGCTCATCCATGCCTCCCGGCTCGCACAATACTTCTCCACCCACTTCACGGGGATGACCGACTTCTATTCTGACGCTAAGGAGGGCGTTCTACCCAATTACGCGTTCATTGAGCCGAACATGTTCCATCCGCATACCGATATGCACCCGCACTCCGGAGCGCGTCTCGCAGAGGATCTCGGGATTCCGCCTCCCGACACCCTCGCCGGTGGTGAACACCTTCTCGCGCAGGTCTACGCGGCAATCCGGACTTCCTCGGCGTCGAACGGCTCCAACTGGTCGAACACGGCCCTGCTCGTTACCTTCGATGAACATGGTGGCTGCTTTGACCACGTGAGTCCGCCATCGGCAGCTCCTCCAGACGGCGCACCGACCCCCGGAGAGCAAGGATTCAGATTCAACCGCTCGGGAGTGAGAATCCCGACGATCCTGGTCTCCGCCTGGACCGATCCCAGCAGCATCGTCAGTACTGAGTTCAGGAGCACTTCGCTCATCGCTACTCTTCGAGACTGGTGGCAGTTGGGCGAACCGTTGACCCATCGGGATTCGAGCGCTGCCAGTTTCCTCCCGGTCCTCCGCCGGAGCACGCCGGTATTGCCCGAGAACTGGCCGGACGTGACACCGCGTCGGGTCGGACCAGTCGGCAAAGTGGTTGACTGGATAGAGACGCTCGCCGAAGATGCGGAAGTCCGGTTTGACCGGCTGGAGCACGAACTGCTGGGTGAGACGCTGCAGTGGGAGTTCGCGCAGGGGATGGGGCCAGCTCCCCCCGATGTCAGCGGCATCTCGCACGGAGAAGCTCACGAGCACTTCCGACGAGCCGGTGGAAGCTTGTTCCCGCAAGTTGTCCTGCCCAAGCGATGACCGACGTACCGTATGGGTCGGGCGCACTCTCGTGTGCTCTGTGAACTACTTATGGGTCCGAGCGCTCGCCCGGAAACACGCACGGGTTCGAATCGTTGTCAGGGCTTCGGCCCCAAGGTGCTTACCGGTCCGGTATTCGAAACATGACTCGGGACAGAACGGCTTTGGCGGTGGCACGGTCTGGTCTCGGGATTCGGCACGGGAATTGGGCTTGTCCGATGCACGAGGGGCCCCGTGACAATCTCTGGTGCATCTAGTTGGAGGGTCTGACGCCGACGTGCAGACCGTTTGCGGAACCGAGGAACTTCTTAATGCGGGAGCTCCGAAGGCCCGCCAGCCGCAACGCTCGCTCCACTTCTCCATCACGAAACAGGCCGAGTTCCTGCACCTCGATCACATGCCGAATCCGCTTCGGAGTCCCTATCAGGTAGTGAGCCTCGAAGTGGGAGACCCGAGGACGAGGAGTCGAGAAGCGGGTCACCCGAGCGACGGAGACCCCGGGGGACTGCCCGACACGCCCTGACACGCCGCTACCCTTCCACATCTGGGGGGAGTACCAAGGAGCGATCAGCAGCACCCCACCCGGCTTCAGAAGGGCGGCCATCTTCGCGACTGCCCGCTCCATGCGAAGCCTTGTCCGCGTGTAGCCGAGCGCACCGAAAAGGA
This sequence comes from Thermoplasmata archaeon, assembly GCA_035656275.1. GTDB lineage: Archaea > Thermoplasmatota > Thermoplasmata > Lutacidiplasmatales > UBA184 > Lutacidiplasma. The sequence goes on from DASRSW010000051.1 coordinate 2,673, forward strand.
CGGTCACTACGTCGAATCGCTCGCGGAGCGAAAGTGTTTCCATTGACCCCAGTACGAAGGTCACGCCGGGGAGTCGCTTCCTCGCGATCCGCAGCATGTCGGGGCTCACGTCGAGCCCAGTGCAGTGGTACCACCGGCGAAGATGCTCGATGTGGCGGCCTGTTCCGCATCCAACATCCAAGAGATTCCGGCCCTTCGAGCGGCCCCTCTTCTGGGCGACACTCTGGAGGAGCAAGGCCTCCTTGCGGTAGTCCTTGTCCGCGTAGACGATGTCGTAGTACCGAGCCAGATCGCGGTACATCCTTGGCTCGGCCACCGCGGTTCATAGTTCTCGTGGACGATGAAACTGGCGTCGAGGTCGAGGCCGCCCTATCTCGAAGTGGGCGGGTCTTGGGAAGCCTGCTGTGTCTACAGGGTACCCGTCGACATCCCCTTTGGACCCGTTGGGAAGCCGGCCGGAGGAAAGGCGGAATCCCAATTCGAGTGGGGCCCTGATGAAGGGACCGCTACTTCGTTCCGGATGACCAACTGGACAGGTATCGTCGTGCAGGCCACGGTGCGATGGTCGGGGATGCTAAAGGCAGAGTAACCCTCCGGGTTGCATCCATCGAGTCATGACTCCAACAACCTGGGACGAGGCGGCGTGGGCGGTGCTCCGTCAGTTCGCCCGAGAAGTGGGGGATTCCCTCGGAAATCGACTCGAGTGCGTCACCGTCTTCGGCAGCCTCGTGAATGGGGACTACGTTTCCGGCTTCAGCGACCTCGACCAAGTCGTCGTTGTTCCCCCGGGCCGGAGCTGGAAGCGGGACGCAGGGAAGGTTCAGCACATTGTCCACCGGTTGAACCGTCGGCAGAAGGTGCGCCGACTGCGGCTGCACGAAGGTTATGTGGTCCCCCGGAACCGTGTCTGGAGTCGGAACCTGGACGAGGACGATGGGTTGGTCCCTCGCGATGTGCGCGACCTGATGCTTCACGGAAGGACGATCGCTGGAAGATCAATCTGGTCCGAGGTCGAGGGTCCAACGGATGAGGAGCTTCGCGAATCGGCCATCTACTTCGTCTTCTGGCTTCCAACGAGACCTCCGGGGCTACACGCCCTACTGAACTGTATCTTCGCCGTGGCGGGAGCGCGATACCGTCTCGCCACGGGAAAGTCGACCTGGACCAAGAGGGAGCTCGTCAAACGCTATGGAGCGGTCAAGGACCTTCCTTACGGGGACCTAGTTGCGATTGCCGGGGCGTTGAGAAACCGAGGCGACCTTCCCGCCCGCGAGGCAAAGACAACCTTCTTTCGACTCCTTCCTCGGTACCAAGAGTACCTCACCAGTTCTCGTGGATCGTTGAGAGCAAATGGGATGAACCGGATTCATATCATGAGATCGAAGACTTTCCAACTCCTTTCTCGGGTACGAACGTAGGTTAGCTGACCTGTCGACTACTTGCCAGAGGTTCAGTTCCTCGTCCGGGCTCTTCCAGTGCGTTCAAGTCCCGATGTGGGATTGTCCCAACGCTCCGGACAGACCTCCAGTCAGCCGGCCGAGCTGGAGATTCCTAATCCAGGTGCCAGCCCCGTCAAGTAATCCGGATTGCCTGCGCGGCAACCGGCCGCGCCAGTTTGACCAGTGCAGCCCGTTGTATTGCTTCGCGACCGATCGCTATATACGCGCAGCAGCTTTGACGGGTTGACCTCAAATCGATTGGGGGCCGGGTCTCCGATCGGTGCAATGGCCAAGGGCCACGAAGAGGGAGGCACATGTCGCGTCTGAGGAAACCACAAGAAGAACGCCGAGCTGCCCTAGCCGTGTATCTGCCGCCGAAATTGTTGAAGAAGCTCCAGAAGGTAGCGACTAAGGAATACCGTTCTGCCTCGGCGCAAGCTCTGCTGTATCTTGAACACGCACTAAGCGACCTTCAACAATAGTACAGTACCGCTCCCTGCGAGAGCGGGCCCGGGTCCTCACTCGATGGTAGGTGAGTCTGAACGACTTGCGCCGAGGGACAGTGGCAGGCGGCCCGTCGGATTAAGCGAAGAGGAATCCTAGGACAGAGGGAGACTGCCCAGAGAAGCAAACGGGACTTCGAGAGGTCCCGGTCTGCAGTCCAACTCGACAGATCGTGCCGAGGCGCGGCGAGGGGATACCTATGAGAAGGAGTGCGATTGGTCACAGGCGGACCTCGACCCTTCTCAGTCCTCCGCCCTCACCGCTCTAGGATTTCCTAGATTCGTGCGCATATGTCCTCATTTGCTATTGTTCACTCAAGTTACTGAACGTTCAAAATCACTAGGCTAGTCTAAATACAGCATGCTACGTTATGGCAACCCCCTGAGGGGGGAGGCAAGAATCGTGAGAGCAGAGAACAGAACAAATGATAGCCGCCGTGGAACAAGCGTGAGGGACTTGGTGGGGGCGTCCGCAGCTGTCGGTGCCGCGTTCATCGTAGCGCTAATGGCATTCGGGCCAGTGGGTCTCCAGACATCGATTCGCACCGTTCCACTGCACGCCGGGGGTTCGGGAGTCCGACCCTTGGTCGGCTTGAGTGTCGAGATTATGGTGTCTTCGGTTACAGCTCCGACGACGGTAAACGGCGGCTGGATCGTCGCCTTTACCTCCAGTATCGCTGGGGGCACGCCGCCCTACACGTGCAACTGGGCCACTTCGGATGGTGGGGCGGGAACAGCTTGCAGTTCGTTCACACACACTTTCTCGGTCAAGGCGGACTTTTCATTGAGCGTCGTCGACACTGGGAACAACCACGGAAGCGCCTCTTCGTCGGCCGGCACCGATCTTTGCAATGTCTTCGACGGGTGTGATTGGATCGCGATCTGTTTGCACTCAGGGGGCTCTTTGATCCAATGTCACTCTCCCATCCACCCGTGTGGCCTTAGCGGATGGGACACAACGCTAACGACCAACACCCCCGTGACCTGGAACATCCAGGTAAATGGCGCCACCGTGTCGACGTCGGCGGACTGGAGTTACGCCATCAGCTCGGCCGGAACCTACGCCGTTCAATCCACCATGACAGACAGCTTGGGTGGCAAGTTCACCACGACAAACACGTTCAACATCGGCTAGACGCTCCAAAAACCACCTCCGGCCGGCGGAGTTCGAGACTTCGCCGGCCCAACTTTTTCCCCAGAGTCGGGGCGGAGAAACGTTCATCGAACGTGAGAGGAAGGACTCAGAGCTGAGTTAGGCGGCTCCGGACCGCTCTACATCGGCAACTAAGTCAGGGATTCGAACGACTCTGCGAGTTCCGGTTCGGGCTTCTGTCTCGATCGTGGCGAATCGCCTTGGGTCGAGTGCCGCTGTTTGCTGGCTGCGACGGCGCGAAAGAGCGACCTGATGGGACTCTCGAATGGCGGATGGCCCCTCTACGTTGTCACGTTGAGGTCGAGCTCGTTCGTTATGGGAGTACCCCCTGGTTGGCACGGATTGCTGGGGGACCCGGGTGGCCCCGCTTCGTAGTTGCAGTAGTGGGATGTGGTAATCAGTTGGAACTCGTAATGCCCCCCAGTCCCGACGCCCGGCTTGCCGACCTGCGCCTCGTAGGTCATTGAAATCGAGCCATCGTGATCGTTTGGGCTAGACCCTCCGAGACCGTAGTATGTGCAAGTCATCGTGAGCGACTGAACAACTGAGCCGACGTAGGTTGGAGTCGCGGAGAGACAGTTCGACCCATAGTTGTTAATGTTGGGATCGGAGGCCCCGAGTTGGAGCCCTCCCAGAGCAAGATTCAGTATGGCCCCGGCCGTGATTTGAAAAACCAGGGGCAAATCCGCCGTGAGGACTACAAGGGGTATCGAAGCAAGAATCCCTATCGCGAGGAACTCCGCAGTCTCCCACGCAGTCTGTTGCTGGTCCATCGCGGCTTGGGAGTAGATTGAGGGCGTAACAAGCGACAGATTCCGAGCAGACGCCACTGAACCGAGTCCGGGTTGCAATGAGGTCGTAGTAAGCTGATCTCCGGAGATGTAATCTTCGACAACTGTGGTATCCATCTCTGTGAGCTCGTTGTACCACGCACAACCAGCCGTTGGGAGGCACACTCCGCCGTTGGTTGGCACGACGAAGCCCGTAGCGTTCGCATCGGCGTGCAAAGTGAAATCGATTGAAGCTACCTGGTTTGTGCAGTCCTCGTAGTAGCTGTATAAGTCGATTCCCACATTGTTCTGCTCACCGATTGGCGTGGTCACCCAGCTGCTAGTCGAAGGGTCCCAGTAAGACGCGGAAACGGGACTCCCTGATGCAATTGAGCCAAAGCCGTACTCGTTTGTGTATCGCGATGAACTGCCACAAACATGGAAGTAGGGTAACGCCGGGAAAGCAACCGTCGCAGTGCTCGGACTCCCGGCGGAGACGCTTCCGACCGAGACTCCTGAACCATTGATGAACAGGTCGTCAAGGTACACCCAGCTATTGTCGGTTTGCTGATGGTTGTGCTCGTCGGTGTAGGTTCCGAGGTTCACGACGAACTGTAGCCACGCTATGTGACCCTCGTTTGCGGTTATGTTGGCTGCGAAGTGGATCCAGGTCCCTCTGGTTGCGAATCCCGTGGCCGGAGTTGTGACCTGTAGGTTGACCTGCTGAAGGGTGAGCCGGTCCTGCAGCAGAATCTCGAAGAAGCTGGTGGACGTTGAGCATGTGGATAGAGTTGGACAGGCCATACCTAAGTTGTAGTAGCCGCTCAACCAGAGGGAAACCGAACCAATCGGAAGGTCGACATTCGGAATCCGGATTACTTGAGAAATCTCGTTCGAGGTTGGGCACGCAACCACACTGCATACCGTTGAAGGCGGGAATCCGATCAGAGCATCCTGTAGTCCATCAGCCGGGGAGGGAATACCGGTCGGAGTTGGGCTTTGGAGGATGGTCGCCCCAACCCCCCCCCACCAGCCGTCGGCCTGCCTCGGGTTCTCAAAGCCGCCATTCGAGAGACTCGTGGGCTCAGCGGGGTTAACGAGCCGGATGTCGTCGAAGTAAGCGAGGAACGGCTCGTTACCATTCCCGTACTGCCCCATATTATCGTACGCGAGGAAGAACTGAAGGATGCTCACGCCTTGAATCTCAGATACGTCGCATTGCTCGTTGACCCATGTGTCACGTGGGTAAGTCAGTGAGCCAGCAAAACAGGGAACCCCATGCATATCGACGGCGCGATGGCCCATTCTATCGGGATACTGAGAGAGGAGATCCTTTCCAGGCGTGGAAAGCGCTGCATCGACGGCAAAATGTGACAGATACGAGCTGGAAGGGACGTACACGTCGAAGTCGAGATAGACTGGGGCCGACAGAGAAGGATACGCTACGACGCCGCTAGAGTTGAACGGGTCTGGCGCAGAACCTAGACTCACGAGTCCAACGGAAAAGGGACTCGACGAGGTCGACTGGTCAGTCCCGAACAGTTCAAGTACGTTTCCCCCAGTTTGCTGATCCGGCGGAGGCTTGGGGGTCGTTGTCGGTGAGGTGGTGAACCAGGGAGCGGGAGAACTCGGGGAAATCGCAGCGTTCTGAGTGAAGTTTAGCACCGGCGAGATCTTGGACGGCCAGAAGTTCAGTGAATAGTAGGATTGGGCGGTCGCTCCGTTCAGCTGGTAAATCGTTTTCACGTTCGAATTGACTGGTATGAGCGTGAGGTTCTTCCACACAGTGGTGAAAGCGGGAAGGCTAATCGCTCCCGCCGTCGTTGAATCGTACCCCACGGCATCCGCCCAAATCGAATTGACCGTAGTGGAGCCGCTGCACCCTCCCTCCGCAGAGTAGTAGAATCCGGAGCTACCCGCCTCTATCGGAACCGAAGATAGGCCAGGGCTGGCGAGCTGGACTTCGGCATCGAAGATAGGCTGGGTCGTATTCGCCAGAAAGACAAAACCTTCAATGGCGGTCGGAGCGCAACCGCCCCAAAACGGGCCTATTGTCGCGACCGTAGGATTCAGACAGGGGCCTGATAGGGCTAGCGTGGCATTGTAGAATTGCGCCGTGGTGGATTTCGAGGTCGGGCTAAAGGCAGGACTCCAAACAGTTCGACCTCCTGTGGCAGGAATGAGAGTCAGGACCGCAGTGATTGCGGCAGTGATTCCGGTCGGGAAGGTGCCCTTCGTCCAAGTAAATGTGGCAGTCCCCCCGGTATGCGGCTCCGAAACTGTAAACGTCGTGGCGACGGCATCTCCCACGGGGCACATTCCACCACCGAAACCGCCTGCGGTTCCCGAAGCGGTCATAAAGGAGTTGTTGTCGTAGACAACGTGGTTAGGGTACGACGAACAGAGGGAGATAGTCGAGCTCTCCTTGATCGAAAAGTAATACTGCGTTCCTTTCGAGAGTGATGTCAGGCTGACGCTGTTCACTTGAGCGGACTGCGATACGGTGGCTGATGAAGTGGGTGGGCTCGCCGTACCGTACAGAAACACGACTGACGCGGTCGTGTTCCCGGTCCATGACAGCGTCGCACTCGTACCTGCGATCGGTGTATTAAGAAAGACGGGAGGTATTGTGGGAACGCACCAACTACACCCGGTCCAGTGGATCTGGCACCCGCTGCCTCCCGTGAGAGGGCTGTTGACCGGTGAGGAACCCAGTCGCGAGTCTCCCGCATTTACAGTCATGGCGTCAGCGAAACTTCTGAGCCCCCCGTAGGTTAGGTCTTGGGACCTTCCCGAAGTGGAGTCTGGCGGGGCTAACGGCTGATTCGAACCCAGTTCTCGCGTCCAAACGACGGCCCCAATTGACGGTATGGCGAGTAGTAGCAGGCAGATTCCGACCGAGCTCACAACCCTGAGAGACTCAGACTTCTCCCTTGCGGTCATCACTGCTCCGACTGATTCGAGCCTTCTATAGGGCCCCCAGAACGAATGACTTGAACCTATTTGGTTATTGGCCCGAAAAGTTTGGAAACAACTGCGTCTCAGGGAGTATAACTACTTACTGTTTGGAGCGCCGTTAGCGATTCTCTATTCGGGTGGCTCCCTTCTCGGGCGTCTTCCGTTTGAGCGGACGTCGCCGAATCAGCCAGTAGCCCACAACGGCCACTGCAGCGCCAACAGGTAACCAAATCCAGAGAGGCTCATTTGTCAAGAGCCAAAAGGGTGATGTACCGCCGGAAACTTGCGATTCTACGGACAGTATCGTAGTGTTGTTCGATGTGGCGCCTGCCATGTCGGACAACGTGACTATAACAAAGAATGTTCCGGTTTGACTAGGCGTGCAATTGAGTTCGGCAGCATCTGTCGAAGCACATCCTCTTGGAAGGCCCGAGTATGATTCGGTGACAGGGGGATCGCCTCCCCTGAAGTTAACCAACAATCCAATCTGATTGCCAATGGTGATTGGATTGGGGATAATTGCCACTGAGGTGATGGACAGGGCTGGGTAGACGCGGTACGCCGGAGTTGCGTCGAGAACTTTCGCGCGATTCGAATCTTGAAGGGTCAAGTTTGTGCTACCTGACCCCGGCAAGTTTGGCGTGCAAGAGAGGTTCGAGACATTCGCCGACGAACACCCCGGGGGGAGGTCGCTCCAAACGAACGTGTATAAGCCAGTCCCGCCGCTTGGTACGGCGACCAGACTAAGGGTTTGGGCGACATCAATGGAGGCACGCGAAATATTCAGCGAAATTAGCTTGAGAGCAGGGGAAACACGAAATTCTAGGATTGGACTCGTGTTGAAGAGTCCGTCGCTATCGTTCCCCGTAACTGAGATTGCAAAGTCGCCGGGACTCGAAGGGGTGCAGGCAATGACCGAGGCGTTGGAACTCCGACATCCGGTGGGCAGACCATGCCACTGGAAGGTGTATCCACCCGAACCACCGATGGGAACGTCCCAGATGGATATCGTCTGACCGACGTCGGCTGATGAGGCCGAACTTACAGGCCGAGGGATCACGGGATCCGTGAACACGGTGAAACTCCCAAATGAAGAGGTGGAATCACTCGCAGAGTCCACTACTAGTACCCTCGGATTCCATGTCCCCGTTGACGCCGGAGTGCAACTGGCCAAAGTAGAGACGTTAGCTGACACACACCCTGGGGGGAGAGCGGACCAACCGAACGAGTAGCTTCCTGTTCCGCCGCTCACACTGACGTGAAACACTACCGATTGCCCGAGGTCCACTGAACTCGGCTGTATTCCAGTGACTGTCAACGGCATCGATGTGACCGTAATGTTGACTGACCACTCGAAAGTTGAGCCGTCCGAGTCATTCTGCCAAGAGGTGGCTAGAAAGCTCCCTGTCGAAGTATAGTTATGTGTGGCATTGTAACTAGATGATGATCCGCCATCTCCGAACGTCCATTTGATGGCATACGGCGGGGTGCCTTCTGACGGATACGAATAGAACCGCACTTCAAGTGGGACAGCCCCGGCCGTAGGCCCAGCAGCAGCCGATCCTGAGAACGCAGCGTTCACGACCACAGAAGTTGAGGGGGAGTTGACGCTTGACCCGGCGCTATCGCTGACATTCACGTAAACACTGTAGTTTCCGACGGCTGAGGGAAAGCAGGCAGTAGCGTTCTGATTCGAAGAAGAACAGCCAGTTGGAAGTCCTTTCCAGACGTACGAATAGGGAGGAACGCCTCCAGAAGCGTTGACGGTTAGGTTGACTGGGCGATTCACGTCAACCGCTGCGGGTCGCGCCAGCGGGGCGCTTACTATCAAGGCACTCGTGGCCGGCCAGTAACCTAGTAGGGAGCGGGTTGGTAGGCTTGGGCCAGCGGTGCCAGCAGGCAGGGTAGGTTGAGCTCCCTGAAAAGACCCGTTTCCTGATAGCGTCGAGAATTGCGCGATCATGAGCACCAAGCTTGTGAGGATGAAAGGAAGAGAGGCCAATCGTGACAAGTGCTCTGTTCCGCCAATCCCATTGTAAGTCAAGGTAGTTCACCTTGGTCTTTTCGATAGCTTCTTGGGAGGATACCCATACCGTAGTCTTGACGAGAAAAGAAATGGGGTGCTGGTAAATAGGTCCTTCGATTGGCCGTCTCGCCGGCTGCCCAGCGAGTGAGGTAAATAGTGGTCCAGGGACGTATCTTGCTTCCACAAATGGAGGTGCTCAGATGAAGCTTGTAAAGACACAAAAGGGGAAGTTGCTGGCGACATCGGTTCTGATTGTCGCCGTAGTGATCTCACTAGTCGTCGGCCTTAACGCATATTACACTCAACCGCTTGTTGTGGCTCCGTCAGGGTCCGGGACATATGCCTGTCAGGGCTCCTGCAACGACAACTTCTACACGGCCTCAGGCGGGACGATTACAGGGAGTTGGACCACCACTTTCTCGACAACCGCTGCGTTGTACATGATCAACTACAGCTCAGGAGGCCCACCCCCCCCCGGGTCTGTTCCGCTCTGGCGAGGTCTCCAAAATACCACTCACGATAGTATCTCTCACAACCTCGCGCCTGGGATATATGCGCTGGTGTGGTTCGTTCAAGGATCTCAAGTTGTTACGGCTGTTCACATCACTGTGGCGCTCACAATCCAACCGGGCGCGTGGTGGTGGCTCGGCGATTCTCAGTAGGCTGCGCCGTGCCATCGGCTGCCTCGCCTGCCTTCCGAATGAGGGGCCAGAGGTTAGGAGCAACACGGGTGCTCCCCGTGGTCTTGCCTACGTTCGAGAGCGATGACTTAAGGGGAACCTGCTTCTGGTCAGAGTCCTAACGTCGATGATGCTCCAAGATACCCAAGCACTGTTTGATAGACTCTCATCAAAACGGTCATTTCGTTAATGCACTGAACAGAGTCTTGGCGGCTCGGATTCGAACTTTTCGGTGAATCACCCCCCAAATTGACCTGGTTCTGAAGTTCCCTTCCCGCGACCTTGGGGTATGAACAATCTGGAGATGCCCTCCCGCGGCTCCATCACGCACCGGCCCGCGTCCATTTCGCCCTCGAACGTCTCCCCCTCGCGGGCCGCGTCAAGAGGAAACGTGGCGGCCACTCCCAACCACTTGGGAGAGGCTGCCGCCCTCGAGGGGGCGAGGGGGCGGCCCGAGCATGCGCTCGTCCACGGACGGTAGCCGTCCGTTCGCCCGCGCCCGAGAATCAGCCCTGCTTGACCTCGTGAATTTCGTCGGCGACCAGCCCGTGCGCTTCCTTGTGCACCCGGGCCGCCGCCTCCGCCGTCGGAGCGTTAACGAGGCACTGAATCGTCCCATTCTTCTCGTCAACCCAGTAGTGGAGGTACTCCACCCCGTGCTTGCCCTGCACCTTGAGGTCCTTCGCGTGCGCCTCCGCCACCGCCGCTGCTTTCACGCCTGGCATGTTCTTGTGGGTGTCCATGTAAAGGGGCATATCCGGGCGCACCGAGTCAATTCATTTGAAGCTTTGGCGACGGCGACCTCGGGACCTCTGTCGGACGAATGTCGGAGGCGCATCGAGGCCCCGGACCGTGCCGGCCGTTTCGTGCCGGACCGTAAGAGCGCTTCACCCCACACAGCGCCCGTGCGTCCGGAGTTGCAGAGGGACGCAGCTCCCGTAGACTTGATTCCATCCCTTCTCTACGCGGATTCCCGATGACGGAGGCGGACGTGGTGGCACAGAGCACTCACGGTCCGCTGACGCAGGGGGAGATCGAGCGGGGGCTCACCGCCCTCGGGGTGGAACGCGGTGCCGTCCTTCTCGTCCACTCCTCCTTGAGCGCGCTCGGCTGGGTGGTCGGTGGACCGGTGACCGTGGTCCGGGCCTTGGAGGCGGTCGTAGGACCCGAAGGATCTCTCCTGATGCCGAGCTATTCCGAATCCGCCCCCGAGCCATCGCTCTGGGAAGATCCTCCCGTGCCTAGGGACTGGTGGGAGACGATCCGCACCAACGGGCCTCCCTACGACCCGGCGCGGACCCCGACCCGGGGTCTCGGCGCGATCGCGGAGGCGTTTCGCACGCAGCCGGGAACTCAGCGAAGCTCCCACCCGAATAACTCGTTCGCCGCACGCGGGCCCAAGGCCGGGTTTCTCGTCGGGGGCCACGAGCTCGACGGCAGCCTGGGAGAGGGCTCGCCCCTCGCCCGGCTGTACGAGCTGGAGGGCCGAGTACTCCTGCTCGGAGTGCGGCACCATTCAAACTCCTCGCTTCACCTCGCCGAGTACCGGGCCCAGTGGCCGGGTCGGAGTCGCATGGTTCACTTCGAGGCGCGCGTGCTCCAATCCGGGGCCGTTTCCTCTGAACACTTCGTGGACATCGACCTAGACAGCGACGACTTCGACCGACTGGGGGAGGAGTACGAGCGGTCCGGAGGCCTCGTCGCGCTGGGTCGCATCGGGCTCGCCGAGTGCCGGCTCTTTGCGCAGCGGCCGATTGTGGACTACGCGGTCCGCTGGATCGAGCGAAACCGTCTGAGCCGGTGACTCGGCCGGGAGAAGATGGGAGCTCCTCCACGACCTTCGAGGGCGACGCGGGGGAGTCCCCCGCCGCCCCGCCGAACCCGAAGGCGTGTACCTCGGAATCCTCGTCGCCGTGGAACGGGTAAGTAACCCTTCCCGGTTCTCCCCGACTATTCGGGGGGAACGGTGAGCGCGGGAAGAACTCCGCCGGTAAGGGCGGCTATCCGCCGGGCGGGCGTGGCCGACGCCGAGGCGATCGTCGCCATCTACAACCGCGAGGTGGCCGGCTCCACCGCAACGTTCGATACCGAGCCGCGGGCGATCGAGACCGAACGGGAGATCCTCCAGCAAGGGGACCCAACGCACCGGGTCCTGGTGGCCGTCGAGGAGGGCCGGGTCCTTGGCTGGGCCTCGCTGAGTCCCTGGTCGCCCCGCCGGGCGTACGACGGAACGGTGGAGACCTCGGTCTACGTCGAGGAGTCGGCCCGGGGGCACGGGATCGGTCGGCGGCTCCTGGCCAGCCTCCTCGAGACGGCACGGACGGCCGGACTCCACACGGTGCTCGCGAGGGTGGCCGACGGGAGCGTCGCGAGCCTTCGGCTCCATGTCGACCTCGGCTTTCGCCGGGTGGGTCGGATGCGGGAAGTGGGGTTCAAGTTCGGCCGCTGGATCGATGTCGACCTGCTGCAGCTCCCCCTGGATGCCTCGATGAAGGAGGCGCCGGGCCGGCGGGCCCCCGCGACCCGGGTTCGGAGAATCGAGGCTAGCCGTAGCGCCGCATCGAGAAGGAAACGACGAACGCCGCCAGCCAGATGAACTGAACCACGCCCGGCGTCACGAGGGACACGAGGGCGCCGGCGAGGAAGAACGAGGGGAGGACCCACCCTCGGATCTGGAAGTACCGTCGAATCACCGGGTCCGCCTCCGCGCTCAACAAGCCCCGCCGGTCGGCGTAGATCCAGATGCTGGCGAGGAGGATCCCCGCCGAGGCCATCTCCACCGAGAAGAGGAGGAGGGCCGGCGTCGCCTCGGGGTACTGGATGAACAGCCCCACCGTGAAGGGAGCGATCGCGACCGTCATCAGAAAGGCGAGATTGAGCCAGAGCAGGGCGCCGTCGTATCTCTCCACGAAGCGGAAGACGCGGTGGTGGCTGACCCACCAGACGGCGATGAGCAGGAACGCCTCCACATAGCCGGCGAACGCGGCGTACTCCTTGCTCAGGGCCAGGGAGAGCAGCGTCGAGCATCGCCCGCCGGACGGCGGAGGCGTACCCGCGCACACCCCGCTGGGGACGGTCAGCTGAAGGACGAGGAGCGTGAGCGCGAACGCGAAGACGCCGTCGGCCAGCGCGATGAGGCGCGTGAGGTCGGTTCCGGTGTGCGCCCTTCGGTGGGCCTCCTTGAATGACACCGTTGTGGGCGTCGGGCCGGACCCCATGAGCGGGCGGAGCGGCGGGGAAACTTAAGGCCCCATCCCGCCGTCGCCACCGCCGAGAGGGACGGGCGCGGCTGAAGCCTCATATAGGGTGACCCCCTCCCGCGCCCCGCAGCGGGGTAGGGTAGTCAGGAAAACGGCCGGGCGTCCCGTCCGTCCTGAAATCCCGACGGGCTCATAACCCGTAGATCCATGGTTCAAATCCATGCCCCGCTATCTCCCCCCATGAGGGAAGGGGTCCGACCACGGCGGTTGTGAAACGGCGAGCCGGGCGGCGACCCCCGCCAGCCCCGATCCCGCGCGAGGTCGCCTGCATGATCCAGGTGGATGGGGAGAGTTACTGCATCGACCCCGTCGGCGGCTTCGCCGAGGCGCTCGGGAAGAAGTGGACGCTTCCGCTCATCGGCGTGCTGGGCAACCGGGAGGTCAACCGGTTCGGGGAGATTGTGGCGGCGCTCGAGGGGATCGGGGCGAAGGCGCTCTCGGACCGGCTGCGAGAGCTGCAGGGCCTCGGTCTCGTGGACCGGACGGTCTATGCCGAGGTTCCGGCCCGCGTGGAGTACCGCCTCACGGCCCGAGGGGTCACGCTGCGCCGCGCCTTGGTTCCGCTCCTCGAATGGGCAGAGCGGGACGGAAAGCGAGAGTCGACGACGGCCGCCGGGACTCCGGTCCGCCTTCCGTAGAGCCCTAGTTCTTCGACCGCGTGGTGCGCCGACGGGCGCTCCCCTTGGGCTTCGGGGAACTCTCCTCCTCGGCGGGGGCCGCGACCGGCGCAGGTTCGCTTGCGGGAGTCGCCAGGGGAGTCGGCTCGGGTTCCGGGGGAGCGGGAGGAGGGGGCGGGGCCTCCGGGGGGAGTCCGGGGGCGGGAGGCTCCGGCGGAGGAGGCGCAGGAGCGGCCGGCGCCTCGGGGGCCGCCGGGGTGTGGGCGTGATGGGTAGAGGCCGCGGGCTTCGGCTTCGGGACAATCGGGATGAATTCCCCCGGGCGCCACGTGTGCGGCTGGTGGAGGAGCGTTAGGTCCCGCAGGAACAGCTCCGCGTGTCCGCAGGTGCGGCAGATCCGGGTCCCGAGGGGGATGTCCCCGCGCGGCCGCAGCGAAAGCGTGCCCCCGCCCGCCATCCCGCCGGTCTTGAGCTCATTCGCCCAGACGAAATCTGTTCCGCCGCAATTCGTGCAGGTGGGAGCCACGTCTCAGCCTCAGAGGAGAATTGAGGCGGCCTGCGCTCATATTACTTTCCGCGGGTCGGCGGCCCGCCTCTCCCGCGAAATGCCCTTGTAGCCCGGCTCCGTAGCGGCGGACATGGCCGAAGTCCAGCTGGCCCGGATCGCCGTGGCGCTCGACGGCTCGGAGCACGCCAACCGGGCACTGGAGTTCGCCATCGACCTCGCGCGCCGGTACGGGAGCGCGCTGGATGTCCTCGGGGTAGCCCCGCTCGTCCCCGTGTACGTCGCGCCCGCCGAGCCGTGGATCCCGGCAGGAGTGCCAGAGTCCGAACTCGCCCATTACCGGGAGGTCGTGGACAAGGGCGTCCTGGCGGCGCAGAACGCGGGCCTCACCCGGGTCAAAGGGGTCTGCCTTGAGGGCGTGATCGTGGACGAACTCCTCGCCCAGCTGGACGCGAACCCGCCCGACCTGCTCGTGATGGGCTCTCGCGGATTGTCGGCAGCCAAACGGCTCCTCCTGGGAAGCGTCTCTGACGCGGTCGCCCACCACGTGCGCTGCCCGGTGCTCATCGTCCGGCCGCCGGCGGCGGCTCGCGCTAGTTCGAAGAACTGATCGTCACCCGCGTCGGCGTGGGGAGCTTGTGGGAGGCCTTCCGGAGGGCTTCCTTCGCGTGCTCCACGTGCTCGGGGGTGGTGTAGATCGTGAGGAGCGTAAATCCGATCTGAGCACGGACGGCGTGGCCCACCGGCTTTCCAAAGGCGCGGCGCATCCCATCCGAGATACGGTCGGCCCCGGCGCCCATGGCCATCTTGTGTTCCCTCAGGATCTGGTGCGGGTAGCGTCGCACCTTGAGGTGGTACGCGGCCGGAGCCATCTTCTCCAGGACGCGCACCGCGCTCACACGAGCGGCCTCGAGAGCGATATCGCGGACTTGGGCCGCCTCCTCGCCTTCGAGCGAGAGTTCCACGGGAAAGCGGGCCTGAAGATTGCCCGTGTCGAACTGAGTGACGCGACAGGTGGGGATACCTCCCATGTACTCTTGTCGGGTGTACACCTGCCCCTCGATGGACCGGTACATCCGGGCCGGCTTTCGCGTCATGAGCGGCGGGCGAGCCGGGCACGGTTCAAAACGCTTGCTCTTCGCGGAGAGGGCCCGGAGCGGCCCAGGGCCCTCGCCGGGCTGCGGACAACTCGACGGCAGGATACCCCAGACTCTCGAGCATCCGGATGAGGCGCATCCGTACCCCCGGGCGGCGCGCCACCGCCCACACGCTGCGGCCGAACATGGTTTGCGAAGCGGACGCACCGACCGACCGCAGTCGCCGGATCGCGCGACGAACAGGAGGGGGGGCGAGTCCGAGCCGGTCGCCGAACCGTTCGGACGCCTTCAGGAACACGGTCACGCTGGGATGGCGCTCCACTAGGTGGAGCCCCGCTTCTGCCCTCGCGCGGACCCGCGCCAGGAAACGGGGGTCCCTCAGTAGGCCCGGGGATCGGAGCGGAGGTCCGAGGAGGGCAATCCAGAGGCGGAGCGGAAACGGACGATGGACGGCGCGGCCGTACGGCGGAACCCCCGGGCGCACCCGACGCTCCCACCCCCCGGCGAGAATGGCGGAGACGCCGCCAAGCCCCCCGCCCCCGAACAGGTCGGCGAGGTGAGCGACCTCGATGGCCCGTTGACGCGTGGCACCCGTCGCGCGGCCGACGGCGAGGGCGGTCGCGAGCGCCCCGGCGGCGCTCATGCCAAATCCCTGGCCGACCGGCAGGTCGTGCCGTAGCCGTACCACGAGGGAACCCCGGAGCGGTCCCAGCATACGACGGGCCACTTCGAGAGAGATCGGAAGGGGTCCCGCCACGTCAGAGACGAGGCGAAGGGGACGCGAACGACCCGGGCGGAACGTGGCCTCCGCCCACACCCCTCGGTCGAGGACGACGCCGGCCCCTAAGGAGCCCCGCGCCCGGGGGTCGCGGGCTTGCGCGGCCGGGGAAAAGATGCCCGTGACATGGCCGGGCGCGAACGCGTGCGCGATGCGCACGCGTCTCAACGGCCGCCGAGGGGCGCGAACCACCATTTCTGCCCCTCGAAAGGTGCCTCCTTATATTCCGTACCGGCTTAATCACTCCGTAAACGGGGCGCTTTCCCGAAGCTAGGAGTCTCCAACCGCATGAGTGATCCCGAGCCACCGGCGAGCACCCAGGAGAATTTCGACCGCGTAAACTTCCTCGAACTGAGGAACAGTCAGCTTGCGGAAGCGATCAAGCGCGTCGAGAGCGAACGCCACTACATGGAGGCGGAGATCCTTCGACTGCAGCGCGAGGTGAAGCGGCTCAAGACGGAGCTCGACCGCCTGCGCTATCCTCCACTCATCGTGGGCAGTGTCCGCGATGTGCTCACCGATGGCCGCGTTGTCGTGAAATCCTCGACCGGCCCGGACTTCGTGGTGAACTCGGCCGAGACGGTCGAGCACGAGAAGATCACGGTGGGCTCGCGCGTCGCCCTCAACAAGCAGACGCTCGCGGTCATGGGCGTTCTGCCGGCCTCCCTCGACCCCTTGGTGGCGGCGAGCGAGATCGTCGACAAGCCGAGCGTGACCTACCAGGAGATCGGGGGGCTGAACGAGCAGATCCGGGAGATCCGGGAAGCCGTCGAGTTCCCGCTCCTCCGCTCCGAGCTCTATCGCAAGGTCGGCGTCGAACCCCCCAAGGGAGTCCTCCTGATCGGCTCGCCGGGGACGGGGAAGACGATGATCGCGAAGGCCGTGGCGCACCACACCCACGCCACCTTCGTCCGCCTCGTCGGGAGCGAGCTCGTCCAGAAGTACATCGGCGAGGGGGCGCGGCTCGTCCGGGAGCTGTTCCAGCTGGCGCGGGAGAAGGCCCCCACCATCATCTTCATCGACGAGGTCGACTCCATCGGCGCAAAGCGCCTCGAAGTGGCGACCAGCGGGGACCGCGAGGTCCAGCGGACGCTCATGCAACTCCTCGCCGAGATGGATGGGTTCGAGCCGCTCAGCAACGTCAAGATCATCGCCGCGACCAACCGCCCGGACATTCTGGACGAGGCCCTGCTGCGCCCCGGCCGGTTCGACCGGATCATCGAGGTCCCGGTGCCCTCCTTCGGCGGGCGGGTGGAGATCTTCAAGATCCATTCCCACGGGATGGCGGTCCGCGACACGATCGACTTTGAGGCGCTCGCCTCGCGCTGCGAGGGAACGACGGGGGCCGACATCAAGGCGATCTGCACCGAGGCCGGCATGTGGGCGATCCGCGAGGAGCGCGACTACGTCACCGCCGCCGATTTCGACCGGGCCATCGAGAAGGTCGTCGGCGAAGAGGAACTCCGCAAGGAGTCCGTGACGATGTTCGCCTAGGGCGCCCGGTCCCTCCGGCCGACGACAGGCCCTGCCTCCCCCGCGAGGGCAGAGAACGCGGGCGCAGCGTCGGGGTCCTTAGCGGACGGAGTAGAACTCCACCTTGCCGCAGTGCGCGCACCAGAACATTTCGAGGACGAGCACGCCTTCCCCCTGGGGCCCCGTGGTCCGGAAGTGGCGCGGTCCGAGCGCTTCGAGAGGATTGGTGCACGCCGAACAGCGGCGGGCGAGGCGGCTCGGCACGAGCGGCTCGTGCGAGCCGGGAGGTCCCTCGGGAAAGGCCACGGGGAAAATGGGACGGTCGTGGCGTATCAATCTTCGTTTGCTAGAGATGGAGACGCACCCGTGCCGCGAGGCGGGGGCCGGCCGGGGCCGACAGGTCCGCGAGGAACGCGGGCTCCCCGGTCCGAAAGGCGACAGGTCGGTCGGTCACGAGGCGAAGCTCTTCGGGGCCGACGGAGTCGAGGCGCGTGGGGACGAGCTGTAAGCCCACGGCGAGGTTGAACTGCCCGCCGACCGCCAACGTTCCGCGGTAATAGAGCGCGCGACGAAGGTCACGGCCGACAAGCGTGGAGCCGACTTCGAGGGCCCCGGCGGGCGCGAGCACCTGGCCGCGGCTCAGCTCTTCGGCCTCCACCCCTTTGAGGGCGACGCCGACGCGGTCGCCCGTCGTGGCCGACCGGACGTCCACGTCGTGGACTTGGATGGACCGGATCTCTACCTCGTGGTCCGTCGGGAACAGGCGAAGCCGGGCGTGGGCCTCGAGGGGCCCTCCCCGGACGATCCCGAGCGCGACCGCCCCGACCCCCTTGACGGGGAACGCGTGGTCGAGGGGGACCCGGGTCGGCCCCACGCCGGCCGGGACCGTCCAGCCCGCCATCGCCTCGCGGAGATGGACGGGGTCGTACGCCCGCATCGGTTCGTTCGTCAGGCGCATCCCCTTGAACGCCCGACGGAGTTCCTCCTCGCCCACGGCGTTCCCGTGCGAGATCGTCAGTGGACGCTCGGCGAGGTCGAGCACCGTCGCGGTCTCGGCCACCTCGCGTTTCAACGCGTCCACGACGAACAGCACCCGGTCCGCCATCTCGATCGCGTAGAGGAGGGGCGGAAACTTGTCGGGGTACTGTGTCGGCTCGACGAGCGTGAGCGCGTGGTCCTCCTCCACGTGGTTGAAGAGGGTGACGTCGGAGGCCGTGCCCTTCTTTCCGAACTCCTTCGCGACGTCGCGCGCCCCAACGACGGCGACCGTGATCCCGGCCGTCGGGCTCACCCCGGGGCCACGGCCGCCGCCGGCTTCGGCGGAGCCCGGACTTTCAGCCGGATCTCGTTGTGGTCCGCCTCGATCGCGACTTCGGAGCCGTCGCGGATCTCTCCCGCGAGGAGCTTCACCGTCAGCGGGTCGACCACGAGGCGCTGCACGGTGCGCTTGAGGGGTCGCGCGCCGAAGGTCGCGTCGTAGCCGCTCTCCACGAGGAGCTTACGGGCGGGGGCGGTCAGCACGAGACGGATCCGTCGCTCGCGCAGGCGGGATTCCACCTGGGCAAGCTGGAGGTCGACGATGGCGGCGATCTCCTTCTCGCCGAGGCTGTTGAAGATGACCACGTCATCGAGCCGGTTCAGGAACTCGGGGCGGAAGTAGGTGCGGAGCGCCCCATCGATCACCGTGCGTCGTTCGGCGTCCGTCTTCGCGTCCGCGAGGAGGTCGGTCCCGAGGTTGCTCGTCATGATGACGAGCGTGTGCCGGAAGTCGACGGTGCGACCCTGCCCGTCGGTCAGGCGGCCCTCGTCCATCAACTGGAGAAGGACGTTCACCACATCCGGGTGGGCCTTCTCCACCTCGTCAAACAGGACGACGGTGTACGGATGGGTGCGGACCGCTTCCGTGAGCTGGCCCCCTTCCTCATACCCGACGTACCCCGGGGGGGCGCCGATGAGGCGGGCGACGGTGTGCTTCTCCATGTACTCGCTCATGTCGATCCGCACCAGCGCCCGTTCCGAATGGAACAGGAACGCCGCGAGCGCCTTCGCGAGCTCGGTCTTTCCCACGCCCGTCGGGCCGATGAAGAGGAACACGCCCATCGGTCGGTTGGGGTCCGACAGCCCCGAACGGGACCGCCGTACCGCTTTCGCGACGGACTCGACGGCCGGGTCCTGCCCGATCACCCGGGTCCGAAGCTCGGCTTCCATCTGGAGCAGGCGATGGGTCTCTCCCTCCAGCATCCGGCTCACCGGAACGCCGCTCCATTTCGAGATGACCTGGGCGACGTCCTCCTCGTCCACCTCTTCCCGGAGGAGCTGGGTGTCGCCGGCGCCCTTGAGGGCCTCGGTCTTCTCCTCCACCTTGCGCTGAAGCTCGGGCAGCAGGCCGTAGCGGAAACGAGCGGCGGCCTCGAGGTCGCCGGAACGCTCCGCCTCCTGTTCCTGCGCGCGCGTCTCGTCCAGCTTTTCCCGGAGATGGCGGACCTCCTCGAGGCGGTCCTTCTCCGCCTTCCACCGGACGAGGAGCGCGGACTCCTGCTCCTTGAGGGTCGCAAGCTCCTTCTCGAGCTTCCCGAGCCGGTCCTTCGAGGCGGCGTCCGTCTCCCGTTTCAGCGCCGTTCGCTCGATCTCGAGCTGGCGGATGCGACGGGAAAGCTGGTCGAGCTCGGGGGGGCGAGAATCGAGGGCGAGGCGGACCATGGAAGCCGCCTCGTCGATCGCGTCGATCGCCTTGTCGGGGAGATGGCGGTCGCTCAAGTAGCGGGCGGAAAGCCCCGCCGCGGCGACGAGGGCCGCGTCGTGGATCTTCACCCCGTGATGGAGCTCGTAGCGTTCTCGCAGGCCCCGCAGGATCGAGATCGTGTCCTCGACGCTCGGCTCGGAGACCAGCACCGGCTGGAACCGGCGCTCGAGGGCGGCGTCCTTCTCGATGTACTTGCGATACTCCTGGATGGTGGTCGCCCCGATGCAGTGGAGCGTCCCCCGGGCCAGGGCGGGCTTCAGGAGGTTCGAGGCGTCCATCGCCCCTCCTTCGGCGGAACCGGCGTGGACCAGGGTGTGCAGCTCATCGATGAACAGGATGATCCGGCCCTCGGCCCGCTCGACCTCCTTTAAGACCGCCTTCACCCGCTCTTCGAACTCCCCACGGAACTTCGCACCGGCGAGGAGGGCCCCAAGGTCGAGGGCCATGACCCGCTTCTCCTTGAGCGAATCCGGCACATCCTTCGCGGCGATCCGCTGGGCGAGCCCCTCGACGATCGCGGTCTTCCCTACGCCGGGGTCTCCGATCAGGACCGGATTGTTCTTGGTCCGGCGGGACAGGATCTGAAGGACCCGCCGGATCTCGTCGTCGCGGCCAATGACCGGGTCCAGCTTGCGCTGCCGGGCGAGGTCGGTGAGGTCGCGCCCGTACTTCTCGAGCGCTTTGTACTCTTGCTCCTCCTGGCGGCTCTCAACCTTGCGGCCCTCTCCCCGCAGCCCCTTCAAGAGCGCCTCGACGGCGGCGCGGCGCACCCCCAGGTCCTCGAGGATCTCCCGGGCGGGATTGCGGACGGACAGCAGTCCGATGAGAAGGAGCTCGACGCTCGTGTAGCGGTCTCCGCGCTTCTGGGCCTCCGCCTCCGCCGCATCGAGGACGGCGGTCAGCGCCCGCGAAAGGTACTGGTCCGCCGGCGCGACATGGTCCGCGGTCGGCAACCGAGCGAGCTGCTCCTCGAGCTTCGTGTTGAGCTTGTCGAGAGGAACGTGGAGCTGGCTCAGCAGGTCCGCGGTGGGGCTGGTCGCATCCGAGACGAGGGCGACCAGGAGATGCTCGGGCTCGACGGCGGCGTGCCGGAGCTCGGCGGCGCGACCGAAGGCGCGCTCGAGCGCCGACCGGGCGGCGTCGGTGAGCTTCTCGAGGCGCATGGGCGCCTTCGAGCGGAAATATCGATATAAGCCGTTTCCTCGTGCTCATCCGCCGGTGAGCGACCTCCGAGTGACCCTCGCGGGGATCCCGCTCCGTAACCCCTTCCTCCTCGCCTCGGGGATTTGGGGGGAGAGCGGCACATCGCTCGCGGGAGCCTGGAATCACGGGGCGGGCGGAGTGATCACGAAGTCGATCGGCTCGAAGCCGCGGACGGGCTATCCGAACCCGACCGTCGAGACGTACGAGCGCTGGGGGTTCCTCAACGCCATGGGCCTCCCCAATCCCGGGATGGATGAATACCCTCAGGAGATCGAGGTCGCCCAAGCTGCGGGGGCGACCGTGATTGGCTCGGTGTTCGCCCCCGACGCCGACGAGTTCGCCCAGTTGTCCAGGCGGATGGAGGCGACAGGGGTCGCCGCCATCGAGCTCAACTTGAGCTGCCCCCACGCCGAGGGGTTGGGCTCCGAGGTCGGGGGGACCCCGGAGGCCGTGGAATCGATCACGCGGGCCGTGGTGCGGGCGGTGAAGGTCCCGGTGATCGCGAAAATCACCCCCAACACGGCCGACCCCGCCGCGCTGGCCGTGGCCGCCGAGAGGGGAGGGGCCCGAGCCGTGAGCGCCATCAACACCCTTCGGGCGATCGCCATCGACACTCGGCTGCGCCGGCCGACGCTGTCGCACGGGTTGGGAGGGTTGAGCGGGGCCGCGATCAAGCCCGTCGGGCTCGCCTGCGTCTGGCAGATCTACGAGCGCGTGAAGATCCCGGTCATCGGGGTTGGCGGGATCATGACCGCCCAGGACGCGCTCGAGTACATCATGGCCGGCGCGCGCGCGGTCGAGGTCGGAACGGCGGTGGCGTTCGACGGGATCGGCGTGTTCGGAACGCTCACCCAAGAACTGGGTCGGCTCCTGAAGGACCACGACCTGGAGCGGCTCGAATCCGCGGTCGGGCTCGCCCACAACACTCCCTAGGCTCGGGGCGGCCCCGTACAACGCTCCGCTTCCCTAACTTCGAGCGTGTTTGGCCGGGCTCCTGATGACCACCTCCGCCGAACCGCTAAGAGGAGGGGCGACTACCCGGCCCGCGTGCGCACCATTTGCCGGGTCGAAGAAAGGGTGGTTGAGACCCCCAGTACGGTCACGCTCCGGTTCGACTACCGGCCCCCAGCGGTCCCCGGCCAGTTCGTGATGCTGTGGATTCCGGGGGACGATGAGATTCCCATGTCGCTCTCCTACGTCGAGGGCGAGCGCAAGGGAGTCACCGTGAAGGCGATGGGGGGCACGAGCCGCGGCATCCAGACGGTCCCGGTGGGAGCGCAGGTGGGGATCCGGGGCCCGTACGGGAACGCGTTCGACCTCACCGCCGGTCGGATCCTCGTCGTGGGAGGCGGCTCGGGCGCGGCCGTACTGGCCCCTGCTGCGGAGGTTGCGCGGAAGCGGGGGGCCACGGTCGTGGTCGCCCTGGGTGCCACGAAACGCGCCGAGCTGCTGTTCGAGGAGAGGTTCCGGTCGATGGGCGCCCACGTGCACCTGGCCACGGACGATGGGTCGATCGGGACGCATGGATTCGTTACCGACCTTGTGCGCCACCTATTCGAATCCCATTCGTTCGACGTGGTGTGGACCTGCGGTCCCGAAGTCATGATGCGCAAGGTCGTGGAGGCCGCCCGACCTCACGCTACGCCGGTTGTGATGGCCCTCGAGCGGCACATGAAGTGTGCCCTCGGGCTCTGCGATGCGTGCGCCATCGGGCCGTACCACGTATGCGTGGACGGACCGGTGTTCCCCGCCGAGAAGATCGCTCCTCTCGCAGAATTTGGCGGCTTCCAGCGGGACGCGAGCGGGCGGCGGATCACGCATCGGTAGCCCGCGACGCACGACGCGAGAAACGCTGTCCGGGGACCCCGTTCATCGTCCCGGCCACGGCTTTGGGATTCTGTCCGAGTCCCCGGGTCACCCCAGCGGCCCGAATCGGTCCCTCCCTTTCCTTCCACTCCGCCCTTGCCCGCTCGATTCTCTCGAACGGGTAGCGGGGCCTCATCGCCTCATGGGAAACGGCGTCGAGGGCAAGTCGAAGCCCTCCGAGTTCTGCCCGACCGTGGTCGCGCAGAACGATTCTCCCCACGTTCGCCCCGGCATTGAGCTGCCGGTCGAGGCGCCAACCACAGCTCGGGTTGACGCAGACAAACGTCGGTCCCACCCTGCTTCGGGGACCCGCATAGACCCCACATCTCGGGCAGATAGTCGAAGTGCGGAACGGGTTGACCCAGTAGATCGGCACTCCGTGTTCCGCCGCCTTGTACTCAAGCTGGCGGTGCATCTCGTACCGGGGCCAGGCAGAGAGTCGGCGGCGGAGTCCGGGGCCTCGAGGAACGGCGGAGCCCCTCCGCCATCGAGCGGTGCCTCGGGGGCGAGGACGGGAGAGCTTGGAGAAGTCCTCGAGGGCGATGGCGGCATGATGTCGAGCCACCGCGGAAATCAGTGCATGAGTCAGGGCATGAAGTCGAGAGGTGATCCGGTGGTGCTCGCGAACCCCCTCACGACGGAGGAGTCGCTTCCCGACCCGACGGTCCGTCGCCTTCTTGGACCTGAGGCGACGGCGCCGAGCCGCATGGATCTCTTGGAGGGCTCGGATCTGCGGGAAAGCGATGCGGACCGGGTGCGTTGCCCTCTTCGATATCTGAACCCCATCGAGGGAGCTCTCGTTCGTGTCGAAGGCCACCAGTGCTCTTGGTTCGTAAGGAGGTGGAGCCGGTCGTTCCAGATAGAGGATAGCTCGGTCCGGGGTCAGGTGGAGCTGTTTCACCTCGACGCCGGGAAAGCTGAGCCGGTGTCGGTGGTACGGGGCGAGGTGAAGGAAGAAGGAGGTCCACTCGCCATTGCGAAGGGAGAGGCGGACCTTCCCGGAGGCACGGTCGAGGTGGAAGGTGTGAGGGTTGGTCCGGAGAAACGGGCGTCGCACGAAGGGGACGGAGGAGGGCGAGCCGTTCCGGAGCCTGCGACGGTGGCTCTTGGCGAGGGAGAGGGCGATCTCAGCGGCCACGACCGCGTGCTGACCCGTGAGTTGGTGGACGAACGCCCGGTTACGGGCAAAACGGGAGAGGGAGCCTCGAGCGGTCTTGCCAGTAGAGAGGGCCTCCCGAAGGGTCTCGTTGACGAGAAGCCGATAGTCGGACAAGAGCGAGACCAATGGAGGGGGAAGGTGGCCTTGGACCGGGAGGACAAGAGCGCGAAGAATCGAGGGCACGGAGTACGACGGTGCAATGCCCGGTCATAGAGGAGTCGCGCGGTCTGAAAAGTGAACGGTGACTCGGTGCAGCTGCCTCGGAATAGAATCCCAAAGCCGCAGGCCCCGGAGGCTTTATCCTCGCGAACTTCTACGCGGCCCCGGAGCGAGCGATGAAGGTCATCGTCGTGAGCGGGGGAGTGATTTCCGGGCTCGGGAAGGGGATCACGACCTCCTCCCTGGGGCGCCTCCTCAAGGCCCGCGGCATCCCCGTGACGATCCTCAAGATCGACCCGTACCTCAACGTTGACGCGGGCACGATGAACCCGTACCAGCACGGCGAAGTGTTCGTGCTGGACGACGGCACCGAGGCGGACCTGGACCTCGGCAACTACGAGCGGTTCCTGGGGCAAAGCCTCGTCGGGACGCACAATCTCACCACCGGGAAGATCTACCGCGCCGTCATCGAAAAGGAGCGGCGGGGCGATTACCTGGGAAACACCGTTCAGATCATCCCGCACGTGACGGGGGAGATCAAGCGGTCGATCCGCGAGGTCGCCCAGGCCTCGGGAGCCGAGGTCGTCCTGGTCGAGGTCGGTGGAACGGTCGGCGACATCGAATCGATGCCGTTCCTCGAGGCGCTGCGTGAGCTCTTCTATGAGCTCGGCGAGGGGCACATGGCGTTCGTCCACACCACCCTAGTGCCGGTGGTGGGACCCGTCGGCGAAGCGAAGACGAAGCCGACGCAGCACTCCGTCCGCGAGCTGCGCGCCATTGGGATCCGCCCCACGATGATCGTCGCCCGCGGACCGGCGCCCTTGTCGCCCGACATCAAGGCGAAGATCTCCCTCTTCTGCGACGTGCCCCCGGAGGCGGTGATCTCGGTTCCCGACCAGCCGGTGATCTACGAGGTCCCCCTCGTCCTCGAGGCGCAGGGGGTGGGAGAGCATCTCTGCCGTCTCCTCGGCCTCGGGAACCGGGAGCCGGACTACACCGCCTGGAAGTCGTTCCTCTCCAAGTATCGTCAGGAGTCGGGCGCGGTCGAGATCGCCGTCGTGGGCAAGTATACCGAGCTTCGCGATGCCTACCTCTCGCACATCGAGGCGTTCCACCACTGCCAGGGTCGCCTCGGGAGCGCCATCCATCTCCAGTGGTACGACGCGGAGGACCTTCCCCGCAATCCGGCTGCGATCGCGCGGCTGGAGCGCTCCGACGGCCTCCTCGTCCCGGGAGGGTTCGGGGCGCGCGGGGTAGAGGGGAAGATGGTCGCGATTCAGATCGCGCGGGAGCGCGGCCTCCCGTTCCTCGGGGTCTGCTACGGCTTCCAGATGGCCGCGGTCGAGTTCGCCCGCCACGCCCTCTCCCTCCCCCACGCCAACACCACCGAGGTCGACCCCCACACGACGGACCCGGTCGTCTGTCTCCTCGAGGAACAGAAGGGGCTCGCGGAGATGGGCGGCACGATGCGGCTCGGGGCCCAGCGCGTCCTCCTGGAGGCGGGCTCCCGCGTGGCCCAGGTCTACGGTCGGACCGAGATCTGGGAACGGCACCGGCACCGCTTCGAGATCAACCCGGCCTATCTCGAGCGGTTCGCCGCTCTCGGGCTCCGCGTCAGCGGCCGCTCGGTCGACGGGCGCGTGGAGGCGCTCGAGATCCCGGAGCACCCGTTCTTCCTCGGCGTCCAGTTCCACCCCGAGTTCCTCTCCCGCCCCGAAGCCCCCCATCCGCTCTATCTCGAGTTCATCCGAGCCGCCGTCGCGCGCAAGGAGGTGCCGGCCTCTGTCGCCGCCGCGCCGGCTGGCGCGTGACCTAGGGACGCTGGACGGAGCGACCGTCCGGATCGCGGGGCATCTCGAGGAGTTCCGCGCTCTCGGCGGAGTCGCCTTCGCCCTCGTCCGCGACGGGAGCGGCACCGCGCAGGTCACGCTCAAGAAAGGCGTGGCCGACCCGACGCTCTTTGACCTGCTCGGCGGACTTCCCCGCGAATCCGTCATCAGCGTCGAGGGGACGGTCCACCGTTCGGAGAAAGCTCGGCGCGGGGTCGAGCTGGCCCCCGTTCATGTCGACGTCCTGAGCCGGGCCGACGTGCCGTTGCCGCTGGGCGTGGTCGACAAGGTGAACTCCGACCTCGATACCCGGCTCAACCACCGCGTCCTCGACCTCCGGAAGCCAGCCGTGCGCGCCGTCTTCGAGCTGCGCGCGGCGCTCACCGAGGGATTGCGGGGGGCGTTCCGGGAGCGCGGGTTCCTCGAGGTAGAGACCCCCAAGCTCCTGCGGCAGGGCGCCGAGGGCGGGGCCACCCTCTTCGCCGTCGAGTACTTCGAGACGGCCGCGTATCTCGCGCAGAGTCCCCAGCTCTACAAGCAGATGCTGATGAGCGCGGGGCTCGAGCGCGTCTTCGAGATCGCCCCGGCGTTCCGGGCCGAGCCGTCCGACACCGTGCGGCACCTCACGGAGTTCTCGAGCGTCGATGCCGAGATGGCGTACATCCACTCCGCCGAAGACGTGCGCGAGGCGCTGGAGGGTATTGTTGCGGGGGCGCTGACCCACGCGCGGAAGGCGCTCCCACCGGACCACCCGCTCGGGAAGGCGCTTCCCGAACCCCATCCACCGTTCCTGCGACTGACGTTCGACGAGTGCGAGCGGTTGCTGGGGCACGCGGGCCGCCGCCAGGACATGGGCGCGGACGACGAGCGGCGGCTCGGAGAGATTGTCGCGAAGGAGCACCAGGCCCCCTTCTACTTCATCACCGACTTCCCGACCGCCGTCAAGTCCCAGACGTTCTACGCCGGGCGCCGGGACGACGACCCGGCCTACACGGGCTACTTCGACCTCGACTACCGGGGCCTCGAGCTCGCAAGCGGGGGGCCCCGGGAGCACAGGCTCGACCGCCTTCTCGACAACATCCGCTCCGCGGGACTCGAGCCCGACCGCTTCCCGGGGTACCTCGAGGCGTTCCGCTACGGGATGCCTCCTCACGGAGGATTCGGATTCGGCCTCGACCGCTTTGTCCAGGCGATGGCCGATCTTCCCAACATCCGGGAAGCGCGACTATTTCCCCGCGACCGCTATCGGCTCGACCCCTAACAGGTGCAGTCGATGGTCGCCGCCACCCGTTCCTTACCCGCTCCCACGGAGCTCTCGAGCCGCTGGGTGGCGGTCTTCGAGGAGGCGGAACTGCGGCCCCGCATCCTCGAGCTCGCCGACCGCTATCCCGAGGAGCGCAGTCTCGAGGTCCCGTTTCCCCGCATCGAGTCGGCCGACACGGCGCTCGCCGACCTCCTCCTGGAACGCCCCGAGGAGGTGCTCCGCGCGGGCACGAGCGCCATGCTGGAGCTCCTTCCCGTCGCCGGCCCGGAGGCGGAGGGGCTTCGCCTTCGAGTGACCGGCCTCCCGCCGACGGTTCGCCGGTCGATCCGGGAGATCCGCGAGGGGGACCTCAACCGGTTCTTGGCCCTCGATGGGATCGTGCGGAAAGCCACGGAGGTCCGCCCCCAGATCCTCGACGCCGTGTTCTCCTGCCTCGCCTGCCGGGCCGAGGTCCACGAGCTCCAGGACGTCACCGCCCCGGTCCTTCGGGAACCCCTCGAGTGCCCCCACTGCGGTAAGCCCGTGGGCCGGACGCGCTTCCGGCTGCTTCCGGAGAAATCGACCTACATCGACTCCCAGCGGATCGAGGTCCAGGAGAACCCCGAGTCGCTGAAGGGAGGGGCCCATCCGCAGGGGATGAGCGTGCTCCTCACCGAGGACCTCACCGGCCGGGTCATTCCGGGGAACCGCGTCGTGATCAACGGGACGCTCAAGAGCCTCCAGCGGGCCACCGCCTCGCGCACCGGGCTCGTCCGCTCCACCACCTTCGAGCTCATGGTCCTCGGAAACTCCCTCGAGTACAAGCAGCGGGAGTACGACGAGATCCCCATCTCCGAGGAGGATGAGGCCCTGATCCTCCGGTTCAAAGGCGACCCGCGGGTCGTGGACACGATCGTGCTCTCCCTGGCCCCGACCATCCACGGGATGGAGGATGAGAAGGAGGCGATCGCCCTCCAGTTGTTCGGGGGTGTGGAAAAGCGCCACGCGGACGGGGTCCGCACCCGGGGCGACATCCACATCCTCATCGTCGGCGACCCGGGGGTCGCCAAGAGCCAGCTCCTCCGCTACGTCGCCGACGTCGCTCCGCGCGGCATCTACACGAGTGGGAAGGGCGCCTCGGCGGCCGGGCTCACCGCCGCGGCGGTGAAGGACGACTTCGCCGGCGGCCGATGGGTCCTCGAGGCCGGGATGCTCGTCCTCGCGGATGGGGGGATCGCCGTCATCGACGAGCTCGACAAGATGACGCCCGAGGACCGGAGCGCCATCCACGAGGCCCTCGAGCAGCAGACCGTCTCCATCGCGAAGGCCGGCATCACCGCCACCCTCAACGCCCGTTGTCCGGTCCTGGCGGCGGCCAATCCGAAGCTCGGCCGATTCACCGCCGACCGCTCGATTGCGGAGCAGATCGACCTCCCGCCGACCCTCCTCTCCCGCTTTGACGTCATCTACTCCATCCAGGACAAACCGAACACCCAGCGGGACCGGTTCCTCGCGAATCGGATCCTCCTCTCCCACCGGGAGGGGGAGGCCCGTGAGTCGACGATCCGCGCCGGGGGGGCGCCGGAGGCCTCGAACGCCCCGTTCCAGCCGGAGTTCCTGCGCAAGTACATCGCCTACGCCCGGCGGCACGTGCGGCCCGTCCTCACGAACGAGGCGTTGCAGACCCTCGAGGACTTCTACGTGGGCGTGCGCGAGCAGGGCGAGCAGCCGGATTCCCCCGTTCCGATCACCGCCCGCCAGCTCGAGGCGCTCGTCCGGATGAGCGAGGCCGCCGCCCGCGCCCGGCTCTCCGCCGTGGTCAACGTCGATGATGCCCACCGGGCCATCCACGTGGTGGAAAAGTTCCTGAAGCGGATCTCCCAGTCGGAAGGAAAGCTCGACATCGACGTCGTGACGACGGGCGTGAGCCACAGCCAGCGGGAGCGCCAGCTCCTCTTCGATGATGTGGTTCGGCGGGTGCAGGAGGAGGAGGGCGGCACCTTCAGCTACGAGCGGCTTGCGGCCGAAGCGGAGAAGTCCGGTATCCCCAAGGCCCGCGTGGACGGGCTGTTCCAGCTGATGCGCAACCAGGGGACCATCTACGAGGCCCGTCCGGGGCTCTGGAAGCTCACCCGGTTCTAGCGGCCCCCAAGTCCTGATAACCCCCCGTTCGCCTAGTCCGCCGCGAGGCGTCCATGGAGGCCGGGATCGTCATGCGGGTCCACCGCGTCCGGGCGGAGGTCGTGGTCGCGGCCTGCGACGCGGAGCTCCTGGGGCGCGACCTGCCCGTCGGCACAGCCGGCCGGACCGTGAAGGTCTCGAGCCAGTTCTACGGGGAGCGCCAGGTGACCCCCGAGGAGTTCGTGGTGGCCGCCCGACGGGCGACCATCGTGAACCTGCTGGGCCCCCGGGTGCTCGCTGTGGCCGAGCGCGAAGGGATGATCGCCCCGGGAGGTTCCGGCAGCCTCGGCGGGGTCCCCCACGCCGAGATCTTCACGATCGAGGAGTAGGTCGCGGGCCGATGGAGGGGGAGTTCTGTGTCGTCTGCGGCCGCACGGACCGGCCGCTCACGAACGGCGAATGCGCGGACTGCTTTGCGAAGCGCGCGCCGCTCGTTACCATCGCCGAGCGCCCCGTGGTCGTCCTCTGCCCCACCTGCGGCTCCCGCCTCATCCGCCAGCACTGGGAGCCGTCGACCGCCGGGACCCACCTCACCGCCGCCGACCTGACCCCCCTCCTGGTCCCCCTGGAGGAGGTGGGGATCCGTCGCGTCCGCTGGACCGAGCGGGGGGGCAACCCGCTCCAGCGGGAGCTCGACGGGGCCGTGGACGTGCGCGTGCGCGGCACCGAACGGACCGTCCCCGTCCACCTCGTGGTCCGCGTCGAGCACCGGACGTGCCCGACCTGCAGCCGCAAGAGCGGTCGCTACTACACCTCCCTCATCCAGTTGCGCGGCCCCGAAGAGGGGTCCCGCGAGACGGCCCGCGTCCGCCGCGAGCGGCTGGGGGCGCTCTGGGACGCCGTCCTTCCCGAGGCCCGGCCCACCTGGCGGGAGGCGCTTTCGTGGGCCGAGCCGCTCCCCGAGGGCTGGGACTTCTACCTCACGGACACCGAAGCGGCGCGCGCGCTCGCCCGATTCATGAAGCAGCGGCTCGGCGCCGAGCTCAAGGAGTCGGCGACCCTCTACGGCCGCAAGGACGGGCGCGACCTCTACCGGGTCACCATCTGCCTCCGCGTTCCCCCGTCGGCGGGGCCGCTTCCCCCTCCGCCCGCCGGAGCGGCCGCGCGTCGAACGGCAGCATTAAAAGGCGGACCCCCCTGAATCCTCTCGGACGGCGAGGTCAATCCCATGATGAGCAAACGCGGAATCCTTCGGCGACACCACGGTGCGGACACCCTCGAGGAAGGGACGTTCCTCGACCTCGGCGCGATGCAGTTCGAGGACGAGGCCTCGAGCCTCGCGGGGAACCGCGGCACCATCCGTATGGCCGAGATCCTGCGGTTCGACGACCTCCACCAGACGACGAAGCTCGCCTACAGCGGCGACATCGTCATCATCGACTACACGTCGATCGCCAACGACCAGAATGCGGTCCGTCGGATGAGCATCGACCTCAAGAACGTCGCGAAGGACACGGGCGGCGACGTGGCGGGCATCGCGAAGAACCTCCTCGCCCTCACGCCGGCCGGGATCCGCATCGACCGGCAGAAGATCCGACCGAGCTTCTGAGCCCCACTGGCTTCGGATGAAGCTCGCCCTGGAGCGCCGCGAGGCGGTCTCCGCCTCGGTCGATGCGGTCGCCACCGGGGTCTTCCTGCGTGGAGAGCGGGAAAGCGAGCTCCCGCGGACGTTGTCGAAGGAGGATGCCTCCGTGGGCGGGGCCCTCGCGGCCGCCTGGGAGCGGAAGGAGCTCAAGGGGAAGCGGGGGGAGGTCACGACGTTCCATCGTCCCGACCATCGGGGCCGGCTCGTCGTCGTGGGGCTGGGCTCCCCGACGTCGTACTCGGCGGAGGTCGTGCGCCGCGCGGCCGCGGAGGCCGTGAAGTCGCTCAAGGGCCGCGGCGCCCGCACGCTCGGATTCCGCCTCGCCCCGTTCGTGACCGAGTCGGTCGGCAGCGAGGTCGCCGCCCGGGCGCTCCTCGATGGGGCGGGACTCGGCGGGTACGAATTCACGCACTACCGGTCCTCGACCGACAGCGGGATCGAGGAGGCGACGGTGCACCTGGGCGACGAGCACGGGCGGGAGGAATCCGCGCTCCGTCGCGCCGTCGACCAGGAGGCGACGCTCATCGAGACGGTCGTCTGGACCCGGGAGATCGCAAACCTTCCGGCGGACACGGCGACGCCTGAGCGCCTCGCCGAAGAAGCCCGCCGACTGGCGAAGGAGAGCGGGCTCAAGGTCACGGTCTTCGACGAGGAGAAGCTCAAGGAGATGGGCTGCGGGGGCCTCCTCGCCGTCGGCGGCGGGAGCGCGCATCCGCCGCGGATGGTCGTCCTCGAGTACGGCGGCGGTTCGCGGGGCGGAAAGACGGTCGCGGTGGTGGGGAAGGGGATCACCTTCGACTCGGGAGGGATCTCCATCAAGCCGGCGGCCAGCATGGCCCACATGAAGTTCGACAAGTCGGGGGCCGTCGCGGTCCTCGGCATCCTTCGCGCCGCGGCGGCGCTCAAGGTCGCGCCCCGGGTCATCGGGGTCCTCGCCTGCGCGGAGAACGTGCTCGGGGGCGCCTCCTACCGGCCCGGGGACATCGTCCGCTCGTACAACGGAAAGTCGATCGAGGTCCTCAACACGGACGCGGAGGGGCGGGTCGTCCTTTCCGACGCCCTCGGCTACGTCGTGGAGAAGTACCACCCCGACGAGGTGATCGACCTCGCGACGCTCACCGGCGCCGAGGTGATCGCCCTCGGGGACGACACGGCGGCGCTGGTGGCGAACGACGACCGCCTTGCGGACGGGCTCCTCGCGGCGTCCCAGGCGACGGGGGAGCCGCTCTGGCGGATGCCGCTCACCGACTACCACCGCGAGCTCGTGAAGAGCGACGTCGCGGACGTGCGGAACCACACCGAGATCACGGTCGCGGGGCTCCTCCAGGCGGCGGCGTTCCTCGAGAACTTCGTCGGGAAGTCGGCGTGGGCCCACCTCGACATCGCCGGCCCCGCCTACACGACGCTCACGACCAAGAAGTGGCAGCCGGCCTACCAGAACTTAGGGGCGACGGGGTTCGGCGTGCGGGTCGTGACCCGCTACCTTTTGGGCATCGGCCGGTCGAGCTAGCGCCCGGCCCGGGCTCAGTTGTCGACGATCTTCACCGACTCGCCGCCGTGCTTCGTCGCCCGGGGCCGCACCTCGCAGAAGAGCGGCGTCTGATACCCGCCGCCGGTCACGAGCGCCACGCCGACCGGGAGCGACTGGATCATGTCCGTCATCCCGCTCGTGAGCCCCTCGATCGACTGCGCGATGGCCTTGAGGTCCAGCGGGTTCGTCACCTGCAGGATGAGCTGCGTCGAGCATTGCGAAAGGACGCTCTTATCGATGCGGGCCGCGCGCTGCGTCACGACGCAGAGACCGAGCCCGAACTTCCGCCCCTCGCTCGCGATGTTCTTCAGGACCCGCGAGCAGGTCGCCTGCCCCTGCTGGGGGGCGAAGTTGTGGGCCTCCTCGATGACGAGGAACATCGGCGGGATCTTGTTCTTCTTCCGGTTCTCGAAGAGGTTGGAGGCGATCCGCGCGACGACGAGCTCCTGGACGTCGGGGGCGATCCCGCGCAGGTTGATGAGGGTCGCCGACCCCCGCACGACCAGTTCGGCCAGGCTCGTCCCCTTCGGCCCGAGGAGCTTCGTCTGTTCCAGGTATTCGAGCCGCTCGTGGAGCGTCTCCGCCACGGCCCCCTCGCCGCGCTCGGCGGCGCGGACGAGGTCGTGGACCGTGTAGTCCGGGTTGGCGGCCGCGACCTCCTCGACGATCGTCTTGAGGGGGGCCAGGAACGTCTTCACGTTCGTGAGCCCCATGAACACGAGGAGGTCGCGCGGGTCGATGTGCCGCAGCGAGAAGGTGAGCGGCTTCGCCGAGGGGTTGAGCGAGACATCGGGGGAGAACTCCTGCACCTGGCGGCCAAACCCCTGGGTCTCGACCCCGAAGCGGGCGTGCACCCCGTTCTTCTCGGCCGGGATGCGGAGCGAGCCGTACTCTCCGTGCGGGTCGATGATGACGCAGGTGACCCGATGGCGGAGGAGCTCTTCGATGAGGACCCCGAGGAGGTAGCTCTTCCCGCCCCCCGTCTTCGCGAGCACGCTTAAGTGGCGCTGGACGAGCTGGTTGATGTCGAGCTCGATGCGCAGCGAATGCCCCCGCAACAGTCCGACGTAGGCGCCGGACGCCGAGTGGTGGCCCAGCCCGAGCACCTCCGCAATGAGCGGCTCCTCGGCGCGGAAGACGCGGGCCCCAGGGCGGAACGGGATCGTCGGGATCTTGACCAGGCCCTGGGCGTCGCGGTAGCCGATGATCTGCGCGATGCCGAGCAGGTTCTCGTGGATGGGCGTCGCCCCCCCATGGCCGAGGGCGTCCGCGCCGGCCAGGTCGAGGTCGCTCTTGCGGTGAAGGTCGTCCAGTTGACAGAGGACGCGGCCGTGCAGCTCGTCCTCGACGGTCAGGTAGTCGCCCCGTTCGATGGGCTGCGTGAGGGAGATCTGGAACTGACCGAGCCCCACGTCGCCGAAGATGCGTCCAACCTCCTCCACGTCGCGATTCATCCCGAGGTTCGCTTATTAGAGTGACGTGGGACGCGAAACGTCCGACGCTCCGGCGGGCGTCCCCACCGCCGGTGAATGCGGCGCGAACGGGAAGCCTTTATATCGAGGGCCTTCCTCGAACCGGCCCCCGGCGTCCTCGATGGGCCGGGCGGGTGCCCTGATTGACCGACGCGACGGATGAGTTGGAGCGCAAGCGCGCAGAGTCGAACGCTCGGGCCGACGAGCATCGGGCCCAGCGCGACCGATTGAACGCGCAGGCCCGGGAACTCGCGGAGGCCCGCGGACGCACCTTGGACGACCTCCACGCGAAGAGCGCGGAGGCCCAGGACCATCGCCGCCACCGCGACGAGCTCAACGACATGGTTCGGGAGGCGAAGCGGCTTCGGGAGGAGTGGAACCGCAAGCTCCAGGAGGCCGCGGACCGGGTCCAGGAGCTCAAGCGGACGCGGGCCCCCCGCCCGGGGGCCATCCCCGTCTGGAAGCTCCGCAAGGACCTGCGCGAGCTCGAGTTCCGCCACATGACGACCGCGCACACTCCCGACCAGGAGAAGCGGCTCGTGGAGGAGATGAAGCGACTCGAGCTCGCCATCAAGGAGCAGGACGACCAGCTCCACGAGGACCCCGAGATCGACAAGGCGATCGCCGCGCTCAACGAGGCGCGCACGGAGGCGGAGAAGCACCACCAGGCGGTAGGGGGCCTCGCCGAAGAGGCGCAGAAGGAGCACGAGTCGATGGTCGGCCTCTACGAGGCCGTCGACGAGCTACGGCGCCAGGCGGACGAGGTCCAGGCGAAACTGATCGAGTCGAAGGCCGCGGCTGATGAGGCCCATCGCTCCCACATCAGCTCCATCGAGGAAGTCCGGGACATCGAGAAGATGCTCTACGCCGCCCGGGGCGGCCGAGGTCCAGCCGTCTGGAGCGGAGAGCCCCCGAAGGAGGAGGACTTCCTGGCCCGCCTCAAGAAGGGCGAGAAGGTCTCCACCGAGGACCTGCTCGAGCTCCAGAAGACCGGCCGGAGCTAGACGTCCGTGGCCTCCCCCTCCCCCGGCGCCCTGGCGGCGGTTCTCTTCGACCTCGACGACACGCTCGTCCCCTGGCACACCCTCCCGCACTGGCAGTGGGCCTGGCGACCCCGCGGCCCCGTCCTCTCCGAGCGGCACGTGCTCGCCGCGGTCCACCGCTCGCTCCACGCCTGGGACCGGCGCCGCTGGCAGGGGCTCGTGGGCGAGGCGCCCCCGGCGGACCTGGCGGCCCACCGGGCCCATCTCGAAGCGACCCTCGCGGCCATCGCAGGCCACCCCCTCCCGGCGGACGAGACGACGGCGGTCGTCAACCGGTTCTTGAAGCCCGCCGGCGAGATCGAGTCGTTCCCTGATGTCGTCCCCTGCTTGGCCCAACTGGCCGCCGACGGCGTGGGGGTCGGGGTCGTGACCGCGCTTCCCGCCGAGGCGGCCCACCACGCCCTGAAGCGCGTGGGGCTGGGTGATCTTCACGTCGTCGCGACGGGAGAGTCGTCCAGCCCCCCGCTCCCCGCCCCCGCGGCCTGGAGGGCCGCCGCCGAGGCCGTGGGCCACAAGCCGAGGGAGATCCTCTACGTGGGCGACCTCTTCTGGTCCGACGTCCGGGCGGCCACCCGGGTGGGCTTCTCCACGGTGCTCGTGGACCGTCGGGACTGGCTCCCCCGGGTCCTCGCCCGACGGATTCGGACCCTCGCCGATGTCCCGGGCCTGCGGAAGAACCCGACCCCTGAACCGGGCCCCCCGCCCGGCCACGAGGAAGGCCCCTCGAGCCAGCCGCCCGCACGGCCGAACCCGTCCGCCCCGCCTCCGGGTGGAACACAACCTTAAGGCAGGTCCGGACGACGGGGTCGGGAATGCCCGGAAGCCTCCGAACCAAGCCGAACGAGCCGGCCGGCGGTGCGCCGGGTCAACGGCTATATATGCGGGGCCACGGTGCCGCCGTGCCCATGCGCTATGTGAAGCTCAATCAGGAGGAGCTCCACAAGATCAAGGAGCTGTATGAGGGCGTGATGTCGCACGCCTGTCACGGCCTGTTCTTCAAGGAGGGCTCCGTCGTCGGCTCGGACATGGCCGCCGACGCCCTCAAGGACCGGGCCAAGTTCCACGAGCGGGCCGCCCAGATCCTGAAGGAGCGCGGGTGGATCGAGGAGATCACGTTCAAGGATGGGGAGGTCCTCGTGAAGGGGTCGATCGAGGTCTCCCCGAGCGATATCCCAACGTGCCACCGGCTGCGAGGCATCCTTCGCGAGTTCTACGAACGTTTTAAGGGCTCGCGCGTTAAGTGTACCGAAGAGGCGTGCGCTAGCGTGGGCGAACCCTTGTGTCGATTCAAGATTGAGGAAATGTAGCGAGAGGGATCCGGGTAGATGATGGCCACAGGCAACGTTGGAGCAGTGATCAAGGACCTCAAGTCCCGCATCAGCGGGATCGCAGTATCGCTCGTCTCGCGGGACGGGCTGGTCCTCTATGCCGACGTGCCCGCCGGGGTCTACACGGAGACGTTCGCCATCATGTGCGCCACGATCCTCGGAGCCGCCGCCACGGCCAACACCGAGCTCAACCGCGCCCCGCCCGAGAAGATCGTCATCGAGGGAAACGATTCGAAGACGATCATCGTCGGGAGCGGGAAGAAGGCGCTCCTGGTGGCGGTCGTCGACCAGAGCGCGGATGCGAACCGAGTCCTGCAGGAGGTCGGCAAGGTCGCCGAGCTCCTGAAGGCGAACTAGGCCCGTCGACCTTCCCCGCTCGGCGGGGATTCGGTGGCCGTCGTTGGGAAACCGGCCGCGCGGCCGACCTCCCTTCACGACGGAGCGGCTTCGGGGGTCAGCCGTCGCTCGCCGCCCGTCATCACCCGCACGAGGTATCCGCCCAGCGCCGCGACGAGGCGGGCCCACGCGATGACGGTGCGCTGGGTTTGCAGCAGCCGACGGATCCGGTAGTTGCCCCACAGGCTCCCGTGCTTCTCGGTGAGCTGCTTACGCCCGTAGCCGTTCCAGAAGGCCTGGATGAGGAACCGCAGGAACGTGGCGCGCATCTCGTGATAGACGAGCGCCCCTGGGGCCTCCTGGATGTGCGCCCCCAGTCGGACGGCCCGCAGGTTCAAGTCGATGTCTTCGGCAGTGATGAACCGGGGGTCGAACCCCTGCAGCCGCTCGAAGAGGCTCCGCCGGTACGCGAGGTTGCACGACGGGTGGGTCACATCGCTTCCCTCCTGGAACAGCTCGACCCGGTCGAGGGCCGCGTACTGGGTCTTCCCGACGGGGATCACACGCCCCGCGGCGACGTCCGACCCGACGACCGCCCCGCGCAGCTCGTGGAGCCATCCGGGGTCGGCGACGCAATCCCCGTCCGTGAACGCGAGGAACTCCCCGCGGGCGAGCGACGCCCCGGCGTTGCGACCCATTCCCCGGGAGCCGAACCGCTGGACGACCCGGACCTGCGTCGGGTAGCGACGGGCGTACTCCTCGGCGATCTCGAAGCTCCCGTCCCGCGAGAGGGCATCGACGAGGACGACCTCGAACGGGGGCTCCTGGACGAGGAGGCTCTCGAACAGCGGGCGGATGTGGGGCCCCTCGTTCTTGACGGTGATGATGACCGAGACGAAGGGGCGTGGGGGAGGACTACTTCCCAAGCTCCATCACGACGACGTCCTTGACCGCGCGCATGCTCTTGAAGGGGAGCACGAGCCGGCCGGAGCCGTCCAGCTGGAAGAGCCGGGGCTCGACGTCTTCGTTGGGCGTCACAAGGACGTGCGCGATGGCGCCGTTCATGGTGTCCACGACAAAGTTCTCGATGATCCCGAGGATCTGTCCGTCGTTCGTCATCACGGTCTTACCGCGGAGCTCCGTCAGGAACTTGCGCATGGCGTCCTCGGGGCGCCCATGCCCGGGTGCGCTATTTAATCGTTGTCGCCGAGACGAAGCCGCCGCGGCGCGAATTTCGGCCGTACCCACCGCCGAGAACCACTCGCACGGAGGGACGGCGCGGAAAGGCGGCAACGCTTATATGAGCCACCTGGGTCGAGGGCCTCCCGCGCATGCTCCGTACGATTCGCAAGGGAAACCCGGAGCTCCGGTCCGCCCTCGTGGAGCTCCGCCGAGCCGCCCAGGCGCACCAGGCACCTGTCTGGGCCGATGTGGCGCACAAGCTCGCCCGGCCCCGCCACCAGGTCGACCCCGTCAACGTCGGGCTCCTCGAGCGCCTCGCCGCGCCGAACGAGACCGTCATCGTACCGGGAAAGCTCCTCGCGTTCGGGCGGCTTACCAAACCCCTCACCGTCGCCGCCTTCCACTACTCGGAGGGGGCGCGGACGAAGATTCACGCGGCCGGGGGGACGGCGCTCCAGATCCATGAACTCGTGAAGGCGAAGCCGGACGGTTCGGGGGTGCGCATTGTCTCCTGACGAAGCCGCCCCGAAGAAGCCTGCCCGGGCCCCCAAGCCGAAGCCGAAGGCGGAGGCGTCCCAGACCGACACCGCGAAACCCGATTCAAAGCCGGTCGCGGCAGAGACGCCCTCGGAGTCGCCGGCCCCCTCCCCGCCCAGCCCGGCTCCCGCGGCCAAGGCGGCGGCGAAGCCCGCCCGTTCCCCGCCTCCCAAGCAGCGGTCGCCCGCGCCCGCGGCGACCCGTCCGAAGCCGGCGCCCCCCCGCGCCCCGGCGCGACCCGAGTTTCCCCCGACGGCCACCGTCGTGGATGCCTCGGGCCTCGTCCTCGGCCGGGCGGCCAGCCTTATCGCGAAACGACTCCTCGGCGGCGAAACGATCGTGGTCATCAATGCGGAGAAGAGCGTCGTGACCGGAAACCGCCCCATGGTCATCCGGGAGTTCACCGCGGCCCGGGCGCAGGGCTCGGTCCGCTCCGGCCCTCACTATCCCCGCTTCCCTGACCGGATCTTCCGGCGGACCGTCCGAGGGATGTTGCCCCACCTGAAGACCCGCGGGAAGCTCGCCTACGACCGTCTCCACGTCTATATCGGAGTGCCCGGCGGGCTCCCCGCGCGGGCGCCCGTCGCGCTGGAGGGGGCGAAGGCCCGCCCCTCGCTGCGCGCGCCGACGACCCTCGCTGAGGTCAGCACGCTCCTGGGGGCTCACCTGTGAAGGCCCCCCAGCTCGTCCAGGCCACGGGAAAGCGGAAGGAAGCCGTGGCGCGGGCCACCGTCCTCAAGGGGGCGGGCCGGGTCCGGATCAACCAGGTCCCGCTCGAGATCGTCGAGCCCGAGATCATCCGCCAGAAGATCCAGGAGCCCCTCCTGATGGTCGGGGACCGCTGGCGGACGCTCGACATCCACGTGGACGTGGCGGGCGGCGGGATCGTCGGTCAGGCGTCGGCGGCCCGGACCGCCGTGGCCCGCGGACTGGTGGCCTGGCTCAACGACCCTAAGCTCACGGAGATGTTCAAGCACTACGACCGCTCGCTGCTCGTGAACGACCCGCGTCGCAAACTACCGAAGCGGCCCGGCGGGCGCGGCGCGCGCAAGCGCCGGCAGAAGTCATACCGTTGAGGAGGTATCGATCCGATCCATGACGATGATGGTCCCCGTCCGATGCTTCACCTGCGGCGCCGTCGTGGGCCAGCACTGGGACGAGTTCCGCGAGCGCACGAGCCGGGGCGAGCCCGCCGGCCAGGTGCTGACGACGCTGGGGCTCTCCCGGTACTGCTGCCGGCGGATGCTCCTCGCCCACGTCGACCTCCTGGACGAGGTCGGCCCCTACGGGTAGGGGTCAGCGCAGTACTCCTCCGCACCCAACGCGGCGAGCGGGCCTAGCGAGGCCGACGAATTCCCCGCGGCGGAATCGGCGAAACTAGCCGCCCCAGGGTGGAGGGATCGGGGGGCCCGCCGGAGGTTCCGGCGGGCCCGGAAGCGGTTCAGGCACGCCGCGCCTACTCCTCGTCCTCGTCGTCCTCTTCCTTCTTGCCGCGCTCGAGGCCGGACTTCCCCGTGGTGGAGGACTTCGACTTCGCGGCGCTGCCGCCTCGGGAGCGACGACGGAGGATGTACCAGGCCCCGCCGATGATGATGACGACGGCGGCGCCGATGGCGGCGTACTCCAGGTCCTGGGTCAGCGGGTTCGGATTGAGCGTCACCGGTACCTTGGCCGTGTTCGCGCCGTTGACGTACTGGCCCGGGAACTCGTTCGAGGCCGTCGCGTTGACCCAGAGGTCGTAGGAGCCCTGTCGGTCGGGGTTCCAGGTGATCACGGCTCGGACGGTGTGGTTCCACTTGAGCGAGGTGAGCCCCGTCGCGATCGGGGCCGAGCTCACGGTCGTGTTGCTCGTGTAGTTGTAGAACTGGACCGAAGCCGGCGAGCCGCCGATGGTGATCGGCGAGCCGCTGCCCGACGGCGGCAGGAGGTAGAACCGGACGCTCACGTTGAGCGCCGTCGAGTTCTTCCCGAGGGAGTTCGTGACGTTGGCCCAGATCGTGTAGGTCGTGCCGTCCGTCATCGTCCCCGGCGCCGTGAGGTTCCCGACCGTGAGGACGGGGCGCGTGCTGGCGTTCACCGTGACGGTGATGGTCCCGACCTTGTAGGCGGTGTTGCCGGCGCGGTCGGTCACGGTCAGGTTGACCGTGTAGGGCTTGGTCTGCGGCTCGAGCCACAGCGCCGGGCGGGCGGGGAGCTTGTAGCCGGGGGGGCTCGCCGTCTGGTTGAGCCAGGTGTGGAACGTCGAGTTTCCGGGGTTCGTCAGGTTCCAGTCGTACTTCACGATGGAGCCGTTGTTCGGGTCCGTCGAGTTGGTGGCGGAGAGCTGCACCTCGGCGGTGTGGTTCGCCCCTTCCACGACCCCCGAGCTCGTCACCGTGTGGCCGCGGGAATCCAGGATCGAGAAGACGGGGAGCGGCTTCTGCGTGTCCCGGACCAGGACGACCATCGAGGCGTTCGCGTGGTGCCCGCCGCCGTCCCACACCTCGAGCGAGACGTTGTACTGCCAGCCGACGAACGCGACGGCCACGCCGTTGATGGTGGTGCCGTTGAGGTAGTAGCCCGCGCCCTTGAACGTGTAGGTGAGGTTCGTCTCCGCGGGTTTCGAGACTCCGGCGCTGGAGGTGTAGTTCGCGGGCAGGTTGAACGAGTGGCTCACGATGTTCCAGCTGGCGATCGAGATGACCCCGTTCACCGGCGCGAACGAGCCCAGGGGGGCTGTGCTGCCCGTCGCGTTGAAGTGGAGCGTGGTCGACGCGTTCACGATCGTGTAGTTCACCCCATTCGCGCTCTGGAGGGTCGAGTTGACGCGGATGTTCGCGGTGGGGGAGAGCGCCCCGGCGTAGACCGTGAACGTGGTCGAGCTCACGTAGCCTCCGGAACTCGTGACGGTGAGCGTTCCGTCGTAGGCGCCGGCGGTGCTGTAGGTGTGGTAGGTCACCGGCTGTCCCGTGGAGCTCGGGGGCGAGAGGTCGCCGAAGTTCCACTGGTAGAGACTCCCGTTCGTCCCCGCGGGGAACGTCGAATTCGCCGCCGAGAACGTGACGTTCTCCCCCGAGCCCACCACGACGGTGTAGTTGCCGCGGGTCTGGTTGAGGACGTTGCCATGCGAGAACGCGAAGTTCTGCGCGGTC
Organism: Thermoplasmata archaeon; assembly: GCA_035656275.1. GTDB lineage: Archaea > Thermoplasmatota > Thermoplasmata > Lutacidiplasmatales > UBA184 > Lutacidiplasma. The sequence goes on from DASRSW010000051.1 coordinate 44,460, forward strand.
ACGTTGACGATGGCGGTGATGTTCCCGTACTTCACGATGGAGAGCGTCGCCGTCGACGAGGCGGTGGCGTAGGGCTTCGACACGAGCGTAAAGCTCGTCCAGGTCCCGCCCGCGCCCGCCGGCACGAGCGTGGAGCCCGCGGGGGCGGTCGCCGCCTGGCCCGCCGACAGGACGTAGCCCGCCGGGAGCTTCACGGTGTAGTTGATCGACTGGCTGTGCGTCGGGTGGCGGAACGCGAAGGAGAGCGTGTAGTTCTTGAGCGAGTTGCTCACCGCGCTGGTCGTGTTGTACTTGGCCGTGTAGTTGAACCCGAGGGTCGCGGGCGAAAGCAGGCCGCAGACTCCCGCGCAGGTGGACGAGGGGACGAATCCGAAGCTACTGTTGACGCCGAAGGGGACCCCGTTGAGGGTCGTCCCGGCCTGGACCGCGGGGAAGAACGGCCCCTCGCTCTGGACCCAGGCGTCGAGCGCGCCGAGGCTCGAGCTCGAGAAGTTGAGGCTGTGGTTGAAATCGAGCGCCAGCTGGCCCCAGAGCTGCCCCAGCGACGCGTTGGGGAGCTCGGGGAAGGTCGAGTAGTTCCCGAGCTTGGCCGTCGTATTGACGGTCAGGTTCGAAAAACTGTGGCTGAAGTCGAGGGTCGTCGAGTAGACCGCGGGGGGCGCGATCGCCGGGGCGGCGACGTCGTGCGGGCTCGGGACGTTCGCGCCGGAGGGGGAGACGGAGATGGGGAACGCCATCGTGCCGTACCCCACGACCGAGAGGACGACCTCGAAGTCCTGGGAACCGGGACCGGTGAAGCTGGCGGGGTAGCCCCCGACCGCGTAGAAGCCGAGGGGCGGCACGGGGTAGGTGTACGTACCCATCGACGAGAGGTCGATGACGGTCGCGTTGCCCCCGTTCGGCACGTGCTGGCCGCCCACGGCCTGGTTCACGTGGCCCGAGACGAGAATGCTTGAGATCGAGGGGTTCACCGTGATGCGGTTGCCCGCGACGACGGCCTGCTGGTAGTCGAACTTGTTCGGGCTGGACGGGAGGGTCGTCTTGAGGACCCAGGTGCCCGAGGGGGCGGTGAAGTTGAACGCACCGGTGCGGTTCGTGGTGGCGTTGGCGATCACGAGGCCCGCGTACTGGGGGTCCAGCAGCTGGACGGAGGCGTTCACCGCGGGGCTGGCCCCGTTGGTGGCGTTCCCGAAGATGGACCCGTTGTACGGCAGCGCCCGCACGTTGGGGATGGTCACCGGGTAGAGCGACGTGGTCAGGTCGCTCGAGTTGAAGTACTGGAACGTCGGCGACTGGCTTCCGGGGAGGATGACGCACGGGCTGCACCCCGACAGGCGGAGCTTCGCCTGCGCGGGGACCTGGAGGCCCCACCAGCCGGGCTGGAGACTACCGCCGGTGTTGCCGGCGCCGAAGGTGAACTGCCCGCTCGGGACGCCGCCCGACGCGAGGGTCTGGGTCGTAAAGACCGCATGGGTGGACTGCGAGATCAGGTCGACCGTGACCCCCGCAGGGACCGGAGCAAACGACACCGGTTGCTCCACCCCTCCAGACAGGGTGTAGGTCGGCGGGGAGTTCGCCCACGCCCCTGGTAGCGCCGCTAGTGCCGAGAAGACTAGCAGTGCGATCAGGGCCCATGGGGCGACTCGCAGTGCTGGATGACCCATCGTGTTTCACGTCTCCCGATTTGAGATTCCCCTATCGGGGAACTCGGCCGCGAACCTTGCCCTCCTACTTATAGCTTGCCCGCCGAGGCGGAGCGTCAACGATTGTCCGGCGGTTTCCTAGCGGTAAATCGCCTGGACGGACTCTTCCTTCTTCTTTCCGACGCGCTCTTTCGCGAGCTGCTTTTGGAACTCTTCGTAGAAGCGCAGCGTCTCGGCATCGCAGGACGAGTGCGTGAGCTTGAGCGCCTCGTCGAAGTGGGTCATCGTCACCTTGGAGGCCTTGAGGTTCTCCCGGATGGCGACGAGGCCGGCCTCGCGGCAGAGCGCGGCCAGGTCGCTGCCGACGTACCCTTCCGTGCGCTGAGCGAGCTCGGTCAGGCTCACATCCTCGGCGAGCGGCATCCGCCGGGTGTGGACCTTCAGGATCTCGAGGCGTCCCGCCACGTTGGGCGGTTCGACGTAGAGGAGGCGGTCGAAGCGCCCCGTGCGCAGGAGCGCCTCATCGATGATGTCCGGCCGGTTCGTGGCGGCGAGGACCACGACTCGCTCGAGGGACTCGAGCCCATCGATGGAGGTCAGCAATTGGTTCACGATCCGCTCGGTCACGCCGCTCGACGTCTGGAGGCCCCGCCGCGGGGCGATGGCGTCCATCTCGTCGATGAAGACGATCGCGGGCGACGCCTGACGGGCCTTCTTGAAGATCACCCGGATCGCCTTTTCGCTCTCGCCAACCCACTTGCTCATGATCTCGGGGCCTTTCACCGAGATGAAGTTCGCCTCGCTCTCCGTGGCGGCGGCCTTCGCAAGCATCGTCTTTCCGACTCCCGGGGGCCCGTAGAGGAGGATGCCCCGGGGCGGGTCGATCCCCATGTGGCGGTACACCTGGGGGTTGCGGAACGGAAGTTCCACGGATTCCTGGAGCGCCTGCTTCACCCGGTCCAGGCCGCCCACCTCCTCCCAGCGGGTCGAGGGGATCTCGATCGCGACGTCGCGGAGGCTGGAGGGCTCGATCTGCTTCAGCGCCTCCTTGAAGTCGCGCTCGGTGACCTTCATCTTTTCGAGAAGGGTCAGCGGAATGGGCTTGTCGAAGTCGATCTCCGGGAGGTAGCGGCGGAGGGCGCGCATCGCCGCCTCGCGTCCGAGCGCGGAGAGGTCGGCGCCGACGAATCCGTGGGAGAGCGCCGCGAGCTCGCGGAGGAGCTTGTCCCGCTCCTTTTCGCTCCCCTCGATGGGCATCCCGCGCGTGTGGATCATCAGGATCTCGAGGCGTCCGGCCTGCGTCGGGACCCCGATCTCGATCTCGCGGTCGAACCGTCCCGGGCGCCGGAGCGCGGGGTCGATGGCCTCCTCCCGGTTCGTCGCGGCGATGACGATGACATTGCCGCGGCCCGAGAGGCCGTCCATCAGCGTCAGGAGCTGAGCGACGACCCGCCGCTCCACCTCGCCCACGACCTCATCCCGGCGGGGGGCGATCGAATCGAGCTCGTCGATGAAGATGACGCTGGGGGCGTTCTTCTCGGCCTCCTCAAACTTCTCGCGGAGCTCCTTCTCGCTCTCCCCGTAGTACTTGGAGATGATCTCGGGCCCCTGGATCCCGATGAAGTGCGCGCCCGCCTCGTTCGCCACCGCCTTCGCGATGAGCGTCTTCCCGGTCCCCGGAGGGCCGTAGAGGAGCACCCCCTTGGGCGGGGAGATGGCCAGCTGGTCGAACAGCTCCGGGTGCTTTAGCGGGAGCTCGATCATCTCCCGGACCCGGCCGAGCTTTTCCTTGAGCCCCCCGATATCCTCGTAGGAGATCCGAGGGGCGGCGACCTCGGTCTCGGTGACGGTCTCATCCTTGATCGTGATGAGGGTCGTCGGACCGACCTGCACCGTCCCCTTCGGGCTGGTCGAGACGACCATGAACGGAAGCGAGCCGCCCATGAGGAAGACCCCGGGAATGACGAAGACGTCCCCGCGGACGAACGGCCGTCGGGAGAGCGCCTTCGAGACGAACGACTCGAGCCCGGGACCGAGGTCCATCTTGGCGGACCCCGAATAGATGGGGGCGATGGTGATGGCCTCCGCGATGGGGCAGTCGATCCGTTGGACCATGACCCGGTCACCGATCGATACCCCGGCGTTGCGCCGTACGACGGCTTCGACGCGGACGATCCCCTTCCCCTCGTCGTCCTGCTGCGCCCGGTTCACGACGGCGGCGGTGGTCTTTCGGCCACGGATCTCCACGATGTCGCCGACGCCGACCTTGAGCCTCTGCCGCGTCCCCACATCGAGGCGGGCCGTCCCGAGGCCGATGTCCTGCTGGAACGCCTCGGCGACCCGGAGCGTGATCGCTTCGCCCATCCTCGGAGAAGTTCACCCCCGGTCGCGATAAAAGGATTCGTCTGGAAGAGGGGCAGGCGTCAGGCGGAGTCGAGGACCGATTGACCGGGCGCCCGCTGGGCGGCGGTGAGGTCGAGCGGGGGCAGTCCCAGCACCTCGCGCAGCACCTGGGCCGACCCCGGCCCGAATCCCATGAAGTGGTTGTTAACGAGGGCATAGATCTCGAGGGCGGAGGCGCCCTCTTCCCGGAAGTGGCGGGCCATGGCCTCCATGTCGCCCCGGCGGTCCCGCTGGATCCGGTCGAACTTCTCGATGGCGCGGTCCCCGACGAACCGGGCGTAGAGGAAGTCGGCGGTCGCCGTGAAGGGGGGCGTCACTCCCGGGTAGACCGACCAGACGAGGGCGGCACCGTGGGAGGTGAGAAGGTCGAGCGTCTCCGTGGTCCACCAGGAGCGGTGACGGAGCTCGACCGCAAGCCGATAGCTCCGCGGGACTGCATCGAGGAGCGCGGTCAGCCGCGGCAGCCCGGGGGTGCGGTGGAACCCCGGCGGAAACTGCGCCACGAGCGGCCCCAGCTTTCCGGCGTCGGCGAGCGGTCCCAGGCTCTCGAGGAACCGGGCGAGGACCTCGGGCGAATCGGCCGTCGGCTTATGCGTGACCGCCTGCGGAATCTTGAGCGTGAACCGGAAATCGGCGGGCGTTTGGGTCGCCCAGCGTCGGACGAGGAAAGGCGTTGGGGGGCGGTAGAAGCTCGAGTCGACCTCGGCGACGTCGAACACTCTCGCATAGCGGCTAAGGTATTCCCCCGCCACGGCGTCGGCGGCGTAGAACGGCCCCCGCCAGTCATCGTATGACCAGCCCGAACACCCGACCCAGTAGCGGGGCACAGGGGTCCCAGCGGCGTTCCGCGCTTCAGCGTTTCGACGCTGGCGGGGGCGTTCCGAGACCGGCGGGAAGCGGGTCCGGTCCGACGGAAGAGAGATAATCCCTCCCGGAATGAATCGGGTGATGTCGCACCCGCCCCCGACGCCGCCCGTGCTTCGGCGGCTATTGGAGGCGGCGGGGTACCGGCTCGAGGACCGGCCGAACGCGGTCCGGGCCGTGCGGAGTCGGGACCACCGCGCCGTGCTCATCGTGGACGGCCTGCCGTCCCCGGCGGAGATCGACATCGAGTTCCCCGGGGATGCGGTGCATCGGACGATCGTCTACTCCGAGGACCCGGGATCGGTGGCACGCTCCATCGCTTCCGAACGAGGGGTCGAGGTCCTCGACCCCTCCACGCTGGGCTCCGCGCTAGGGGAGCTCCTGCTGCCCGGCCCCGAGGCCTCCGCGCGGGGGGAAGAGGACCCCGCGCTCACCGCCCCCCTCGTCCCTCCGCCGCTCCTGTTCCCGGAAGGAGAGCGAACGGTCCGCCCCCGCCTGGGCCAATCGGACGCGGAGGCCCTCGCCGGGGTCGACGGCTACCGTTCGACCTTGCGGCTCATCCCCTTCTTTGTGGCCGCCTACCGGGTCCGGGTGGCCACCGCCCACGGGGGGCGGAGCCCCCCGGCCGACCACTTGGTGGCGATCAACGCCCTCTCCGGGCTCGCAGAGTTCTGGGAACCGGGGGAGCGCGAACTGAGCGCCGACCTCGAGGAGCCCCACCAGCGCTTGGCGCCGCAACTCACGCCCGAGCAGGCGAGGACGGCGGCCGAGGAGGCCGTGCGGCGTCGGCACACCGTCAGCGTCGACCACACGGAACAGCACGGCGGCGCGCTGGTCATCGAGCGCCGCCGGATGCCCCCCGGATCCGACGACCTGGCGCTCGCCCCGGCGGTGCTCGTGCACGTCCCTTTCTGGTACATGGAGGGTCCGGATGGCCGGGTGGTCCTGGACGCGGTCAGCGGGGCCCGGGCGACGGTGGCGGACCCCGACATCGATTCGATCCGCTAAGCGACGCAGCGTCAAATAGCGACGGCCAGTTACACGCGCGTGCTCCTGCAGCAGTACGAGGTGGGGCCGTACCAGAACTTCACCTACCTCGTGGCAGAGGCCGAGGGGGGAGAGGGGGTCGTCATCGACCCCTCGTTCGGGATCGACCCGGTGCTCCGGGGGGTCGACGACCTTCGGGTCAAGGTCCGTTTCGTGCTGAACACGCACAGCCACCCGGACCATGTCGCCGGGAACCGGGAAGTGAAGGAACGGACGGGGGCGAAGGTCGTCGCGCACAAGGTGGCGCCCCTGAACCAGGATGTATCCGTGGACGCCGGCAGCCGGTTCGACTCGGGTCGGCTGAGGTTCGACGTCCTTCACACCCCCGGGCACACCCCGGATAGCGTGCTCTACCTCTTCGAGGGCCACGTGGCGACCGGCGACACGCTCTTCGTCGGGGAGTGCGGGCGCACCGACCTCCCCGGCGGGGACCCCGGGCAGATGTACGACAGCCTCTTCGGGCCGGTGCTGCGGCTCGCCGACGCGACGGTCGTCCTCCCGGGCCACAACTACGGGGCGACCCGCACGTCCACCATTGGAAGGGAGAAGGCGCAGAACTACGTCCTCCGACCCCGAACGCGGGACGAGTTCATCCGATTCTTGGCGGAGTGACAGCGGTGGCCCCCCTCCCATCGACCGACGGACGGACGCTGCAGTTCGTGGGCGCCCGACGGGCCAGCCCCGGTACGCCAGACCAGGCCGCGATCGTCCGCACGCTGCGCCGTATCGGCGGCGCGGGGGAAGGTCTCGTCATGCTGTTTGACGCTCGGGCGATCGCCGGGGAAGCGCACCTCCTCTCGGCCTGGGCGCACCTGGGGCGAGCCCGTTCTCGAGGGGAGAACCGCCTGCGGGACCGGGGGGCCGAGCTTGCGCTGTACGTGGCGGGGGACGACCAGCTCCCACGGGCGCTGGCCAAGGTCGGCGTCGCTGGGGAGACGGAGGCGTTCGTCCTGGTCGCGGAGAAGCCTCGCTCCCTCCCGGCGCTCCTCGCGGAGTTCGGGCTGGTCGAAGATGCCGCGGCCTTTCCCCGCCCGGTGGACGAACAGACGCTGGAGCGCCTGGGCATCAGCGCCGCGGAGCGCGCCCTCGTGCCGCGCTCCGAGTGGGAGGGGCTCGTCCTCGAGCGGGTCGCCCTCCTCGAGCTCGGCGGCGCCTAGCCTCTCGCGACCCCAAAAGCTTAGGACGACGACCCCTTGGTGCGGGCCGGCCGCGTGCAGGTGTAATCTAGCGGTAGGATGTCAGCCCTCCAAGCTGACCACCCGGGTTCGAAGCGCGGGGCGGCCGACCCGCCCGGCGCGGATCTCCCGGCACCTGCACTCCCCGGCTCGCCGGGCGCCGCTCCCTAGCCTTTTCTCCCTGGAGGGGCATCGAGGGGCGCGCTGAGGTAGCCTAGCCCGGAAAGGCGCCAGCCTTGAAAGCTGGTGGCGGGAACGCCCCGGGAGTTCAAATCTCCCCCTCAGCGCTCGGCGCCGCGCCGGCAGAGATATATGGCGCGTCCCGGTCGCTTCGCTCCCGATGACCGACGGGAGCCCTCCGACGCCCCTCATGGAACAGTACGAGGGCGTCCGCGCCCAGTACCCCGGGCACCTCGTGCTCTTCCGGGTCGGCGACTTCTACGAGACGTTCGGCGAGGATGCGAAGCTCCTCGCCCGGGAGCTCGAGGTCGTCCTCACCGCGCGCGCCCCCGACCGGGAGGGGGAACGGACGCCGATGGCCGGCGTCCCCCATCATGCGATCGAGACCTACCTGGCCCGGCTGGTCCAGAAGGGGTACAAGGTAGCGCTCTGCGACCAGGTCGAGGACCCCGCGGTCGCGAAGGGGCTCGTCCGACGCGAGGTCACCCGCGTCGTGACGCCGGGGACCGTCGTGGAGGAGAGGATCCTTCCGGGTCCCGACCACAACTTCCTCGCGAGCGCGGTCCTCTCGGCCGGCGGTCCCGGGGCCTTCGCGGTTGTCGACGTCACCACGGGGGAGTGGTTCGACGGCGCCGCCTCGGCGGCGGGGCCGGAAGCGCTCGCCTCCGACCTCGCGCCGTTCGCCCCTCGCGAGGTCCTGGTCGAAGGGCCCCCGGCGGTCACTTCGCCGCTGGTAGCGGTCCTCCGACGTGAGTTCCCTTCCGCCCGGATTGAGGTGGCTGAACCGGCGGCCCCGCTGCCGGAGCCTCCCGAGGCGGTCCGCCCGCGGCTCCCGGTAACCGACGAACAAGGACGGGCCTCCGCCCGTCTCGCCGCGTACGTGCGGGGCACCCAACCGCGCCTCGTGCCCTTCCTCGAGCGGCTCGAGCTGGTGGGCGAGCGCGGTCGTCTCCGGCTGGATTCGAAGACGTTGCGTCATCTCGAGATCACGCGCCCGATGAACCCGGACGACCCCCAGGGGGCCACGCTGCTGTCGACCTGGGATGAGACCGTCACGGCCCCCGGCCGCCGGACGCTTGCCTTCTGGCTTCGAAACCCGCTCGCCCACGTGGCGGCGATCACGGAACGACAGGATGCGGTCGAAGCCCTCGTCAAGCGCGGCGCGGAGCTCTTGGGGCTCCGCAGCGAGCTCGGGCCGGTCGCGGACCTTTCGCGGATCGCCTCGCGCGTCGCGGGCCGGCGCGTGCGCCCGCCGGAGCTCGCCGCGCTCCGGGCGAGCCTGCGCTCGCTGGAGGGAGCCCGTCAATGGCTCGCCGCCTCCCCCATCGGGGCGCTCCGAGGCACCTACGAACGCCTCACCCCGCTCGACGACCTCCGCCGTAGGCTCGACCAAGCGCTCCCCGATACGCCGCCCGCAACGGCCGAGGGTCCGGGGCTCTTCCGACCCGGTTTCGCTCCCGAGCTGGATGCGCTCTCCCAGGCCGAGGCCGAGGGCTTGCGGGAACTCGAGCAGATGGAAAGGGCGGAGCAGGAGGCGACCGGCATTCGCTCCCTCAAAGTGGGGTACAATCAGGTGTTTGGCTACTACCTCGAGGTCACGCGCCCCCACCTCGCACGTGTCCCGCCGCGGTTTCGACGGAAGCAGACCCTCGCCCAGGCCGAGCGGTACACGACGGAGGAGCTCGGGAGGGTCGAGGAGGCGATCCTCACCGCTCGCTCGCGCCGGTCCGAGAGTGAATCGGCGGTCTGGGAGCGATTCCTGACCGAGATCGACGCGCAGATCCCCGGACTCCATCGGCTCTCGCGGGCGGTGGGGGAATTGGATGCCCTTGCCACCCTGGCCCTGCTCGCGCAGGAACGCGGCTACGTCCGCCCGCTCGTCGAGGACAGTGGCGTGCTCCAGGTCCGCGACGGTCGACACCCCGTGTTCGACCGCACGATGGAAGGGCAGTTCGTGCCGAACGATACCGACCTCGACGCCGACGGCGCTCGGCTGCTCGTCCTCACGGGCCCCAACATGTCCGGGAAGTCGACCTACATGCGTCAGGTCGGGCTCCTCGTCGTCCTCGCCCAGGTCGGTGCGTTCGTGCCGGCCCGGTACGCCCGTATCGGCGTTGTCTCGGGACTCTTCACGCGCATGGGGTTCACCGACGAGATCGGCCGGGGAAAGTCGAGCTTCATGGTGGAGATGACGGAGGTCGCGGAGATCCTGCGGGCTGCCGACGGCCGCTCGCTCGTGCTCCTGGACGAGGTGGGACGGGGCACGAGCACCTTCGACGGTCTCGCGATCGCGTGGGCGACGCTGCGCCACCTTCATGACTCGGTCCGCTGCCGGACGCTCCTCGCCACCCACTACCATCAGCTGACGGACCTCGTCGAAGGGCTGCCGGGCGCTCGGAACGCCCACCTGGCGGTCCGAGACCAGGCGGGAGAGGTGGTCTTCCTGCACCGGCTCGTCCAGGGGAGCACCGACCGGAGCTACGGGCTTCATGTCGCCCGGTTGGCGGGACTCCCGACCGACCTCCTCAAGGAGGCGGAACGACTGCTCAAGCGCCTCGAGGCCCAGGGGGTCGGCCTCCCGCCGTCGCGCTCGAGTCGGACGGGACCGACGCGTTACACGCAGGGCGTACTGCTGCCCGCGACGGAGCCGACGGTTCCCTCTCCCCTCGAAGCCGCCCTGCGGTCGGTGGACCCGGAGCGGATGACGCCGATGGAGGCGCTCCGATTCCTGGCCGAGTGGCGACGACGGATCACGGGGACCTCCGGTTTGGAGGGCGCGTGACGGAGGCCGAGCTCGCCGGCCCTCGCCGCGCGATCCACCGGCTCTCCCCCGAGACGGTCGAGCGCATCGCCGCCGGTGAGGTCGTGGAGCGCCCCGCGTCCGTCGCAAAGGAGCTCGTCGAGAACGCGATCGACGCCGGCGCGACCGAGGTGCGAGTGCATCTGGTCGGGGGTGGGCTCACCCTGCTTCGCGTCGATGACGACGGCGTCGGGATCCCGCGGGCCGAGCTTCCGCTCGCCGTGGAGCGGCACGCGACGAGCAAGCTCGAGTCCGCCGACGACCTTCCCGCGGTCGCCACCCTGGGGTTCCGGGGGGAAGCGCTCGCGTCGATCGGAGCGGTCGCCCGACTCTCGGTCAGCTCCCGCGTCCGGGAAACCGACGAGGGCTACCAGCTCCGGGTCGCGGGAGGGGCGGCCGAGGCCGTGACGGTGGTGGGCCGTCCCCCCGGAACGACGATCGAGGTCCAGGACCTCTTCTTCAACACCCCCGCCCGGCGGAAGTTCCTCCGCTCGGCCGCGAGTGAGCAGGTGGAAGTGCTCGCGACGCTCGAGCGCATGTACCTCGCCCGGCCCGCCGTCGGGATCGAGATCTTCTCCGAATCCGGGGAGATCGGCCGCTACCCGGGGGTGCCCAGTCTTCGAGACGCCGCCGCTCGGGTCTTCGGGCCCGAGTTTCTCGCCCAATCCTTCGAAGTCGACCTCCCGCTCCCGGACGGGAGCCGCCTCGCGGCCGTCCTCGGCCGCCCGGCCGTGAGCCGTCCGTCGTCCCAGTCGCTGTACGCGTCCGTGAACGGGCGGCCGGTGGTGTCCCGCCCGCTCGCGCAAGCGGTGCGCGCCGCCTACCTCGACTACCTGCCGCGGGGCCGATTTCCCGTCGGAGTGGTCGCCCTACGGGTGGACCCCCGACGCGTGGACGTGAACGTGCATCCCACGAAACGCGAGGTGCGGTTCGCGGACGAGCGCACCCTCTTTGAATCGGTGCGGTCCGCGGTCCGCGCCTCCCTCGGAGGCCAGAACCAGGTCGCGGGGGCTCCCGAGCCGCGCACCCACGCGAGCGGGACGGAATCTCGCCCGCGGGGTCCGTTGATCGGGGCGACGGCCGCCCAAGCGCTCGGACGGGGGACCGCTCGACAGCGTTCCCTCCTCGAGAAGGCCGAGGCCCCCGGGCTCGCGGCCACCTCTCGCCACCCTGCGCTCCGCCTCGTCGGGAGCCTGTTCTCCCTCTACTGGGTCGCGGAGTCCGCGGGATCGCTGGTCCTCGTGGACCAGCACGCAGCCAGCGAGCGGGTGCTCTTTGATGCCCTGCGGCGGGACGGCCGGCTCGGCCGGCAGGAGCTACTGCATCCGCTCACCCTCGTGCTCTCGCCGAAGAGCCAGGTGGCGTTCACGGCCCACGCGCCCGAGGTGCGACGTGCGGGGTTCGAGATCGAGCCGTTCGGGGGGGACCGCGTTCGGGTGGCCGCGGTCCCGTCGTATCTTGGCCGACGCATGCCCGCCGAAGCGCTGCGGCCGTTGCTCGATGAGCTCGCGGAAGGCGGTCGCCCCACGGTCCCGGAATCGCTCGTCGACCGAGTGGCGGCCTCCATCGCCTGCCACGCGGCCGTCCGCGCGGGGGACTCGATCTCGGAGGAGGAGATGCGCCGCATCCTCGAGCAGCTGTACGCTCTCCCCGCGGCGAACTACGCCTGCCCTCACGGACGGCCGATCCTGGTCGAGTTGCCCCGGGGCCGCCTCGACCGCTGGTTCCTGCGCTCGGGGGCGTGACCGTGCACGAGAGCGATCTCGCTCCGGCGGTCCGCAGGTTCCTCGAGCCCCAGGGCTACCGGGTGTGGGTCGACCCGGACGGGTCCGATTTCCTCGATGTCGTCGCCCGACGCGGAGCAGAGATGGGCCTGGTTGAGCTGAAGCTCGCGGATTGGCGGAAGGTAGCGGCCCAGGCGGCCCGGCGCCGCGGATGGGCCGATTGGGTCGCGGTCCTGGTTCCGAGGGCGAGCCTCGCAGAAAAGCTCCTCGCACGGCCTCAGGCGCCCCGGGCGAAGCGGATCGGAGTCTGGTCGCTCCAGGCAGGGGAAGTCCGGGTACACCGTCCGGCCGAACCGCTCTGGTCTCCCGGTGAGACCCACCCGTTCCCCGAGCTCCGGGCGCGGCTCGAGACGATGACGGATCTCCTGGCCGCGGGCACGATAGCACCGGGCGTGAAGTGGAATCTGCCGGGCTCCTCCGGACGACTCCCGGGCGGTCGACGCTCGACGCGGGACTGGCGACTCGAGGAGTTCCCGTCCGACTAGCCCGTGCGCCCGACGAGCGGGCGGAACATCTCCTCGAAGCGGTCGGCCATCCGCGCGTAGCTGAACTCGTCGGCCGCCTTCTTCCCCTCTTCTCCGAGCACCCGCGCGAGGGCCGGGTCCGCGAACAGCTCGGCGAGCTCGCTCGCGTAGTCCCCGGCGTCGTCACTCGGCACCACGCGGATCGCCCGCGGGGCCGCGATCCCCTCGAGCGGCACGTGGCGGCTCACGATCGCCGGGACGCCGTAGCGCATCGCCTCCCGCGGAGCGAGGCCGAACCCCTCGTAGCGGGCGGGAAAGAGGAACGCGTCCGCGGCGCGGAGGACGCACGCCTTCATTCGCTCGTCCACCACGCCGAGCGAGAGGACGCCGGGTTCGGTCGGTGCGGTGGAGCCGACGACCGCGAAACGGGCCCCCGGAAAGAAGACGCGGATGCGTCGGAACGCCTCGAGCGCGAGGGGGAGTCCCTGGCGCTCGGGGTTGCGACCCACGAACGCGACCAGGGGAACGTCGAGGGGGACCTTCAGGACGAGACGGGCGTCAGCCTTCGAGCCGACCTCCACGGGATCGGGGACGCCGTGCGGGAGGAGCCGGGTCCGCGCAGAGGGGATCCCATAGTAGCGGGTGAGGAGGCCCCGGTTGAGCTCGCTCCCGACGAGGATGAGCCGCGCGCGCGCGAGGGCGCGGCCCTCCAGCGACCGCAGGGTCCGACGGTCGAGGAAGTTGCCGACGCGCTGGCGCATGCCCCGCTTCGGCTCGAGCGGGCGGAGCGTGTCGAACGTGTGCAGCGCCACGTCGTGGACGCTCATCGCGAAAACGGGGGACCCGTCCGGCGCCGTGAGCCGCGCGTCCAGCGCGCCCGCCTTCTCGTCGTTCCCGATGAGGAGGTCGGCCGCCGGGTCGATGAGCGCGGAGGCGTTCCGCCCGATCACGATGTCGCGACCGAACGGCCGGCGCGGGACGCCCAGGACGGGCACGGGCACGGGCGTGACGCCCGTGGTCGTTGGCGGGGCCTCGAGCGACGGCGACGGGTAGAGGACCCGGACGCGGTGACCGCGCGTCGCGAGGGCGGAGGCGAGCTCCCAGACCCCGCGCGAGAGGCCCGAGGTCGGGTCGGTGGGCGGGGCCGTCGCGAGGAACTCGACCTTCCACGCCATCGCGCGTTCAGCCGCCGACCCCGAGGCTGGTTCCCACGGGGGGGCGAGAGAGAGGCACGCCCATCTCGGCGAGGATCATCGGGGCGACGTCCAGGAGCGAGAGTGTCGCCGGGAGCGCGGGGGCCGCACCCTTGCTCCCGCGACGCAGGAAGACCCCGTCCATGCGATGGACGCCGCTCCCGTAGAAGTACTGCGGGCGGCGCCGAAGCATCGGCTTCTCGTAGCTGAAATCCATCCGCGGCTCCGTCGCGAGTCCATCGATGCGCAACAGGACCGCCGGCGCGTTCGGGCCCTCTGCCGACTGGTAGATCTCCCTCGGCTCGAACACCTCGATGCGAGCGTCCGGATATTCGGTGAGGCGCCGGCGGATGTCGGCCACCACCCGACGGCCGTCCTCCGCCGTGAGGGAGGGATTGTACCGGTTCAGGTAGATCCCCTCGGGCACGGGGTAGGAGTACGCGACGGTGCGCTCCCAGTCGATGCGGCGGGCCATCCCCTCGAAGCTGGATTCGCCGGCCACCAGGCGTCCGACCCACTCCCGTTCGGCGGTCCCGCGCAGGCGGTCGGCGACGGGCCGGACCAGCGTGCGTCCGAGATGCAACCGGTCGGCGGCCAAGAGGACCTGCGAAAGGACCCGGCGGCGGAGCGAATCGCGCTCCTGGCCGGCCCTGAACACGAGGTACCCCTGTTGCGCGAGCCACCGATTCGTGAAGAAGTCGGCCTTCGCGGGGCCGTGTCCGTGGTCGGAGATGACGAGGGTGGAGGAGGGGCCCCCGTCGTTCTGGAAGGCCCGGTCGATCTGGCCGGCGGCCCGGTCGACCGTGCGGAAGAACTGCCGCAGGTCGTTCGGGATCTTCGTGACCGGTCGACGCTCGAGCTCGGTCCAGTGCTGGTGTTGGACGCGGTCGGTTTCGCGGAAGAGGACGAACAGGAACTCGGGGTGGTAGCGTCCGATGAGGTACTCGCTCGCCGCGGCGTGCTGCTGGACCCCCCGGACGGCGAGCTCCATCCAGGCGGTGCGTTCGGACTCCCGATACGGAGGAAGCTCGGGAAGATACGGGGCACCCAGCGCGGCCTCGAGCTCGACCCTCAACCCCTCGGGATAGGTCGCGGGCCGCTCCGACAGCATCCCGGGAACCACGAACCCGTTCAGCGAGTAGCCCGAGCGGAGCGGGAAATTGAGGACCCCGACCCGGATCCCCTGGCGGCTCATCCGGTCCCACAGCGCCTCCGCCGGTCGGAAGGTCTGGACGATCTTGCTCCGGCCCGGTCCCCCGTCCGGCTCCGTAAAGCCGTAGATCCCGAGCTCGCCGGGGTCCCGACCCGTGGCAAAGGAGTACCAGGCCGGGATCGTCTTCGGGGGGTAGACGCTCGTGAGCCGGGCCCGGCTCCCCTCGCGGGCGAGGGAGCGGAGGAACGGGAGGTCCCCCGCCTCCATGAGCGGATCCAGGAGGTCGAACGTGGCCCCATCCAGCCCGAGGACCAGATGGCGGCGAAGTGGACCCGACATCCTGGAAAGCCCGCCCCCCCTCAGGGGGCGGAGCATGGAGGACCCCCGACTTATAAGAGTCCCCGGCCGCCGGAGCGACTCAGATGAGGCGGACCGCCTCGAGGTTGTACGGAACGCGGCTCTCGAGGTTGAACCGCTTGTGGAGCGCGCTCGAGAGGTCGAGCGCTTTCGATTCCTCGCCATGGCTCAAGATGACCCGCTGGGGGCGCGGGTCGACGGTCGCCACGTAGTTCATGAGCTGCATGCGGTCCGAGTGGCCGCTGAACCCCTCGATGGTCGCGACCTCGAGCTTCACCGGGATCGACTGCTGGCGGCTCCCGTCCATGAAGGTCGCCTCGCCCAGGCCGCGCTGAAGGCGGCGCCCGAACGTGCCCTCGGCCTGGTAGCCGACGAAGAGGATGCCGTTCTTCTCCTCGGGGGCCCAGGCCTTGAAGTACTCCATGACCGGGCCGCCGCTCATCATGCCCGACGTGGCGAGCACGACGCACGGCTCCTTGCTGTCGAGGATCTCCATCCGCATGTGCGACGAATCGACGCGGCGGAAGATGTCGGACAGGAACGGGTTGTCCCCCTGCTGGAAGATCTGCGTCCGTAGCTGGCTGTTCAAGTACTCCGGATAGGCGGTGTGGATCGCCGTCGCCTCGAAGATCATCCCGTCGAGGAAGACCGGCGCCTGCGGGATCCGGCCCATGCGCATCCCCTCCTCCAGGACGAGCATGACCTCCTGCGAGCGGCCGACGGCGAAAACGGGGACCACCAGCTTCCCGCCCCGCCCCAGGACCTTGGAGGCGAGGTTGCCGAACTCGTCGGTCGCCTGCTGCCGCGTGGGCTGGACGTCGCGGTAGCCGCCGTACGTCGATTCGAGGATGAGCGTCTCGAGCCGGGGGAACCGGTTCGCCGCGGGATTGAACAGCCAGCTGCGCTCGAACTTGATGTCCCCGGAGTACGCGAGGTTGTAGTCGCCGTCGCCCAGGTGGAAGTGGGCCATGGACGAGCCCAGAATGTGCCCGGCATTGTGAAGGGTGAGCCGCATGTCCGGGGTGATGTCCGTCGTCTCGCCCCAGCGGAGCGGGATGGCCCGGGTCACGAGCTCCCGTACGTGGGAGGAATCGTAGAGCCCCTTGCGGGCCTCCTGGTTCGTGACCTTGATCGCGTCGAGGAGCATGAGCGTCATCAGGTCCCGGGTGGGGGCGGTGCAGTAGATCGGGCCCGAGTAGCCGTACTTGAGGAGCACGGGGACGAGCCCGCAATGGTCGAGATGGGCGTGGGTCACCACCACCGCGTCCAGCGAGTCGAGCGGGAGGAGCTCGGGGGCGTTGAAGAAGGGGGTGCGGTCCGAGCCGGGGTCGATCCCGCAGTCGATGAGGACCTTCGAGTTCTGCGTCGTCAGAAGGTGCGCGCTGCGGCCGACCTCGCGGTACCCTCCGAGCGCCGTGTTGCGAGCCCAGATCTTCTCGGGAAGCCGGTCGCGAGAGATGCGCACCCCGACCTTCTTGAGGAACGAGCGCCGGTCGTCGAACTCGTTCCTAAGGTGGATGCGGACCTCCTCGACCGTCTTCGACGGGATGGGCGGGGTGCGCACGACCGTCGGGACCCAACCGATCCGACGCTTGAGCTCGTTCAGTACCGAGCCCTGCCGGCCGATCGCGGCCCCGGGGTTGCCTGCCTCGATCGTCACCTCGCCGGTTTCGGGCTCAAAGAACAGCTGGGCGATCTCCGCTTCGGCCGGGATCAGCTCGCGGATCGCCGCTTCGGCCTGCTTGGGGTCGACCAGGATGGCCGGGTCGCTGCGGACCAGCACGCGTCGCCGAAGCCGCTGGGCGATCTGGCGGAGGTAATCCCCGCCCGACAGGAAGGCATCGAGCTGCTTCGTGTAGAGCACGATGTGCGGGCCCTCGAGTTCGATGTCCGTGACCTCGATGGTCTCGGGCAACACCTCCTTCAGGGCCTGTTTGGTTTCGTTGAGTAACGAGTCGAAACTCATGGACAGTGGGAAGCGGTTGGCGGGAAGGGGTTGGGCCGAGGGTCGGAGAGCGACGAACTAAGGGAGCTGCGGCGGGAGCGGGATCTTGAGCGCCTTCAGGCGCTTATTGATCTCGTCCTCGCTGAACTCCTTGTACTCTTTGGTAGTGATCGTGTTGACGATATACCCATCGCCGCTCGCGCTGTCCCGCTTCATGGCGGCGGTCAAGCCGCGCAGCGCGAGGTCCACGCCGTCCGCGACCGTCATGTCGCGGCTGTAGCCCTCCTCGAGCACGCCGTAGGCGAACGACGAGCCGCTGCCGACCGATACGAACCGGTCCTCGATGGAGCCGCCCGCGGGGTCGACGGAGTAGACGTGGCCGCCCTTCCCGTCCACGCCGCCCAGGATGAGCCAGGCGTAGTAGGGGAACATGCGGTTGCCGTTGAGAATGTTCGCGAGCAGCGTCGCGGCGCCCTCGGCGTTGAGCTGCGCGCCCCGGCGGAGCCGGTAGAGCGCCACTTCCGCCTTGAGGTAGCGGGCAAGCACCTGGGCGTCGCCCACGAGCCCGGCCACGGTGACCCCGATGTTGCCGTCGATCTTGAACAGCTTCTGGGTCATCTTGTTCGCGATGAGGTTGCCGGCGGTGGCCCGGCGCTCGGTCGCCAAAACGACGCCGTCCTTACAGACGAGGCCGATGGTGGTGGTCCCCTTGAGGAATCGCTCCTCGTCGGCGGCTGGAACTGCCTGCATACAATCCTCCAGCTAGGCTGGAAAACGGGCAGGGTGACTAAGGGGGGGTATATAAGGACTCGTGAGGCGCTTACGCCGGATTCAGTCGGTGAAGCCGCGGGGGGACCCGGTTGCCGGGCCCCGGGCCCGGTCCGGGTCGGATCGGGTCGAGCGTCGACCACGCTAATCCCGGGGGCGCGTCGCGGGCGAAGGATTTTAGTCCGACAGGGCTCGGGACGGCTGGATTCTTCAATGCGGTCACACGAAGTCGTCGTGGTCGGAGCGGGTTTGGCCGGCCAGCGCGCGGCTCTCGCCGCGGTGGAAGCCGGCCGCGACGTGGCGATCGTCTCGAAGCTCCATCCGCTGCGCTCCCACTCCGGGGCCGCCCAGGGCGGGATCAACGCCGCCGTAGGGAAAGAGGACTCCGTCGACACGCACATCTACGACACGGTCAAGGGCTCCGACTATCTCGGGGACCAGGACGCGATCGAGTTCTTCTGCACCGAGGCCGGGCCGACCGTCGTCGAGATGGAGCACTTCGGAACGATCTTCAGCCGGGCGCCGGACGGCTCGTTGGCCCGCCGACCGTTCGGGGGAGCGGGGTTCCCCCGGACCATCTACGCCGCCGACCGCACGGGACTCGCCCTCTTGCAGGCCCTCTACGAACGGCTCGGCACCGAGCGGTTCACGGTGTACGAGGAATGGGACTTGACCTCCATCATCGTACGCGACGGCCGTGCGCAGGGTATCGTCGCGTTCGACCGGCGACGCGGCGACTTCGAGGAGATCGCGGCGCGGTCGGTCGTCATCGCCACCGGCCCCGCGGGCCGGATCTACGGGCGCACGACGAACGCCCATTCGTGCACGGGGGACGGGGTCGCTGCCGCGTATCGGGCCGGGGCTTTTCTCAAGGATATGGAGTTCGTCCAGTTCCACCCCACCGCGCTCCTCGGGAGCGGCATCCTGATCACCGAAGGGGCCCGGGGCGAGGGCGGGATCCTGAAGAACGCCTCGGGGGAGCGGTTCATGGCCCGCTACGCTCCCCACGTTCTCGAGCTCGCGTCGCGCGACGTCGTCTCCCGCGCCATTGTGACCGAGGTCCTAGAGGGTCGAGGCTTTCCGGGGGGATATGTCGACCTGGAACTCATGCACTTGGGCCGGGAGCGGATCGAGAGCCGGCTCCAAGAGATCTGTGATTTCTGCCGGTCGTTCGCCGGGATCGACCCCGTCACCCAGCCGATCCCCGTGTTCCCCGCCCAGCACTACATGATGGGCGGGATCGGCACCAATATCCGCGGGGAGACGAACATCCCCGGGCTCTACGCCGCGGGGGAGGCCGCCTGCGTCTCCATCCACGGGGCCAACCGACTCGGCGGGAACTCGCTTCTCGAGACCTTGGTCTTCGGAAAGCAGGCCGGGACCGCCGCGGCCGAGCACGCGACGCGCGCCCCTCTTCCCGAGCTCCACGCCGCCGACCTCACCCCGGATGTGGAGCGGGTCCGGGCGATGTCGGCTCGGAGCGACGGGGAGGAGCCGCAGCACCTCCGCACGGAGATGCAGGAGACGATGGACCGCTACGTGGGCATCTACCGGACCCCGGAGGAGCTCGTCGAGGGCCTCCGGCGCATCCAGGCGCTCCAGACGCGGTTCGGGACGGTCCGGGTGGTCGACCAGTCCAAGGTCTACAACATCAACCTCACGGACGCGCTCGAGACCGGCCACATGCTGGACCTCGCCGAGGTCATCGTCGCGGGAGCGATCGCCCGGACCGAGAGCCGCGGGGCCCACACCCGCCGGGACTTCCCGAAGCGCGACGACGCCAACTGGATGAAGCACACGATGGCCCGGAGGACGCCGACCGGACCGGAGCTCTCCTACACGCCCGTCGCGTATACCCGGTGGGAGCCGAAGGAGCGGGTGTACTGATGGGGGAGGACTTGGTCGACGCGAAGTTCCAGGTCTTCCGGTTCGACCCGGCGCGCGACGCGGCGCCCCGCTACGACTCCTACACGGTGAAGGTCGCCCCCCACACGCCCGTACTGACGGCGCTCCTTAAGATCCGGGCGGACCTCGACCCGACCCTCACGCTCCGCTACTCGTGCCGCAGTGCCATCTGCGGCTCCTGTTCGATGCTCATCAACTCGAAGAGCCGCCTCGCCTGCCAGACCCCCGTCGGCCCCGAGCTCGCGCGTCATGGCACGATAGTCATCGACCCGATGAGGAATCTGCCGGTCCTCCGCGACCTGGTGGTGGGCATGGACTCGTTCTGGGGCAACTACCGCCGGATTGAGCCGCATCTCATCCCCGACGTCCACCACCCCATGCCGGTCGGACGGGAGAACCCGATGACCCCGGACCAGGTCGACCGATTCCACGAGACCCCGCGGTGCATCGCCTGCGCGGCCTGCTATTCGGCCTGCCCGGCGGTCGAGGCCGACCCGGCGTTCCCGGGCCCGATGGCGCTCGCCAAGCTCTACCGGTTCGTCGTGGACCCGCGCGATGGTGCGACGGCGGAGCGGCTCTACCGGATCCAGCCCGGCGGCCTGTGGCTCTGTCTGCGCTGTCATCTGTGCACGGAGGCCTGCCCGAAGGACGTCCGACCCTCGGAGCGGATCCGGGACCTCAAGGAGATGGCCGTCGCCATACGGGGGGGCTCGGAGCCCGGATCCCGTCACGCCGTCGGCTTCAAGGACAACATCCGCGAACGAGGGATGCTCAACGAGATGAAGCTGGTCCGTCAGACCTCCGGGATCGTGGGCCTCGTCAGCCAGCTCCCGCAGGGAGTCCGGCTGGCCCGGAAGAAGCCCGAACTCCTCCATGCGCCGCGAACGATCGAGGGCCAGGAGGAAGTGGAGACGCTCTACGAGATGCTGGACGACGCCGCCCCCAAGGAGGAGAAGTCGTGAAGCTCGCGTACTATCCCGGCTGCGTCGCGCAGGAATCCGGGAAGGAGCTCGACATGGCGACCCGCTGGGTCTGCGGGCGGCTCGGGATCGACCTCGTGGCGTTCCCGAACTTCTCCTGCTGCGGGTCGGGGTTCCTCGACGAGGCGAACGCAACGCTCAACGTGGCCCTCAACGCGCGGAATCTCGCCATCGCGGAGAACGCCGGACTCGACCTCCTCACGATCTGCTCCACCTGCACGGGCATGTTGACGCTCGCCAACCGCCGCATGGAGGAGGCGGCGGTGCGGACGCGCGTCGATGGCGCGCTCGCGAAGATCGGCGTCACCTATCGCGGGACCGTCCGGGTCAAACACCTGCTGGAGGTGCTGACGAAGGACGTCGGCCTCGACGCGATCCGCGCCAAGGTCCAGCGTCCCCTGCGGGGGCTCAAGGTCGGGGCGTTCTACGGCTGCCACCTCTTGCGGCCCCAGGCGGAGATGAAGAGCGAGAGCGCCGAAGAGCCCCATGCGTTCGAGGACCTGCTCGAGGCGCTCGGCGCCACGCCGGTCTATTACCGGGGCCGCGTCATGTGCTGCGGATTCCCCATCCTCTTCGTGAAGGAACCTACGGCGAGCCGCATTGCGGGGACCCAGATCGACGACGCTCGGGCCCACGGGGCGGAGGCGATGGCCACCCCGTGCCCCCTCTGTCACATCTCGCTCGATTCCTTCCAGAACAAGGCGGAGCAGGCCGTGGGCCATCCACTGGAGATGCCCGTGTTCCACCTGCCCCAGCTGGTCGGCCTCGCGCTCGGGGCTTCGCCCGAGGAGCTCGGCCTCCCCCGTCATATGGTGTCGACCGACGCTGCGCTCCGAAAGATCGGCCAGGTCGCGGTACCGGGCTAGGCCGGAAGGCGTCCCCCGGGCCGCGGGGCCCCTGTCCGCCCGGGGATGCGCCAGGTCAGGTCGCGGCCGCCGGCCTAGGGAGCGGGGCTCGAGTCAGCGGCCGGGCCCGGCGCGAGGAGCTCCTGCGCCCCTTTCCCCTTCGTCACATAGAGGTGGAGCCGGTCGCACATCCCGCGGAAGTAGGCCGCTCCGGCGCTCCCGTACGTCGAGCGGAGCTCCTCCCCGATCCGCGTGTCGTCCCAGCTCGGGTCGACCTCGGGCGTGAAGAGGCACTGGAACACCAAGAACCGCTTCCCCTCGAGGTCGACCCGGTCGGTCTGAGGGGCGCCGCAGAAGGGGCAGACGGTCACACACCCCTACCCCCACGACGGCGTAAAGGGATTGCCGGCGGCTCAATCGATGTAGCCGAGCGAACGGAGCCGCTCGCGAAGCCGCCGCTCATCGGACTCGCTGAACGGTTCGTTCGAGGGCTCGTCCAAGAGGCGGGCGAGGATGAACGCCACGTACGCGTCGAGATCGGGAAAGGAGCTCCCGCGCATCCGGCGCTCGAGCCGTTCGGCGACCTCCTCGGGGATGCGTAGCGGACGCCCCGACTTCGCCGGGCTGCTCGGGGTGTCGCTCATTCCCACTCGATGGTCGCCGGCGGCTTGTCCGTGATATCGTAGAGGACCCGCGTCACCTTCCCCGGAGCCGCGCGGGTGATCCGCTCGGCGATCCGGCGCAGAAGTTCGGGGGGCAGCGCCATGGCGGTGGCCGTCATCGCATCCGTCGACTCGACCACGCGCACGCTCACCGCCTCCCCATAGATTCGGTTGTCGCCGGTCACGCCCACGGTCCGGGCGGGCACGAGCACGGCGAAGTACTGCCAGGGCCGGGGGATGGCCCCGGAGTCGATGGCCCGCTCGACCTCCTCCTCGACGATCGCGTTCGCCGCGCGGGCGACTGCCACGCGCTCCGCGGTGACCGCCCCCCCGACGCGCACGGCGAGCCCCGGCCCCGGGAACGGTTGCCGCTCGGGCCGCGGCACGCCCAGATGCTCCGCGAGCGCCCGAACCTCGTCCTTGTAGAGGTCGCGGAGCGGCTCCACGATGCGGACCTTGACGTCTCCGGGAACCCCCCCCACGTTGTGATGGGTCTTGATCGTGTCCCGAAGCTGGCCGCCGCTCTCGATCCAATCCGGGGCGATGGTCCCTTGGATGAGCACCTCGGCCTTCGAGCGGGCCGCCTCCTCTTCGAATAGACGGATGAAGGCCGTGCCGATCCGCCGCCGCTTCTCCTCGGGGTCGATCACCCCGGCCAGCGTACCCAGGAAGCGGTCCGCCGCGTCGAGAACCTCGAACCGCACGTGGCTCGCGCGAAGGAACTCGCCGACGCGCTCGACCTCGCCCGCCCGCAAAAGGCCCGTGTCGACGAAGAGCGCCCGCGCGCGCTCCCCGAGCGCCTCCTCGGCGAGCACCGCCGCCACCGTGCTGTCGATCCCCCCGCTCGCCGCGACGATCGCCCTGCCGGGGACGTCCGAACGGAGCTTGGCGACCGCCTCGCGATGGAACTGGGCCGGGTCGTTCACGCGCGATTCCCGCTCGCGGGCGGCTCCTCCTTCCAGCGAGCGCGGTAGGCCGTCAGGGCCCGGGTAAGGTCGGGGTACTTGAGCGCGAGGATCTCGGTCGCGAGCAGCGCCGCGTTCTCCGCCGCGTCCAGCCCGACGGACGCCACCGGGACCCCCGGAGGCATCTGCACGACGGAGAGAAGGCTATCGAGTCCGAGCCCGCGGTGGAGCGGTACGCCGATGACCGGCTTCAGGGTCCGGGCCGCCACGGTACCGGGAAGGGCGGCGGAGAGTCCGGCCATCGCGATGAACACATCGGTGTCGGGGTCGGCCGCGAGCCGGTCGACCCGTTCCGGCGTCCGGTGGGCGGAGGCGACATGCACCTCACAGGGCACGCCGAGCTCCGTGAGTCGGCTGCGGACCTTCTCCGCGACTTCGAGGTCGGACTTGCTCCCGACGAGGACGGCGACCTTCATCACCGCCGTGGAACGCCGCCGGGAGAAAAAGGTGCGGGGCGCGCTGGGGGAAACCTCCTTAGTTCCGCGCGCTCCGCCCCGACCGTGTCGTGGCAGCTCCACCGCGGGGGCCGGCTCCGCCGCTGGCTGGGCGCGCGGTTCGGAGGGGGCGCCGACACGGGGGACCGGATCCTTCGACGGGTGTTCCATCTCGCCGGGGTCGCGGTCCTAGTCTACTACGTGCTTCCCCCCGAGTTCTTCATCGTCCTTCCGACCCGCGTCGTCCTCGTGCTCGCGCTCGTCGCCGTCCTGGGCATCGAGCTCGTGCGGCTCCTGGGCCGCGTCGAGGTCCCGACGATCCGGGAGTACGAGCGGCGGCGCATGGCGAGCTATGCCTGGTACGGCGTCGCCCTCGTCCTCGCGGTCCTCGTCTTCCCGGAGGCCGTGGCGATCGCGGTCGTGCTGGGCACCGCGCTCGTCGACCCCCTCATTGGCGAACTGCGACGGGACCCGGCCCGGTTCCGGCGAATGTACCCGTGGGTCCCCCTCCTCGTCTACGCTGGCCTCGCGGCCCTTCCGCTCGCCGGGTTCGGCTGGGGACTCGCGCGCGCGGTGGGATTCGGGCTCGTGGCCGCGGTGATCGCCGTCGGCGTCGAACGCCCGAAGCTGCTCCTCGTCGACGATGACCTCGCGATGACGGTGGTCCCCGCGGTCGCGCTCACCGCCCTGGGCCTCCTCGGGCCGGGCGCGCCCCTCGCCGGGGCGTGGCCGTAGGGCGGGTCGCTACACGACGGGCGTGAGCTTGGCGCTCGGGGCGCCCTTCTCCGTCTCGATGGAGATCGAGTAGATGGTCGTGCGCGGCCGGATCCCGTAGATGCACGGGGCGTTGTCGATGTTGATGATCCGGAAGTACGTGTCCATCATGTTGAGGATCTCGCTCGACACGAGGAGCCCCGGCTTCAGGAGGCCGATCCCGAGGTTCCCGACGAGCTTCGTGCGCTGGACCCCGTGGAAGTACATCCGGATCGCGACCTGGTCGCCCATGAGGCTCTCGAGCGTGTCGAAGGCGGTGTACTCGAGGAACGGCTTCTGCTCGGGTCCACGGGCGGCCTTCTCGGCCGTCACCATGGCGCGCATCGCTTCGTCCCGGCCGAACCGGGCCATCGGCACGATGTAGACCTCTTCGGTCTCGTTGGCCGTGTAATCGGCGATCCGCACCCGCGTGTCGAAGACGTTGGGAGCGGTGTGGCGCGTGAGCGTCTCCCGCAGCTTCTCGTGGGACTCGCCGGCGGCCAGGACCGCGATGATCCCGCGTCCCTGGGTGAGGAAGTTGAGGAAGGTCGGCGTGAACAGCATGTAGTAGTCGTCGATGCCGACGTTCACGTCGACCTCGAAGGCGTTGAAGCTCCCGCGACGGAACCCTCCGCCCAAGAGAGTGTCGAAATCGGGGATCCCGGTGGAGTAGAACCGCTCGGGGTCGAGGGTCGGCTTCCAGAGCGAGGTGGCCGGCGGGACGTGGTTCGCCTGCGGGAACCCGAGCGCCTCGAAGCGGCCGCCATTGAGCGTGACCGCGTAGCGCGGACGGCTGATGTTGGTCGCCCGAAGCTTCTCGAGCCGAAGGTGACGGACGCGACGCTCGTCCAGCTCCTCGCGCTGGATGGAGATGAGCCCGTCCACCAGGTACTCGATCCCGCCCGCTTCGGGCTTTTCGAGGATCATCACCACGTTCGTGTTGGAGCTCTCGACCAGGTCCTTCTGGAGCGCCATCACGAACTCTTCCATCTCGAGTCCGTACTTGTGCGTGATTCCTTCCAGGGAGTCGATGACGAGCAGCGACTTCTCCGGGAGCGCCTGCTCGATGCGGTTGTAGACGTTCTCCACCTCGGGCATCGGCGTCCTCTTGAGGAGCGCCGTCAAATGGGCGCGGTCCACCCGGGTCGGGGGGCCCCGCTCCTCGGCGAAGGTGCGCATCATCTCGCGGGCGGCCTGGATCTTCCGTTTCTCCGCGTCGGGGAGCTCGCTCTGGGCGGGCCGGCCCCCGGCGCTGATGGCATCGAGGAACAGCTTCCCCGCGTCCAGGATGCGCGCCCGCATCTCCGTCGCCTTGAGCCACGGGAACTGCCGGTAGAGCGCCTCATCGCCGACGCGCGTCGAAAGGTAGTAGGACTGCTGTGGACGGCCGATCCGCTCTAGCAGTTCGAGACCGAACGTCGTCTTTCCCGTACCGGCGCCGCCCTTCACGATCAGGGAACGGCCGCCGCGTCCTCCCAAGAACGCGATCACTTCCGGCGGGACTCCCAGGAGCTTCCCGCCGTCCTCGCTCGTCACGTTGGACCACCCTTCGATTCAGCCACGAGAGCCCACGGCGCCTTCGTGGTTTCGACCGTCTAAAGCCACCCACGGGAAGGTAAACCTTTCTACCCGCCGGCGAGCGCTCAAGGCGGTAGTGCCGTGGCGCGCCGCACGGCGGCGTCCCGGGCCTGCGCGAGCGCTCGGTCAAGGGGTTCCCCGGGCTCGCCCACGGCCGTCGCGGCGGAGGGGTTGCCGCCGCCTTTTCCTCCGAAGGCGCCCCGGGCCTCGTCGAGGACGGCGGAGGCCGGGACCCGCGAACTGCTCGACCCGACGAACAGGATCCCCCGACCGTCGGACTCCGCCGCCAGGACGGCGACCCGGTCGGGCGCCCGGGTGAGGAGCCGCGAAAGCTCCTGGAGGCTCCCCCGGTCGCCCGCCACCCGCGCGGCCGTGACGGTGACCCCGCCGGCCGCGGCAGTCGCCTGCGCGTCGGCCGTCAACCGGTCGGCGACGAGCCGACCGTCCTCCTTCTCCTGGACCTTCGAGCGGCGGCGGCCCTCCTCCACCTGGGCGAGGAGGCGGCCGATCCCCTCGGGGAGCTTTTCCTTCGGCACCCCCAACTGCCGGGCTGCCTCGGCGAGGACGCGGGCGTTCTCGTCCAGCACGTCGAGCGCACGCTCTCCGGCCGCGTAGCTCAACCGCACGATGCCGTCCTGGATCCGCTCGCTCCCGAGGATGGTGACGAGGCCGACTTCGCCGGTCCGGGTGCAGTGCGTTCCCCCGCAGGCCTCCACGTCGAATCCCTCCACCTCGACGATGCGGAGCTCCCGACCGGGGACGGCGCCCCCCTGATAGAGCGTGAACCCGAACCGGCGCTCGGCCTCCGACCGCGACTCGAAGTAACTCTTCACCGGGCGATTCTCCCGGATGATCCGGTTCACCCGGCGCTCCACCGTCCGCACCTCCTCCGCGCTCAGGGCCCGGAAATGCGTGATGTCGATCCGGGCGTTGTCGACCCCCTTGAACGCCCCGGCCTGCCAGACGTGGTGGCCGAGCGCTTCCCGCAGAGCGCCATTGAGGAGGTGCGTTGCCGTGTGGTGCTGCATCAGCTGCGTGCGCCGCGGGCCGTCGATGCGTGCGTGGACGCGTTCGCCCACGGTGAACGTGTGCGCCCGGTCGAGGCGGTGGAACACCCAGCGTCCGCCGCGGGCGACCTCCACCACGGGGATCCCGCCCAGCTCACCCGTGTCGCTGATCTGGCCTCCGCCGGTCGGATAGAAGAACGTACGGTCCAGCACCACGTGGGCGCCGTGGCTGAAGGCGACGTGGGCGTCGAAGGCGAGCGTGTAAGGGTCGAGGTAGTACTCGACCTTCGTGTCGGGCACCTCGGACGGCACCGCCGGAAGGCCGCCGGTCTTCTCCGCGTAGTCGGTCTCGGGGGTTTCGGCCTCGTGGAGGAGGGCGACCCGGGGATAGAAGTCCGGCGGGACCGGGATCGGGCGCTTCAGCTCCGCGACCGCCACGTCGGGGGGGATGCCGAGAGAATCGTACCAGGTGATCAGGTCCTCCTCGGTGACCGTGGCGCCGGACTTCTCGAGACGCTCTTCCTGCCGGCGGACCGTGGCACGCGCCCGGCCGATCGCCTCGTCATACCGCTCCATCTCCGCCTCGACAACCCGGTGGAAGTCCTCCCGATGTTCGCCCACCTCGGGATAGTCGAGGGCGATCTCGCGGCCCGCCCGGTCGAGGACGGCAAGGAGCCCCGGCGCTTCCGGGACCTTGGCCAGGAGCCGGAGCATCCGCCGGAGCAGGAGCCGCGCGTAGTACCCTTCTTTGCTGTTCGAGGGGACGACGCCGTCGGTGAGGAGGAAGTTGACCGACCGGGCATGGTCGATCAGGATGGCCGTCTCGGGTGCCGGGAACGTGGCGCGAAGCTCCTCGTAGGCGTGGCCAAAGACGGCCTCGTAGGCGGTCTTCGTCCCCTGGGAGCTCCAGACAAACCGTTCGAGTCCGTAGCCGGTGTCGACGACCGTGAGCGGCATCGGCTTCACACCGGTCCCGTCGCGAACGTACTCCATGAAGACGAGCGTCGCGAGCTCGAGCCCCGCGATGCCGACACTTAAGGAGGGCCCGAGGTTGCCCCCGCCTTCCCACTCCTCTTCCTTGTAGCTGATCGCCCGGGGGTCGGCTCCGAGCTCGCTCGCCAGGAGCTCGTGGCACAGCTCGACGCAGCGCTCTTTGAAATAGATGACATGGTCGGGGCGGTTGAAGGCGTGGTGCGCCATCATTTCGAACAGTGTGAAGTGGCGTCCGCTGTGCCCGACCTCCGCGAGGTCATTGAAGCGGGCGCACGGCTGGGAGAGGGTGAGCGGGTTGGCCGGCGGCGGGATGGCGCCGCTCGTCACCCAAGGCTGGAAGTCATAGATGCTGGCCTGCGTGAAGAACACGTCGTTCCGCCACCGCGCCACGGTCGGGTAGCGCCGCACCCGATGGTGTCCGCGCTGTTCGAAGAAGCGGAGGAACTCTTCCCGCATCTCGGTCGGTGCGCGCGGCCGGGGGAAGGTCGGGTGGCCGATGAACGAGTACGGTGTGCACGGCGCCTCCTGGCAGCGGTCGAAATCGCCGAGCGTCCAGAACGCAGCGCCGCAGCTGGAGCAGCTGCGTCGGTGGAAGCCGCCCGCGTGAAAGAACTTGAGGTCGTACTCGGCGGGGTCCATCGATGGCGGCGCCGAACGGGCCCAAGTCTAAAACCCTTCGTAGGACGGGGGCGCTAGCGGCGACGGCGACGCGGTTTCGACCCCGTCGTTCGAGGACGAACGTTCGGGACCCGCGCTCGACCGACCGCGGGTCGGTCCGCGGCCCGAGGAGGCGCGCGCGCCTCCTTGAGCGCACGGCCCGTGGCGCATAACTCCTCGATGGGGCACTCCGGGCATCGAGGACGGTTCGGCCGGCAGAGATTCTGGCCGTGCTGTACGAGAAGCGGATTCAGGGGGATCCAGTACGCCTGGGGGAGGACGTTTCGCAGGGCCGCTTCGGTGGCCTCGGGAGTGCGCGTCCGCACGACGCCGAGGCGGTTCGCGATGCGGTGCACGTGGGTATCCACGGGGACCGCCGGAATCCCGTAGCCGAAGACGAGGACGCAGTTGGCCGTCTTCGGACCGACGCCCGGGAGCGTGAGCAAAGTGGGAAGGTCCCGGGGAACCTCCCCCCCGAATCGGTCGAGGATCTGCCGAGCGGTCGCACGGATCAGCCGGGCCTTGGTCCGGTAGAACCCGGTAGGCCGAATGAGGGGTTCGATCCGGCGGACCGGCGCCGCGGCGAGCCGAGCGGCGTCGGGGAATCGGGCGAACAGCGCCGCGGAGGCCCGGTCGGTGTTGGCGTCCTTGGTCCGCTGGGAGAGGATGGTGCCGATGAGCACCTGGAACGGGTCCTCTGCGTGGTCCCGAAGGTACGGCACGCGCCAGTCTCCCGTCCCATAGAACCGCGAGAGCCGGTCGAGCACCGGCTCCCAGGGGAAAACGGGAGAGGGCGCCGTCAGCGCTTCCGACCTCCCGAGGAGGCCGTGGGGCGAGGCGGGACGACGTGGCCGGGGTCCGAAAGGTCCGGTTCGTCCGGCGCCCGCCCTTCGAGCTCGTTCAGCACCTCACCGGCCAAGTAGTCGCTCCCCGCGACGATGGTCATCCCGCCGGGGGCCGTGGCCGCCCGGGCGAGGGGGAGCGCTCCCGCGACGTGGGGCGCGAGCACGACGCGACGGAACCGGCCTAGCGCGGCGCGGCGGAGGTCCTCGGGCGCGGCCGAGCGCTCGGAATGCACGGGCACGAGGAAGACCGTGTGAGCGAGCGGCGCGAGGGCGTCCAGAATCGGCCCCGCCGCCTTGTCGGCCAGGCATCCAAAGAGGAGCACGTTCTCTTCGGGGGCGGTGAACGGGTAGATCTCCGCGAGGCTCTGCGCGAGCGCGAGCGCGCTCTCGGGGGTGTGGGCCACGTCGAGGTAAAGGTCCGGCCGTCGAGCCACCCGCTCGACGCGCCCCCGCCAGCGGACGTGGGCGAAGCCGCGACGGACCTGGGCGTCGGTGAGGCGGAACCCCACGGCCCTCGCAAACAGCTCGACGGCGGCGAGGGCGAGGGCCGCATTCCCCGCCTGGAACGTACCGAACAAGGGAAGGTCGACGCGTTCGACCTCGCGGGTCGGCGTGGCGAGCGACAGCCGTTGTCCGCGCTCCGAAAGTGAGCGCGCAACCACCCGCACCTCCTCCCCCAGGTGGAGGACCGGGACCCCGAGGCCGTGGGCGACGCGGTCGATCTCGGCGCGGGGCACCGGCTTCGACTCCCCGACGACCGCCCGCATCCCCATGGAGAGGATCCCCGCCTTCTCGCGAGCGATCGCTTCCAGCGTCGGGCCAAGGACCTCCGTGTGCTCGAGCTCGATCGTGGTGAGGACCCCCACGGGCGCGTGCAGGACGTTCGTGGAGTCGAGGCGACCGCCGAGTCCCACCTCCACCACCGCGTCCTCGACCCCGGTCTCCCGGAACCAATCGAACGCCAGGGCGGTCGTCACTTCGAAGAAGGTGGGCGCGCGGTCGATGGCTCCGGAGCGCTCGAGGCGGGCCGCGACGGCCTCCACGCGGCCGAGCCCCGCCACGACCGCCGCCCTCGGAATCGGCGCGCGGTCGATCTGGATCCGTTCCCGGAAGCTCTGGAGGTGGGGGGAGGTGAAGAGGCCCGTCCGCCGACCCGCGGCGGTCAAGAGCGCGGCGGCCATCGCCGCGACGGAGCCCTTCCCCTTGCTGCCGGTAATGTGGATGGCGCGGAAGCTCCGTTCGGGGTGGTCGAGGCCGTCCAGGAGCGCCCGGATCACCTCCAGGCCCGGACGGATTCCAAAGCGCCGGCGCTGGAACAGCTGCTCCAAGGTCGCCCGATAGGGCTCGGCCGCCATCGTCGAGAAGGGCACGGGAGGGCCCTCGGGGCTTCTTAACTCCACGGGGGTCGACGCGGGTTCAGTACATCGAGCGTTCCCGATAGGCCCCGAAGACCTCCTGGAACGCATGGACGATCTCGCCGAGAGTCGCCTTCGCGCGGAGGGCGTCGAGGACGGCGGGCATCGTGTTCTCCGCCTCGGTGGCGGCGACGGCTTTCAGCCGGTCGAGCGCCGCCGCATGCCGGGAGCGGTTCCGCCGCTCCCGGAGCGCGCGAAGCCGGCGGGACTGCTCTCGCCGGGCCTCCTCCGAGATCTTGAGCCGGGGGACGCGGATCGGCGCCTCCACGGTGTAGGCGTTGACGCCGACCACCTTCTGGTCTCCGCCCTCCACCGAGCGCTGGTAGCGGAACGACGCCTCCTGGATCTCGCGCTGGAAGAACCCGCGCTCGATGGCCGGGACCACCCCGCCGAGCGCGTCGATGCGGTCGAAGTAGCGGCGCGCCTCCTCTTCCATCCGGTCCGTCAGCCACTCGAGGTAGTAGCTCCCGCCGAACGGGTCCACCGCCTCGGCGACCCCGGTCTCGTCGGCCAGGATCTGCTGGGTCCGTAGCGCGATGCGGACGGCGTCTTCCGTGGGGAGCTGGAGGGCTTCGTCGTAGGAGTTCGTGTGGAGCGACTGCGTGCCGCCGAGCACGCCGGCGAGCGCCTGGACCGCCGTGCGCACGATGTTGAGCTCGGGCTGCTGCGCGGTGCAGGAGCATCCGGCCGTCTGGGTGTGGAACCGCATCCAGAGCGCGCGGTCGGTGGTCGCCCCGAACCGCTCCCGCATGACCTCGGCCCAGAGCCGGCGGGCGGCCCGGAACTTGGCGATCTCCTCGAAAAAGTCGTTGTGCGAGTTGAAAAAGAACGAGAGCCGGGGAGCGAACGCATCCACCGGGATTCCGCGCTTGACCGACTCCTCGACGTAGGTCATGCCGTCGGCGAGGGTGAACGCCAGCTCCTGGACGGCCGTCGAGCCGGCCTCCCGGATATGGTAGCCCGAGATCGAGACCGGGTTCCAGCGGGGAAGGTGGCGCGTCGCATACTCGATGGTGTCGATGACGAGACGCAGGGCGGGGCGCGGAGGGTACAGGAACTCCTTCTGGGCGATGTACTCCTTCAGGATGTCGTTCTGGGTCGTGCCGCCCAGGCGATCGGGGGAGGTCCGCTGGCGCTCGGCGGTGAGGATGTACATTCCCCAGAGGACGTTCGCCGGCCCGTTGATCGTCATGCTCGTCGTCACGTCGGCGAGCGGGATCCCCCGAAGGAGCCGGCCCATGTCCTCGAGGGAAGAGACGTTGACTCCGCACTTTCCGACCTCCCCCAGCGCCTCGGGGTCGTCCGCGTCGATCCCGTAGAGCGTGGGGTCGTCGAACGCGATCGATAGCCCGCTCTCTCCGTGCTTCAGGAGGTAGTGGAACCGACGATTCGTGTCCTCGGGCGTGCCGAATCCGGAGAACATACGCATCGACCAGACCCGTCCCCGGTACATCGTCGGGTGGACGCCCCGCGTGAAGGGGTAGCTCCCAGGGTACCCGATGCGGTCCATCTGGGCGGAGGTCGAGAGGGGCGTGTAGAGGCGCTGGACCGGGATCCCTCCCAGGGTAGCGAACTCTCCGCGACGCTCTGGATTCTTGGCCAGCGCCGGGGCGAGCACCTCGGCCTCCCACCGCTTAAGCGCCTCACCGACGGGCGTTTCGGCGCGCGCCGGCTCCAGCGCGGAGGGAGTCGGACTGGACTCCCGGTCCCGGGAGACGCGACCGGCCGCCATATCCGTGTGGAGAGAGCCGCGCCTTAAGCCGTTTGAGGGGAGGCCGGCATGCGCAAGCCCACGAGATCCGTTCGACCGCGGCGGAGGACCTTGGCCCCCACCCGCTCCGCAAACTGGGGGAAGGCGTCGCCGGTCCATGCGGTGTTGTCCGCCAGGACGAGCGAGCCCGGGCCGAGCTTGGGGAGCACCGTCTCGAGCTCGAACGTGAGGTGCCGCGGGCTGTGATAGCTGTCGTGGAGGAACAGGTCGATCCTCGGAAGGTGGCTGACGAGCCCCGGAAGCACCTGCTCGCTCCGGCCGAGGTGGAGGTCCCAGCCCTTCGTCACCGACGGCGGGATGGCCCAGCCGCTAGTGCACCCCGGCGGAAGCGCTACCGGGGAGTCTTCCTTGGTGAACACCGACCCTTTCTGGGGAAGGGGGAGGTCGATCGAATGGAGCGTCCCGCTACCATTCTTCCGTAAGCCCAGCAGGAAGTGCATCGAAGAGACGCCCGACGAGACCCCGGTCTCGACGATGTG
>DASRSW010000052.1:0-8922 GCA_035656275.1 Thermoplasmata archaeon
GATCGGGGACCTGTTCCGGATGGCGAAGATCTTCGCCACCGGGCTTCGTCTCGGGGGTCCTCGTCTCGCGATCTTGACGAATTCCGGGGGTCCGGGGATCGTGGCCGCGGATGCCTGCGCGAGAAACGGTCTCGAGCTCCCGGCGCTGCCGACGATCGTTCGGGAGGCGCTCGCCCAGCGCCTCTCCGCCTCCTCCGCCCTCGGGAATCCCGTCGACATGACCGCGGACGCGAAGCCCGAGCAGTACCAGGAGTCGCTGCGCCTCCTCCTCGAGACCCCCGAGATCAATGGAGCCCTCGTCATTGCCACGCCCGTCGGCACCGTCTCGGGGCGCGCCGTCGCCGATGCCATCTGCGCGGGGATGGGAGGCGTGGGCAAGCCGGTCGCCGCGTGCCTGTTTGGCCTGTCGGACCTCACCGCGGACGTCCAGTACCTCGAATCCAACCACATCCCGACCTTCACGTTCCCAGAGGAGGCGATCGCCGGACTCGCGAGCCTCGCCCGGTACCACGCGTGGTGGACCCGCCCTCGCACCGAGGTCCGCACGTTCCCGGTCAACCACGCGGCGCTCGAAGAAGCACTGGAGGCGGCCGCGCGCCTCGACACGAGCGTCCTTCCCGAGTTTGCGGCCCGCCGGCTTCTCGAAGCGTACGGCATTCCGTTCGCGCAGTCCCGGCGCGTAACGGACGTGGAGGCGGCCGTCGCCGCCGCGGAGGAGGTCGGCTACCCGGTGGCCCTCAAGGTGGCGTCGCCGGACATCTCGCACAAGACCGACGTCGGGGGCGTTGCCCTCGGGCTCGCGAGCGGGCGGGAGGTGCGGGCGGCGTGGGCGCAGGTGACGAAGAGCGTGCGCCAGCACGCCCCGAAGGCCCGGGTCGAAGGGTTCGAGGTCGAGCAGATGATTCGCGGCGGCAAGGAGGTCCTGGTGGGCGTCCAGCGGGACCCCGGGTTCGGTCCCGTCGTCGTGTTCGGCATGGGCGGCATCTATGTGGAGGTCTTGAAGGACGTCACGTTCCGTCTCGCCCCCATCCGGCCGTTGTCGGCCCAGCACATGGTGGCCTCGGTGAAGGCGTTCCCGCTGCTTCAGGGGGTCCGGGGCGAGCCCCCGAGCGACCTTCCGGCGCTCTACGAGGTGCTCGAGCGCGTCGGGCAGCTGGCCGTCGATCGCCCTGAGGTCCTCGAGATGGACATCAACCCGCTCATGGTTCGCCCCGCGGGGCAGGGGGTTTGCGCTGTCGATGCGCGCGTCGTACTCGCGCCGTCTTCCAGATCGGAACCTCCACCTTCAGCCGGTCGATCAGCCAGCGCGCCAGCTGGAAGGCGCTCGCCCGGTGCGGCGCGGCGGCGCCCACAATAACCGAAGGCACCCCCACCCGCAGGCGCCCGAGCCGGTGCCAGAGGAGGACCCGTGACCCGGGCACTTTACGCGTACCCTTCGCGGCGAGCCGACGCAGCGCGGCGAGCGCCACGGGTTCATGGGCCTCGTACTCCAATGCCTCTACCCGGCCCCCCGAGGTTCGGTCCGGTCGAACCCGGCCCGCAAACACTACCACGCCTCCGAGGCCGGGGCCTGAGAGTTCGCGATAGGCCTTCTCCACCGAAAGCGGGGTCCGCTGCAGTCGAACGCTCACCTTACCCTCCACTGTACGGCGGGTGAATGGCCACCTCGTCGCCCGGGCGAACGCGCACATCGCGCGCCTTCAGATAGGCGCCATTGACCACCACTCGGCTGGCATGAAGCACCCGCCCGAACCGGGGGTATTCCTGGACGAGCTCGTCCAGAAGGCGCTCAAGCGCGATGCCCTCCCCGTCGACCGCTCGCTCGAGCCGTGGCCGACCCACGGCCTCGCGCGCCGCCGCGAAGAAGAGGAGATGGACGGTGGCCGCCATGTCCAGAAAGACCCGGCCCCGAGTATCTAGCTTACTCCTCGCCGACACCCCCGTGCGGCGCTGTCGCGCGTGCGTGACAACTCTCTAATACGCACCCCACCTCGAAGCGCCGCCATGGTCGGACTCTCGATCCGTTCGGGGGGAGCGGCGGGGGACGGGATCGCCTCCGTAGGGGAAGTGCTCTCCCGCTGCCTGTCCCGGATGGGTCTCTACGTCTTCGGTCACAACGCCTACCAGTCGGTGATCCGCGGCGGACACGTCTGGTTCCAGGCTCGCGCCTCACCCCAACGCGTCTTCTCGCAGGGGGACGGCGCCGACCTGCTCTACGCACTGGACAAGCAAACCGCCGACGTGCACATCCCCAGCCTCTCCCGGGGGAGCACGGTCGTCTACGATCCCGAGAAGTTCCAGCTCCCGGCGAGCGAGCTGCCCGTCGGGGTCACAGGGCTCCCCGTCCCGACGCTCGAGATCGCACGCAAGTACACGACGCAGTCCATCCTGCAAAACGCCGCGGGCCTCGGGGCGACGGCATTCCTCGCTGGCATTCCCCTCTCCGTCCTCCAGACGACGCTCGCGGATTCGTTCGGGAAGAAGAAGGGCGAGATCGTGGACTGGAACGTCGGGGCCGCGGCCGATGGGTTCGCCTTCGCGGAGAAGAACTCGGCGCCGAATCCGCAGGCCGTCCGCCCGAACGGACCGGCGAAGATGCTGCTGACGGGCAATACGGCGATCGCGCTCGGAGCGGCGGCCGCCGGGTGCAAGTTCCTCGCGCAATACCCGATGACGCCCGCGTCGACCGTGATGCACTGGATGGCCGCGCACGCCCGCGAGCTGGGCGTGGTGGTGAAGCAGGCGGAAGACGAGCTGGCCGCGATCAACATGGCGATCGGCGCGTCGTACGGCGGCGTCCGGTCGATGACCGCCACGAGCGGGGGCGGATTCTCGCTCATGGTCGAAGCCCTGGGGATGGCGGGGATGTGCGAGATCCCGCTCGTCGTGGTCGAATCCCAGCGGGCGGGTCCGTCTACCGGGCTCCCCACGAAGACCGAACAGGGGGACCTGAACCTCATGCTGGGTGCGGGGCAGGGGGAGTTCCCCCGGGCCATCCTGGCTCCATCCAACCCCGCCGAGGCGTTCCACCTCACCGCGAAGGCGTTCGAGCTCGCCGAAGAGTGGCAGACTCCGGTCCTCGTCGCCAGCGACCTCCACCTATCCGAGAACCTCATGACCGTCGACCGGGAGGAGATCCAACTCGACCGGAGCGTCCCCTCGCTCTTCGCGGTCGAGCCGAACGGTCACGACTACAAGCGTTACCAGTACACGGACTCCGGGGTCTCCCCCCGCTCCCTGCCCGGGCAGCCGGGGCTGCAATGGATCGCCGGCTCCGACGAGCACGACGAGAAGGGCCACCTCATCTCCGATGTGAAGTCCGGTATCCCCGTGTGGGTGGCGGAGCGGACGAAGATGATGAACAAGCGGATGCGGAAGCTCGACGGCCTGCGCGCCGCCACGCCCCGCCCGGTGCGGGAGGGTCCGGCCGACGCCGCGCTGACCTTCGTGGCGTGGGGCTCGACGATCGGCGCCGTGCGGGACGCCATGCCGCTTCTCGCCGACCGAGGCGTGACGACCAGCCTGATCTATCCCCCGACGGTCTATCCGGTGCACGGCGAGGAGTTGAAGGCGCTCCTCGCCCCCGCGAAGCGCACCCTCCTCGTCGAGGTCAATTACTCCGGCCAGCTGGGACGGCTCGTGCGGGCGGAGACCGGCCTCGACCTTTCGGAGAAGCTCCTCAAGTACGACGGCGAGCCGTTCTTCCCTATGGAGATCGTGGCCCGCGCGATGGAGATGGTTCCCCATGGCTGAAACCAGCGCCCAGGTCCAGTCCGCGGTCGGTACCCCGCTACCCCTCCTCGGGAAATCAGACACGAAGCCCACGTGGTGTCCGGGCTGTGGCGACTACGGGGTCGTGGCCGCGATCGAGATGGCGGTGAAACGCCTCAAGATCCCCTCCCACAACGTCGTGCTCGTCTCGGGGATCGGCTGCTCGTCGAATCTCCCCCACTTCCTTTCCTCGTACGGCTTTCACGCGATTCACGGACGGGCGCTTCCCGTGGCCGAAGGGATCCGCTGGGCGAATCACGAGCTCACGGTGATCGCGACCGGCGGGGACGGGGACGGGTTCGGGATCGGCGCGGGCCACTTTGTGCATGCCATGCGGCGCAATGTGGACCTGACGTACGTGACGATGGACAACCAGATCTACGGGCTCACCACCGGGCAGGCCTCCCCCACCTCGATGATGGGCCAAAAGACCAAGTCGACCCCCGCGGGGGTGATCGAGAACCCCCTCGACCCGATCTCCCTCGCGCTCGCGAGCGGAGCCACCTACGTCGCCCGCGGATTTTCCGGCGATGTGAAGCAGATGGCGGACCTCATTCAGGGGGGGATCGCCCACAAGGGATTCGCGTTCGTGGACGCCCTCTCCCCATGCGTCACCTACAACAAGATCAACACCTTCGACTGGTTCCGCCAGCGCGTCTACAAGTTGGACGCCGCGGGGCACGACCCGTCCAACCTCACGCAGGCGTTCGAGCGGTCGCTCGAATGGAACGAGCGGATCCCGACCGGGCTCTTCTACCGCGTGGAGAAACCCACCTATGAGGACCTCGAAGAGGTCCTCGCCGCCGGCCCCCTGGTTCGCCAGGGGGCGGGAACCCGCGGCAAGGACCAGATCCTCGAGGAGTTCCTCTAGCCCGCGCGACGCCGGGGCGCTCACCCCGGGGGGGCCGCGGCCCACTGGAACAGGTACGCATCGGCCTCGTGGAAGAGGACCGGGAACGCGGAGTTCCCCAGGAACGGCGCCGGCGAAAACGCCGGGTACAGGACCGAGCTATTCCCCGTGACCGCGACGAACTGCACCCCGAGCTGGGCGAGATCGCGGGTCCCGTTCGCGCCGAGGGCGCCCGCGTCGAGCAGGTGTTCGAGCTCGAGGTACGCCGGGTCGGCCCGCCAGGCGTTTCCCGTCATCGGAAACAGGAGCGTCGCCTTGGGCGCGTAGCCCGGCAGGAACTCCGCGGCGCTTCCCGGCGCGACGAGCACGCGCGCCCCCGAGGGAAGATGCCCCCCCGCCCAGTCGAGGAGGTGGAAATCCGCAGCGGTCACATTCGAAAATGAGCCGTAGATCGTCTCGAGGTAGCCGGGCATCTGGGTGGTGGTGACCGCGATGCCCGGCACGATCAGAATGACGGCAAGTCCGGCCGCGACGGCGCGCCGGTCTCCCCAAGTCCTCCCGAAGGGCGGGCGGTGGGTGGGCGAGCCGTCCCCGTGCTTCGGGGACTGGACGGGGGGGTCTCCCCGTTCGACCCGGCGCAAGAGAATGGCGATGGGGACCGCCGCGACCAGCGTGTAGACCGTGAAGAGCAGAACCGACAGTTCGTCGAAACTCGTGAGCGGCGGAAGCCACCCCAGGACCCCGCGGCCGGGTCCGGCGAGCACGCCCGCGCCCAGCCACACGAGTCCGCTCAGGATGCCGGCGAGCGCCCAGCGGCCGAACTCGGTCATCGCCGCGCTCCCCCGCAGCGCCGGCCAGAGCAACACGACGGCGCCAATGCCGAGGAGGACCGCGAGTTCGGCCGAGAGCCCCGGAAACGGGGAGAAGGTGATCACATTGGAGCGGATCACGAACGGGTCCGTGAGGGCAACGAACCCCCCGACGGGAAGACCTACCGAACCCCCCGGGGGGGAGCCCGCCGCGCCCCCCGTCAGCGCGCGCAACGACGGCAGCACCCAGAGGACGGCGACGGCGGCAGCGGTCCCCCAGGCGCCGACCCACCGAAGGGCCGAGGCCGGACGCGGAGCTAGGGGGAGGAAGGCCATGAGGGGAAGAAGGAGGAAGAGCCACTCCGCTCCGACGGGGTTGAGCGCAGCCGAGACTCCGGTAAGGGCGCCAAACCCGAACGCGTCGCGCAGCGACGGCGCGACGGGGCCGATCCACTCCCGCGTCCGGCTCACCAGGTACAGGACGAGGGGGAAGGCGAGGACAAAATCGTAGCTTCCGGAAGCCAGGTAGCGCGTTCCCGGCCCCATGACGCCGAGGACCAGCGCGAAGGCGGCGCCGGCGGACTCCGTGCCCATCCAGCGCCGTCCGACGACATACCCCGCGAGCGGGGCGAGGCCCATGAAGAATGGGCTCACGAGGAGCGCGGTCTGCGGAGGGGGGAGGGTCCCGAACTGTTGAGCGATCGCGAGCCAGACCGTCGACCCCTGGGGATAGGCGACGAGCCCGGTGGAAATCGGGTCGAGAGTGTACGTGAGCGAGCCATGCAGCTGGAGCAACGCGACAAACATCGTGTCGACGGAGGCATCGAACGTGTTCCCGCTCGGAACCGTGCCGGCGACGGAAAGCTCTAGTGCCCCGAGGGCGAGACTGGCGGCCACGGCGACCAGGACGAAGGGCCGTCTCAGGGGAGCCAGGAACCGACCTAAGCGGGGCACGAGTTCCACGAGACGGGATCCGCGAAGGCCGGTCCAGGCAGCGACTGCCCAACCGAGGAGCAAGACCGCGGCTTCGACGGGCGGGCGGAAGAGACCGAGGGGCACGGAGGCGAGGAGGTAGAGCAAGGCCCCTCCGAGATAGAGGTCGACCAAGAACCGTTCAAAAGGCTCCTCCGCGCGGAAGAACGCCACCCGCCGCGCGAGCAACGCGCGAAGACCTTCGCCGGCCCCGGCGACGAGGACGCCGAGGAGGACCAGCAGCCCCGCCCACTCGAGAATCGAAGGGGCCGGGACGCTCACGCTCGCAGCGAGAACGACGGGGGTAATGAACCCCCTTCCGGCGGCGCGCTATCCTTTTAGGGGGCGGGGCCGCAGGAAGGTGGGAGAGTCCTTGGCCGAGTCGATTGACGGAGCCCGGTCAGGACTCACCTCCGTCACCCGCGGCACGTTGGTGATGATGATCGGGACCCTCGGCTTCGTCGCCGAGAGCTTCGTCGCCCGCGTCATCCTCGTTCGCACACTGTTCCCCATCGACCCCGACCTCTGGAGCGAATTCTCGCTGGCGCTCGCCCTGGGCGGGTTGATCTCGGCCTTTGGCTCCCTCGGACTCGGACCCGCGATCGCGCGAAGCCTCCCCTTCGAGAGCGCTGAAGGGGAGCGCCGCCGCATGGTGCACACGGCGTACGTCGTGGGGGGGCCGGCGGCCCTTCTCGTGGCCCTTGCCCTCGGGGTCTTCGCCTTGGTGCTCTTAACGTCGTTCCAGGCGCAGGTCTTCGGGATCACCCTCCTGTTCTTCTCGGTCGCCGTCGGACTGTCGGTCTTTGCCGGTATTCTCGCGGCGATCTTTCAGGGCTACGAGGATGTGATCCCCAATGCGTTCTACAACCAGGTCCTGAACCCGCTCCTCTTCATCGTGTTCCTCATCGCCGCCGCCCTCGTCGCCCCCCGGGGCGACACCTACCTGGGCGTGCTGATCGCCTACGTGGTGGCCGCCATCCTCAGCTTTCTGATGCTCGTACTCTACGCCCGAAGCCGCCTCCCCCGCCACCTCGCGGAAGGGCCACGGGAACCGGGCGTCTCGCGGAAGCTCCTAATCTTCGCCGCGCCGCTCTTTCTCGTGGGCATCCTGGGGTACGTGACAAACAACGGCGATACGCTCATCCTCGGCGCCTACGCCCGGGGCTCGGTCGGATTCTATACGGCCGACCTTTCGCTGGCCCGTCTGCTGCAGGTGGGCATTGGCTCCCTCGGTTACATCTTCCTCCCGGTCACGGCCCGGTTGGTCCGCGCCGGAGACCGCGGCGCGGTCCGGATCACCTACGCGACGGCCACGAAGTGGATGGTCCTGACCTCCCTCCCCCTCTTCCTGGTGTTCTTCTTCTTCCCCAACGAGTCGCTGCAGTTCGTCTACAGCGCGGCGTTCCCGCCGTCCGCCGTGCCCCTCCAGCTCCTCGTCTTCGGCGCGTTCTTCTCGACGCTGGTGGGGCCCGCATCCATGGCCCAGGTCGCGTACGGCCAGACCCGGCTCCTGTTCTACAACACCCTTACCTGCGCCGGGCTCGACCTCGTGCTGGCCTTCACGCTCATTCCGGCGTACGGACTCACCGGGGCGGCCATCGCCTGGGCGAGCGCCAACGCGGTGTATCCGGTCCTCTCGTTGGCCCAGATCGCGGTGCTTCAGGGGGTCCACCCGTTCGGCGGCCACTACGTCCTCCCCCTGCTGGTGACGGCCCTCCCCCTGAGCGCCGCCCTCGTCCTCCTCCCGCTGACCCCGCCTTTCTGGGCGCTGCCCGTGCTCGCGATTGGGGTCGCGCTCCTCTTTCTGGCGGCGGTCCTGTTGACGCGCTCGATCGACGCCGGCGATCGCCTGCTGCTCGAAGCGGTGGAGCGCGTGCTCCGCCGTCGCCTACCCCTCGTCCGGCGACTCGCGGCGTTCAGCGCCTGGCTCTCCGGCAAGCGGCCGGCTTGACCCCGACCGGCCGCGGGATTCGCGAATGTGCTCGACGAGTAGCAGGAAGACGCCGGCGCCGAGAAGGTAGAACACGTAGGCCGCGAGGGTGTTCGCAAGCGGGCCGTTCCCCGCCGCGTCCGCTAGCGCCGCCACCAGCAGCAGGAGGAGCGCCGCACCGACCGGAAGCCGTCCGTCGAGGTGCGCCCACACGGAATAGAGCACGTACGCCGCGAGTAGAGCGAGAAACGTCCCCGCATAAACGTCGACCACATTCGAGGGAGGAGGGCCCTCCATTAGACCATTCCCGGGGAGCGGGCCGGGGGACCCCGGCCAAGGTGGGGGGGCAGTGTTTACATAGGGGCCTCCCCCATTGACCCTCATCCCGCGGGGGCTCCGGTGGGGTTCGAAAAGACACGTCAAAGGTCGGTCGTCCCCGTGGCCCTTGGGCTCGCCATGCTCGGGGTGCTGCTGGCGGGGGCGGTCGCCCCGAACACGGGCGCCGTCCCGGTGGATACGCAGTGCCCGTACGGCGTCTGCCCGGCGCCGACCAACAACCTCCTTCCCTGGGAAATCGCGTTCACCGTCCT
>DASRSW010000053.1:0-4316 GCA_035656275.1 Thermoplasmata archaeon
GGATCGGCCAGAAGGGGCTCGAGCTCGGCTACTTCGACACCGCCGAGGAGACCGGTCAGTTCGAGGAGAGCCTGTCCTACCTGATGGTCCAGCAGATGGCGGCGTTCAACAGCCCCGTCTGGTTCAACGTCGGCGTCCGCAGCCCGCCGCAGTGCTCAGCGTGCTTCATCCAGTCCGTCCACGACGACATGGAGTCGATCCTCGGGCTCGCCGCGAGCGAGGGTCGCCTATTCAATGGCGGCAGCGGCACCGGCACGAACCTGTCGCCGCTGCGCGGCAGCCACGAGCGACTTGGCGGCGGCGGCATCGCGAGCGGGCCGGTGTCGTTCATGCGCGCCTTCGACGCGCTCGCCGGGGTCATCAAGAGCGGCGGGACGACCCGGCGCGCCGCGAAGATGGTCATCCTGAACATGGACCACCCGGACATCGTCGATTTCATCGATTGCAAGGTCCGGGAGGAGGACAAGGCGATGGCCCTCATCCGCGAGGGCTACTCCTCGAACTTCGACGGGACCGACCCGGATTCCGCCTACGCCTCCATCGCCTACCAGAACGCGAACCACTCCGTGCGCCTCCCCGACGCGTTCATGGACGCCGTCGTCCGCGACGGCGAGTGGAAGACGTACAACCGGACCGACCACTCGGTGGCCGGCACCTACCGCGCCCGCGAGCTCTGGCGCAAGCTCGCCCACGCCGCCTGGCGCTGCGGCGACCCCGGCGTGCAGTTCGACGACATCACGAACGACTGGCACACGAGCCCGATGGCGGGGCGGATCAACGCCTCCAACCCGTGCAGCGAGTACCTCTTCCTCGACGACACGGCGTGCAATCTGTCGTCGATCAACCTGATGCGGTTCCTGAGCGAGGACGGCGGCTTCGACCTGCCGCTGTTCCAGTCCGCGGTCCGCACGATGATCATCGCCATGGAGATCCTCGTCGACGCTTCCAGCTACCCGACGGCGTCGATCGCGCAAAACTCCCACGACTACCGCCCGCTCGGGCTCGGCTACGCCAACCTGGGGGCGCTCGTCATGCACTACGGCCTCGCCTACGATTCCGACGCGGGCCGCAGCCTCGCCGCGGCGGTGAGCGCGTATCTCTCCGCCGAGGGCTACCACACCTCGGCCGAGATCTCCCGTCGGGTCGGCCCGTTCCCGGGGTTCGACAAGAACCGTACCGCGATGCTGCGCGTGATGGGCAAGCACGC
This sequence comes from Thermoplasmata archaeon, assembly GCA_035656275.1. Taxonomy (GTDB): domain Archaea; phylum Thermoplasmatota; class Thermoplasmata; order Lutacidiplasmatales; family UBA184; genus Lutacidiplasma. Next base: position 1,208 of record DASRSW010000053.1, read on the forward strand.
GAAGGCGGCGGAGGCGGTCACGACGACCGATGCGCGGCTCCAGCCCTACCTGCAGGCGGCCGCGGAGCGCTGGCGCGAGACCGTCAAGGCCGGCGAGCTCTGGGGCTACCGCAACGCCCAGATCTCGGTCATCGCGCCGACAGGGACGATCGGGCTGCTGATGGGCTGCGACACCCTCGGGCTCGAACCCGAGCTGTCGCTGGTGAAGGTGAAGAACCTCGTCGGCGGCGGCCAGATGCGGATGGCGAACCGCACGGTCGAGGAGGCGCTCGTCAGCCTCGGCTACTCGGCCGAGCAGACCGCGCAGATCCGCCAGCACATCGAACAGACGGGGACGATCGAGGGGGCGCCCGGGCTCAAGCCCGAGCACCTGCCGGTCTTCGACTGCGCGCTCGCCCCCATGGGCGGCAACCGCACCATCGCCCCGATGGGGCACCTCAAGATGCTCGGCGCGGTCCAGCCATTCCTCTCGGGCGGCGCGTCGAAGACCATCAACCTCCCCAACGAGGCGACCGTCGAGGACATCGAGCGGATCTACCTCGAGGCGTGGCGGTTCGGGATCAAGAGCGTCGCCCTCTACCGCGACGGCTGCAAGGCGAGCCAGCCCTACGAGACCGGCAAGGGCAAGACCGCCGCGGGCGGGGTCCGCGCCCCGCAGCGCGAGCGGCTGCCCGACGCGCGCAAGGCGGTCACCCACCACTTCCAGGTCGGCGGGCACGACGGCTACGTCACCGTCGGCCTCTACCCCGACGGACGACCCGGCGAGATCTTCTTCCGGGTCACGAAGGAAGGCTCGACGGTCAACGGGCTGATGGACTCGCTCGGGATCTCGATGTCGATGGCGCTCCAGCACGGGGTGCCGCTCAAGGACCTGGTACGGAAGCTCGCCCACATGCGGTTCGAGCCGGCGGGGGCGACGAACAACCCGCAGATCCGTTTCGCGAAGTCGATCCCCGACTACGTGGCGCGCTGGCTTGCGACCGAGTTCCTGACCGAGGACGACCGTCGCGCGATCGGCCTGGAAGGGCCGGCCGCCGAGGGGGCGAACGGGAACGGACACGGAGCGACCAAGCCCGGTGCGAGTGGGGGCGCGAGCGTGATCAAGTTCGAGACGCGTGCGCTCGACACTTTTGCCCCTCCGGAGCAGTCCCGTCCCGGCGAGAGCGAGGATGCGCCTAGCTGCGCCGTGTGCGGCGGGCTCATGGTCCGTTCGGGGACCTGCTACGCCTGCACCGTCTGCGGCTCGACGAGCGGTTGCTCGTAGGGGACGGACTCCCCCGGGGGCGACTGCCCGGAGCCGTCCCGCACCACTCCGGGCTCCGGAGCGGTAACTGGCCCCGGATCCCCAACGAAGTAGCTCGGGATTCGTTCGTCCGGGCCGGGGGCGCAGGACTCGCCGCCGCGAGAACCCCGCCGGAGGAACGAGAATCTCCTCGGATCGGGCGCAAACCCGACCGCACCGTGTCGGATCCTAAGGGCGTCGGGAGGGGCGGGGCGTCAGAGTCCCCCAACGGAACTCTCTTCCGCCCGGTTTCGGTGGCCGAGACGTGTCCCCCACGATAGCGAGCGCGGCACTTTCGTCGCGATCGGGTCGAGCATCGCAGGGACGGGAGCCCCGGCACTCCACCGCCGGAAGATTTCCGCTGGTCGTCGGCGCATTCCTCGCTTCGATTCTATTCCTGTTACCCACGACAGGTGCGAGCACGATCGCCCCCCCGCTCAGGGGATGGATCACGACGTCGAACACCCTCTATTCCGGCGGATGCTTCCGGGCGGTGGCTTCGCGGCCTCAGTTCAACTTCACCACCGGGGTCGGGATGCTCATGGATTCGGCCTCCGCCCGATCCTGCCCGGCAACGGTCGGTTACGGAAGCTACCTCCTCGCGGCGAACACCGAGCTGGTGTTCCCCTTGCACCTTCATGCGGGTCACCGAGTGATCTCCCCCACGGTCCGGATCGCCCTCACCGCCTCGTCGTTGCTGTCGATATCCGGGCCGTGCCCGGTGGTCCTCAATTCTACCGGATTCGGGACCGCAGATTGTCGTGGGATGGCCCGATACGATGTGTGGATCTATCCACTCGTCTTCGATCTGACCAACAAGTCCTACCTCGGCGGTTTCCACGTGCTAGCCGGGCTGAAGTTTACCAATGCGACGAGCGCGCAGAACTACACCTCCTGCCAGAATTTCAATTGTAGCGGCTTGAACATCTTCAATGGGAATCGGAGCGACCGGACCCACGTCGCCGGTGGAGCCACGTGGCATCTGAACGGAACGGTGAACGGTACTCACCGATACGTGCTGATACTCTGGATCACCGTCTCGGTGGGAGTCTTCTGCTTCGAGTACTCGCACTGCTTCGCACGGGCCCGAGTGGACATGGCGAGCGGTGGCCGAGACTTTCGTCTCGTGGCCGTGAAGATCGTCTGATCCGCCGCGGCGACATCCGACGAGTCGTCGTTGTCGAGGCACCGTGGCTCAGGGATTTCGCGTACGAGCCGGCGGGCGAGGTGGGACTGGCGGACCTCCGTGGCCGACCCGGGGATTCACCGAAGGGCGTACCGAGCAACGTCGACGAGGTCTTTGACACCGAGCGTCGAGTGCCCACCGGCGCGTGAGCCCCACCGGGCGACAATCGCCCCGTTCGGGAAGGCAGCGTCGACCTTGCCCTCCTGAGCTTCGAGGCCGGGCGTAACCCCCCGTCGATCGGCTTCGAGGAGGATCACGAGGGCCCCGACCGGTCCCGACTCGACCACCAGCGTAGACGCCGTCCCGGCCAACCGCATCTCCACACGAGCCTCCTCGTCGTTGAGGTGGGCGATCCGCGCGGTCCCCGCCACTGCGGGGGCCCTCCGCCGACTCCCGGTCGCGGAGCGCCAAGCGATCCCCTCGCCTGCTTGGCGAAATCGGGCGAGCAGCCCGGAATCGATGGCAAGGGCGGCGGTCGAGCTCACGCCGCCACCTTCCGCCCCCGCCACAGCCGGCAATCCGGTCGAACCACGCACGGGCCGCACACCGCGAGGTCGCGTTCCTTGGGGCAATCTCCCGACACTCCGGTGTGACAGAGAACGAAATCGTACTTGATGGGGTCGGCGGAGTCGACGGCCCGT
>DASRSW010000054.1:0-20011 GCA_035656275.1 Thermoplasmata archaeon
TCGGGCCGGCCGGCTCCGCGTGGAACGGGGGCTTCAGATGGGAACGCGCCCGGGCCAGAAAGCTCTCGCCGCCCTTCGCGGGAGGCTGGATGACGAGGGTCACCGACTCCGCGATCTGGTTCGCCGCGTCGGTTTCGGCCCGGGCGAGGAGAAGCTGCCCGTCCACGGGAACCCTCGCCTCCGGCGCCCGGGCGTCGAACTTCGTCACCGTGACCCGCCCGGTGATCACGGGCTCCGGCGCCCCTTCGTCCGGCCAATCCGGCGACGGATAGCGCGACCGCCAACGGCGCACGCGCTCGTGCAGCCCGACCAGAAGGTCACCGTAATCGAGCACGACGGGAAGCGGCACGGGTCGCTCGAACCCGGCATCGAGGAACGCGACACCGCACGAGCCGGCCGTGGCGTGCGGTTGGCCGTCCGGGATGAGGGCCACCTCCCCGAGGAGAAATCGGTCTTCGTCCGTGTCGGCCAGGCGGGCGTCGTGCTCCTTCAGGGCTTCCACCCCGCCGGCGCCGCCGGTCTCCTCGTCACAACAGATCAGCAGGCGGACGTTCCTGGGCGGCGGGGGGCCCTGGGTGAGCCGCTTCAAGGCGAGGAAGGACGCCACGACTCCGCTCCCGAGGTCGTCGTTCGACCCTCGACCGTACAGCCGGCCGTTCGGTCGCCACGTGAGCGTGTGCGGGGGGGATTTCCAGCGGCTCAACTGTTCCGAGGGAACGGGGACGACGTCGTAGTGCGCGAGCACCAGCACGCGCTCCGGGGCCCCGACGTCGAGGTCGACGATCACGCTCGGGCGCGGGCCCCCGATGAGCTGGGCGGAGGAGTGGGGGTCGGCCGTGGGGTCGAAGATCCGGGTCGGGAGCCCCAGGCCGCGCGCGATCCGCACCAGACGGTCGGCGGTGGCGACATAGTGGGGTTTTTCGTAACGCCCCGTCGGGGGGTCCTCGAGGTTCGTCGGCGCCAGGGCCACCAGGTTCGACAGCATCCGGAGCGCCTCCGGGTCGCCGACCAGCGCCGCCGCCTCCGCGGGGATCGGTTCGTGGCTGCCTTCCACCGTCATCACGACCTAGCGAACGGCGAGCAGGATGATGATCGAGCCGGCGAGGAGAAGGAGGAACGTCGTGAGAAGGGCGTTCGCGAACATCGAGATGGTGTCGCCGAGGGATGTCAAAAGGCGAGCGGTCCAACCGGGGCCGAGGACGGGCACGGACGAGATGGCCACGGTCCCGGCCCGCACCTCCACGGGAGCGAGCCGACCCACCGCTTCGGCAACCACGGACCGGATGTCGGCGGCCAGGGCGGTCACGGGGTAGCGCTCGCCGACGGGATTGATGCCCCCATCGACCTCGTGCACGACGTGGTTGTCGGTCGTCATCACCTCGGCGACGTCGACCAAGGGGCGCAGGCTCGCGAGGATGGGCTCGCGTAGACCGAGGACCAGGTTGTTCCCGTCAATGAGCACGTAGGCGGTCGTCGTGCCGGCCGTCCTCACCACGAAGGCGCGGATCCCGTGCGGGCCGACGCCGTGCTCGCCGATGGAGTAGCCTCCCCGGGACGCCACCCCCACCTCGACGGGGCCGTCGGTGGCCCGCAGCTGCGCCTCCGCGATCGAGGCCCGGGCGTCCTCGAGGAGCCGATGCGCGCTGGGCGTGCCGTAGATGAGGTCCCCCTGGCCCTCCACATAGGAGTTGTGCGCGTCCACGATCGCGAGGTGGCATTTCCCCGCGTACTCTTTGTAGAGCTGGTCGGCGACGGAGAAGTCGATGTCGTCCGTCGGCTCCGGGGCCTGCGTGACGACCAGGAGGGTCGTCTCCCCGATCACCTGCGCGCGGGCGACGCTCCCGTTCCGTCCGGCGATCAGCGGACTTCCCCGACTGGGAGAGGCCGCGGGGAGGTTTTCGAGGAGCGTGCGCGCGGCCTCCGCGACCTGGCTTACCTCGGCACCGCTCGGGAGGTCGAGGTCGTGGTTGCACGGGGTGTGGGGCACGATGACGAGGCCGGCCGAGGGCCCGAGGGCCTCGTCCAGCTTTCGAGGAAGGTCGCTCGCCCCGAGCGCGGCGAACGGACCGGGATGCACCGTCGGAAGGGCGAGCGTCGCCACGGGCGCGCCCCCTCGGGCGAAGTGCAGAAGCGTCACGCGCAGGTCCGCCGGGATGGCGAAGCGCCGGAAGAAGCCCTCGATGACCTCGGTCGCGGCCGGGTCCCGGCGGTTGACGTGGTCGAGGAGGGGCCGGATGAGCGAGACCCCTGAGATGTGAAACTCCCGCCGGAGCGGTCGGTCCGCCGCCCGAAGCAGGAGGGCCGCACAGCCGAATCCGAGGCCGAGGTCGAGACCCGCCGCGACGAGGAGCGCTGGCGTCGACGGATAGACCAAGAACACTCCCGCGACCGCCGCGAGGGGCGGCAGGAGCGAGACGGGCAGCGAGCGGGAATGGCTCGACCGGGAAACCCCGAAGATGGTCATGTGCCGGAACCAGAGGGTCGGCGCCTGCAGGAACAGGAGGATCGCGGCGAACGGAATCCCCTGGGCGGCCGGGAGCGTCGCCACCCCTCGCCAGATGAGGAGGAGAGGAAGGAGCAGGAGAGCGCTCATGAACGCGAGAAGGACGCTGCGGCGCCAGGCGAACTCGCCCCCGAGCGCGCCAGCGAGCGGCGTGGAGACCGCGACCGCCACCGCCGAGGGGAACAGGAAGACGGCCAGCCATCCTGCGAGAAACGGCTCCGGAAACCCCCCGGGAAGCCACGCGACGGCAGCGAGAAGAGTCAGCGCGCCGAGGAGGAGCAGGGACACCGCCGACGGCGACGGCGCCCGGAATATCATGCGGACGACCCGTCGAGTGGCACCCCGGGCGGGCTCCGCGGGGGCGGTCGGCTCACTGGTCGCCACGAGCCCGACGCACCTCCCGCAGGATGTCGTGGAACCCCTCGCCCAACCCCTCCTCCTCCGTGATCGTGCCAGTGACCAGGACCTGCGCTCCGGCGGCGAGCAGGCCTGATGCATCGCGGCCCGAGCGGATCCCGCCCCCGACGATGAGCGGGATTTCGAGAACCTCCCGCACCGAGCGGACCATCTCCGCCGGAACCGGGCTCGGCGCCCCCGAACCCGCCTCCAGGTAGACCATCCGCATGCCCAGGTACTGCGCCGCGAGGGCGTATCCTTGGGCGAGCGCGGCGCCCGCTCGGGGAACCGCGTCGACCTGGCCCACCTCCCCGACCCGCATCCCGGGGGCAACGACGAGGTACCCCATCGGAATGGGCTCGAGTCCCATGGACCGGATCGCCGGTGCGGCCCGGGCATGGGTACGGATGACGAGGTCGAGGCTGCGGGAATTGAGGAGGCTCATGAACAGCACGGCGTCCGCCTTTGGGGTGAGCGAATTCTGGCCTTCGGGGAAGATCACGACCGGCGCCTCCACGGACCGCTTGATGGCGGACGCGGCCTCGCCCATTTTGTCGGGCGAGATCCCCGTCGAGCCCCCGAGGAGGATGAGGTCGCTCCCCAGCGCGGTGGCGCCTTTCGCGATGGCGGCGGCCGACTCCCCGGGCGACTTGTCGGGGTCGATGAGCGTGAAGTGGACCGGCCCCCGGCTCAGCCGTTGCGTGAGATACTCGAGGACCCGCCCCATCCGTGCACCGCCCCTAGCGGAACGCCGCGGCCAAGAACGCCAGCAGCGCGATCGTCATCGCCCCTTTGCTCAGGGTCTGCTCCCAGTGGAGACGCCGGGGAAGATAAGCGACCGAGACCACGAAGAGGGCATCGGCGGCGAGCACCAGCCCCAGATACATAATTCCGGCGGCGGAGGAAACGGAGAAGAAAGTGGCGAGGGGAAGCGGGCTCAGGAGTACGGCGCCGGCGACCGCAAAGCGAGCGACCTGCGTCGCGAGGGCCATCCCGTGGATGCGGGGGAGGGTCCGGCGGCCGACATCGCCCTCGGCATCCTCCATGTCCTTGATCACCTCACGGCTCAGTGTCGCGCCGAAGGCCATCGCCGCGAACGGGAGCACGACCACGAGATGGGACGTTACGGCGCCCCCGTAGAGAAAGACGGCCGCGGTGAGAAAGGCGACGAGGGAGTTTCCCGATACCCCGTGGGCCTTGAATCGGAACTCGTACGCCAGGAGGGTTCCGACCGCCGCGGCGAGGATGACGGGGAGCAGTGGGTGGGCGAAACTGAGCGGGGCGATGGCTACGGCGGCGACGAGGAAGAGCCCGACCGCCAGCCGACGGGCCGTCGGAACCCTGACCGATCCCGTGACCAGGGGGCGGTCCGGATGATTGACCCGGTCGGTCTCGCGATCCAGGATATCGTTCACGACGTTGCCGGCGGCCGTCACGCATGCGGTCGAGATGGCGGCCAAGATCGCGGCCAGCGCGAACGCCGGATCCCACGCCAGCCCCCCGCCGCGCGCCGCGAGGGCCCCGACGACCGTTCCCGCGAAGGAAACGAGCGTGTTGCCCGGACGGAGCAGGCGGACCGCAGGGTACACCACGACCGATGGCGTGGGGGGCGCCATAACCGTTTCGCGCCGCTTACCCGGTCATAATAAGGAGAGGCGACTCCCCCGCGCGTGGTGCGACGCGCCGGGCCGCCCTCCAGCGTGGAGCGGTTCTCGTTAAGGAACGGGCTCAGCGTGGTGCTGTCCCCCGAGCTGGGAAGTCCGACGGCGAGCGTCTGGGTGTGGTACCGGGTCGGGTCGAAGAATGAGGCTCCCGGCATCACGGGCGCTTCCCACTGGGTCGAGCACATGCTCTTCCAAGGATCCCCGCGGTTTCGCAAGGGCGAGATGGACCGCGCGGTCGTCGAGGTGGGCGGTGAGTTGAACGCCTTTACCGACACCGACTTCACGGCCTACTTCACGACCGTGCCGCGCGAGCATGTGGGGGTTCCCCTCGATATCGAATCCGACCGGATGACCCGGGCCCTCTTCGAGCCGCGCGAGGTGGAGCGGGAACGCACGGTGATCCGTTCTGAGCGGGAGGGCAACGAGAACTGGCCGGAGTTCCGGGCCGAGGAGGAGCTGTACCATCTCGCGTTTCGCACCCACCCTTATCGCTGGGATCCCCTCGGTCTCCCTGGCGACATCCTCAGCCTGACCCCCCGCGACCTCCACGACTACTATCGACGCTACTACGGCACGCGGAACGCCGTGTTGGTCATCGCCGGAGGCTTTCCGGCGGGGGCGATGCGCCGGGAAGTCGTCCGTCGATTCTCCCGCCTCCCCTCCTCGGGCGCCGACCCGCACGTCCCGACGCGGGAGCCCCCACCGAACGCCGAACGACGGGCGGAGCTGGCCGGCCCGGGCACCACCCCCTACCTTGAGTGCGGCTGGCGCGCCCCTGCCTTCGACGAGTCGACGACGCCCGCGACGATTCTCCTCGACGTCGTGCTGGGAGGGGAGAATCGCCTGTTCGCCGTGGGCAGCACCTGGGGCCGCGCGCGCGAGCACCCGTCGGCCCGGCTCTATCGGAGGCTCGTCGACCCCGGCCTCGCGGTGCGGGCGGTCAGTGAGTTCCGGCCCAAGGTACACCCCGGTCTCTTCACCATCCACGTCCAGTCGGCTCCGGGGATCAAGCCCGAACGAATCGAGGAGGCCCTGGACGCGGAGATCGACGGGATGGTTCGGTCGGGTCCAACCGCGTCCGAGCTAGCCGAGGCGAAAGCCAAGCTCGCCCGCGCCGCGACCCTCTCCTACGAAGGCGCGACGCGAACGGGGTTCCGCCTCGGCTACTTCGCCATGTTCGGTCCCCCCGGCTTGGAACGCGACCTCCTCCGTCGCGTGCTCCGCACATCGCGGAAGGCGGTGCACGACGTGGCCCGATCGATCCTGCGGCCCGTGGCCCGTGCCACGGTCTGGTACCTGCCGACGGAGGAGGACCGTGGCCGCTGAGTCGAGCGACCCTCGGAGGGTCACGCAATCGGTACACCCAACCGGTCTGCGGCTGGCCCTTCAAGCCGCTCCCCCGGGGGCCGAGAGCTTTGCGGCGACGCTGGTGACCCCCGGAGGGTGGGCGTACGACCCCGAAGGCCGGGAGGGCACGGCGATTCTCTTGTCGTTGCTCCAACCGAGCGGAGCGGGACGGTGGGACCGGCGGGCGCTCGATCGTCAGCTCGACCGGATGGGCGCGACGCTGACCCGACGCTGTCACCCGGAGTCCTCGGAGGTCTCCGTCTGGGGTCCGCGCGAGTTGTGGCCGGACCTGCTCGAGCTTCTGGCCGCCGTGGTGCTGGAGCCCCGACTCGAAACGGAGGACCTCGAGAGGGTCCGACGCCAGGTCTACGAGCGCCAGCTCCGGGAGGCTTCCCAGCCCGAGAGCCGCGCGGAGACCGAACTTGCCCGGATGGTCTTCCCTGCGGGCCACCCCTACCGCCTGAGCGGGCTCGGTACCGCCCGCAGCGTCCGGCGGCTCGGACGCAGCGAGTTGGTCGACTTCCATCGACGCTCGACGAGCCGGGAGGGTAGCTTACTGGTTGCGACCGGTGCCCCTCGGGGTCCGGATTTCCTACGAGCCGTCGGCCGCCGCTGGGCCGAGTTTCCGAACGAACGGGCCCCGGCCGCGCCGCGGACTCCGCCCGTCCCCCGGCCGACGCAGCGCTCCCGCGCCATCCCGCTCCCCGGTCGGGCCCAGGTGGAGATCCGCGTGGGCGGCCCCTCGGTTCGTCGCAGCGCGCCGAACTACCCGGGGGTGTTCCTGGCCAACGAGGTGCTGGGCGGGCGCCCCCTCCTTTCCCGCCTTTTCCAGAAGGTACGGGAAGCGAAGGGGCTGGCGTACCACGCCTCGAGCGAGTTCCAGGCCATGCGATGGGGCGGCTACTGGGTGGCGGGGGCCGGGACCGGCCCCGAGCGGACCGAGGCCACGGAGCGGGTGGTCCGGGCCGAGGTCGGACGGATCGCGACCGCCACGGTGCCGTCGGGAGAGCTCCGGCGGATCCGCGAGAGCGCCATTGGAGAACTCCCGCTGGCCCTCGAGACCACGAGCGGCGCCCACGAGCTCGCCGTCGACATCGCCTACCACGGGCTGGCCGACGACTTCTTGCAAACCTGGCCCCAGGAACTGCGAGCCGTCACGCCCCGGTCGGTGCGAGAGGCGGCCGAAGAAGGGTTAAGCCTCGACGGGGCCGTGACCGTGATCGCGGGTCCGCCCGCACCCCCCCGTTCCGGCCGGCGTCGGGGAGGCCGTGCCGGCTGACATGCCGGCCGAACTCTCGGTGGGGTGCTCCTGTATGAATACGCATATATAGGGGTACCCAGTTAGCCGACCGTATGCCGGGGAACCGACGGGACATGCGCGAGCAGGCCGGGATGCTTCGAAAGAACATCACCATCACTCCGGAGGAGCATGCCTTCCTCCAACGCCATCCCGAGATCAACCAGAGCGCGCTCTTCCGCCAGATCGTGGAGAGCATGATGCTGGCGGAGCGGGCGCCGCACGTGGCCTCGGTGCAGAACGTCCGCGTCGGGAAGGCCGTCTACCGCAGCGGCGCCATCATGTTCCAGAAGTCGGAGAAACGCCGCTCGACCGAGTAGGTCCTTTTCCCTCCGGCGACCGGCCCCACGGCGGAGTCGTCGCGCTCCCAGCGCTAGGGTTGGGCCACGAGCAGCCCGTCAGGCCGTGGCCTTCTTCACGAGCGCAGAGATCCTCGACTCGTCGGAGGGGGTCAGCTTCTTCACGGCGTACGAAGTGGGCCAGACGGTGCCATCGTCGAGCTTCGCGGCGTCGTTGAAGCCCAGCGTTCCATATCTCGCCTTGAACTTGCTCGCCGGCTGGAAGAAGCAGAGGACGTTCCCCTCCGAAGAGTACGCCGGCATGCCGTACCAGAGTCTCGGGGAGAGCCGCGGGGCGGCCTCCGTAATGATCGTGTGAAGTCGCCGTGCCATCGACCGGTCCGGTTCCGGGAACGTCTCGATCTTCTCGAGCACGGCCCGCTCATCCTCGGCCCGGTTCTTCCCCCAGATGATCTTCCGCTCCCGGGTGTACTCCTGCATGGCGGCTCGCTCCTCGTCGCTGAACCCCTTGGCACCCTTCTTGGCGGCCATGAGAAGCAGCGAGCCGTACGCGTTTCTTAAACTTCCCGTCACGACCCGCCCGCCCCGCGCCGAGGCGCGAGGTTCTCCGAGAGCCGGGGAACGAGGGCAGCGCCGGCGGGAAGACCAAAATCGGCCGCGCGGGCGTAGAGGGCCCCCTCGACGCCCGGGGTGGCCGTCATCGCGAGCCGGGCGGTCTCGACGTCGACCGTAAGGAGGGCGTGGCGGGAGATCACGTGGCCGAACGCCCAGTGCCGCTTCAGGGCCAGGTCGGTAAAGTGCGGGGCATAGTGCCCGCCGCCGACGCCGACGACGACCCGGTCGGTCGGGTCGGGGTCCAGTTCCACCAGCGTCGACCCGAGCTGGCGGACCGCGTCGGGAGGGGGCTCGGGGTCATCCCCGAATCCTATTTCGGCGAAGAAGGAGGGCAGGGAGCTCTGCGGGCCGTGGTGGGTCGCCTCGAATGTGGCCCGTAGGCCGGTCGAACGGCCGGCCTCGTCGAGTCGCCGCAGCGCGTCCGTCATGAGCTGCGGAGCGGCTGGGTTGAGGGCGCGCGGCGCCCCCCCGACCTCCGCCGAGCCGCCGAAGTTGCCGAGGGGGTGGACCGTGAAGCACCGAGTTCCGCTATCGCTTCGGTGGATCGACGGGAACACCAGGGTCGGTTCCGCGGCCCGGATGCTCGCCGGGAGTCGGTCTTCGACGCGGTCATCGAGGATGTGGAGGGGAGAGCGGCTCAGAACCCACGCGCCGTTGGCCAGCCGACGGACCGGGGTTCCATCCACCTGCTCGCCCGTCGCGGGCGGGGTCCCCCACAGGTCGTGAACCCGGCGCGCCACGGGGTCTTGAAGCGAGAGCACCACGAGGTACGCAAGCGGCACGGCCGGCAGGCGGCGCCGGGCGCCTTAACTTGTTCGAAGCGCCATTGGGGACCAGCTCTGGGGCGAGCGTCGCGGCCCGATCGACCTCACTCGGGAGAGGGGAGAAAACCCATCCTCCGCGGAGTTACCCTCCCCCGACCCGCCGATGGCCCGCGGGATGCCGGCGACCCTGGCCGAACCCGCGCGACTTGCTCCGGCATCTTCGCGGTCGGCGGCGGCCCCGCGGGCCGGTTCGGACGATGGGTCCCCTTGTCGACGGGCGGCACGCCCGCTGCCCGTCGCGCTTACGGCCGGGCCCGACTGACCGCCAGAGGATCGCCGACCGTCATGGACCGCCGCAGAGTCCGCTCGTAGACCTCGAGGAGGTCGAGGCCCGCGTCGGCACCGGCCGCGCTTTCACTAAAGTGATGTGAGCGGGCCCATCGGCGTACCTCGTCGGCCCGCGTGATCCCGAGCGCGGGGAGAGCGACCTTCATGTACCGCGCCGCGGCCCCGGTGCCCGCCGTTAACTGGGCCAAGTCTCCGATGCGCGCCTGGAAGAACGACCAGAGCACGTCCGAATGGTCCGGATTGAATCGAACGGCGCTCCCGAAGAGCGCGTTCCAGACGCCGAGGGGCAGGCCCCCGGTGAACAGGAGCTCCAAGGTCTCACGGATCCCAGAGGCGTTCTCGCTCGTTCCCAACGCCTGGGCCGCCTGGCGTGCCGCCTCGACGCCGCCGGCGCCCGCGAGACGGTCCCGTAGGAGCCCAAATCCCTCGGCACCTCCCGACACCCCCACCGCCGTCAGGATCGGTCGGACCAGCTCGGGAGGCACCCGGTCGACCTCCGACACCCGCCGCGCCAGCGTTGCGGCAAACTTCCGATCCGTACGGACCCGCGCGACGAGGAGGTCCTCCCGAAGGCTCTTCGTCCGCACCGGCTCCTCGGGGACCGGGTCCACGCCCCACCGGTCGACCTGCGTGGCCACCACGCTCGCGACACTCCGCTCCCAGGCGGGGACCCGATGGATGAGGGGATAGTGGGACTGAACGGAGGCGCAGACCTCGCCGAGGACGAACGGGTCGGTCTCCTCGCTCGTACGGGCGAGAAGACCGAGGTAGGTCTCGAGGTCGGTCTCGCCGGCCAGGAACAGGTCGATGCCGTCGCTGAGGAGGCCCCACCGATCGATCGCCGGAAGGCGGGCGTACCCCCGGAGCAGGTCGTCCCGGAGCTCGCCATCGTACCGGACCCGGTAGAACCCGCTGCGTCCCGGGTTCACGACGATCCGGGTCGCCGGTTCGACAGGAAGCTCGACCGACGCAGAGTCGAAAACGCGGCGCTCGACCCGGTCGCCGACCGCGACGCTAAGGGGGATCGGCCACGGTGGGGAGGCGTCCCCGGGAAGGTACGAGAACCGCCGCTGCTCTAGGCGGAGGCGGGAGCCCTCCCGAGTCGCGACGACGAGGGGGAACCCCGGCCGCTCAACCCACGTCGCGAGGAGGGTGTCGACGGGTAGATTCGATCGCCCCGCGAGAGCGGCCCAGAGGTCGCGGGGCTCCGCGTTTCCCCACTGATGGCGGCGGAGATAATCGCTGACCCCCTCGCGGAAGAGACGCTCCCCCAGGAATCCCTCGGCCATGCGCAGGAGGCTCGCTCCCTTGCCGTAGCTGATCTCGTCGAAGATCTGCTGGATCTGGTCGGGCTCGTCGATCTCCGTCAAGACCGGATGCGTGTGGGGGAGCGCGTCCCACATCATCGCCCCGGCGGTCTGCACGAGTAGGAAGAGTTCCCAGGACTTCCATTCGGGGAAAAGCGCGTCGACGGCCCCGAAGCCGACGAACGTCGCGAAGCTTTCGTTGAGCCAGAGGTCACTCCAGCGGCGCAGCGTCACGAGATTGCCGAACCACTGGTGGGCGATTTCGTGCGCGAGGACCTCGGCGAGGTCCTGCTTAGTGGACGCGGGCGACCGGTCGCCCAGGAGAAGGTAGTACTCCTGGAAGGTGATCGCCCCCCAGTTCTCCATCGCCCCCGAGCCGTAATGGGGGACCGCCACGAGGTGGAGCTTCGGCAGCGGGTAGGGAAGGCCGTAGTAGTCGGAGAAGTACGCGAGAAGCCGCGGGGCGAGTTCGAGGGCGAACGCGCCCTCCTTGGCCCGGCCCGCCGCCGCCGCGACGATCACCTTCGGCGCCTGCCCGGGTCCCTCGAGCTCCTCGAGCGGGCCCACGCCGATGTAGAGCAGATACGTCGCCATCGGAGGGGTCGGTGCGAATCGGGTCACGGTCCGACCCCCCGGGGCTGACTGGGTCGCCAGGGCCGGCATGTTCGAGACGGCGCGAAGATGACTGGGGTGGCTGACCTCGACCGAGAAGGTCGCCTTGGCGTCCGGTCGGTCGATGCACGGGAACAGCTGCCGGGCGCAGATCGGCTCGAGGTCCGTCGTGAGCAGCCGGCCGGATCCCAGCGGTGAAACGTAGAACCCGGACAGCGCATCCTCGGCCACCTTGCCGCCGAACTGCACTTGGACGGCGGCCGCGCCCTCCGGGAGCGGGCCAATCCGCACTTTCCCCGACTGTTCGATCACTTCGAACGGAACCGAATGGCCCCCCGATTCGACCGAATCGATCCGAAGGCCCACCGAATCGAGCAGGAGCTCGGTCGGGAGCTCCTCGGCGCGGACCTCGAGCCGGCCCGTGTAGCCGGTCGTGGCCTCACCGACCTCAAGACCCAGCTGGTACTGGAGGTTGCGCATCCCGGAATCGCTTCGGGAGCCCCCCCGGCCTATATCTGTCCCCCCTCCGCCCGACGGAGGCCCACGCTAGGGAGGGGAGCGGGGCTCTCCTGCGTTCGCTTCTTCCTCGTAGCCCGGTCGGCCCGGCCGGTGCGCTCTCCCTCCGCCGGGGCCGATTCGGGCCAGTGCGCGCAGGTGCGCATGTACCCTTCCGCAAAGGGTGAGACGGCACGAAAAGCGCTTAAGCCAAGGCATACGTGGGCCGCTCCGCAGGCAATGGGTGGGGCGGACAGCCTGCCGCCGACCGGGGCGGCGCCAGCAGAGATGTTGCTCTCGCGGGGGCTGGACGAGCGGAAGCTGGAGCTCCTGCTGCGCATCCACGAGAACGGAATGCGCGCCATGCTCGGCGTGACGAAGCATGACGACTGGAAATCCCGCCCGCACAACACCAGCTACTTCGACTGCATCATCGGCGCGCGGCTCGCCCGCATGGCCTACGACCGCTTCACCGACGCTCCCGAGCCGGTCCGGAACTTCCTGCGGCTGCACCATGTGCATGAGCTCTGCCACTGCACGATGGAACGCCGGCCCGTGGCCCAGCCGCTCGCGGACCGCATCTCGGGCCTCCTCGAGAAGATCCTGAACGAACACGGTCTCGTGGCGTACCTCGCCTGCGCCCCCTTGACCGCCGAGCGCTCCGCCTTCGGGGTGGCGTTGTTCGGGCAGTTCAACGACGACCCTCACACGACGACGAAGGGCGGGCTCGACGAGTTCTACCACACCACGACGCCGCTCCTCCTCCTGGCGTATCTGGCCCCCAGCGAAGAGGAGCTGGAGCAGGCGCTCCGGGACCAGGGCGAGGTACTCCAGCTGATGAAGGTCCCTTCGACGGGGCTCTACGCCCCTTCCCTCGAGGTTCGCTGTACCCTCGCCGGTCGCGAAGCGCACAACGTTTGACCTCACGGCGACCCACGGGCCGCTCGACGGCAGGGTAGAGGTGCTCCCGGCGGGAGTTTCACCGG
This sequence comes from Thermoplasmata archaeon, assembly GCA_035656275.1. Taxonomy (GTDB): domain Archaea; phylum Thermoplasmatota; class Thermoplasmata; order Lutacidiplasmatales; family UBA184; genus Lutacidiplasma. The sequence continues at coordinate 12,634 of DASRSW010000054.1, forward strand.
GGGGCTTCCCCCTCCAGCTTTGAACCCGCGTCAGAGGCTCGAGAGGCCTCTATCCTTGACCACTAGACTACGGGAGCGCCACGGGCGGTTAGCGGGTCCCCGCTTTGAGGCTTTCGACGTTCGATTCGGCTCGAGGAGCGCCCGCGACAAGCGATAATAGCCCGGGGGGTCTTCGCGCCCCGTGACTCCTCCCGTGAAGGCCCGCAGCGGCCACATCCTCCTCGATCCGAAGCGGTCGTACAAGGACCTGGTCCGCGTCTATCCCGACATCCACCGGCGCGTCATCGAGGCGAACCGCCCCTTCTTCAAGGAGACCGAGCCGATGATGCCCGACGTGCTCCTCGAGGAGAATCTCCGGGACCTGCGGGCCAACCGGAAACCCGCCGGCTACAATCGGCCGGATGCGTTCGGGATGCGGCTCGTCTTTCCAATCGTGGACCCGAAGCGCGCGGAGTTCTACTTCTCGAAGCCGTCCCGCTGTCAGGAGATCGTGCAGATGACCGAGCAGGTCTCCACCCTGCTCCGACGCCGCGGACTCCGCCACACCGTCGAGTACGACCGCCTCCAGCTGGGCGCCCCGCGGAATCCGCCCGGCTACCCCGCGCCCACGCCGGGCGCGAGCTAGTCGTACGCCCTCTACGAGCTGGCCGGCGGGCGGCGGATCGCCCAGAAGCCGGTGGCGGTCTCGGTCGTCCTCAGCTGGCTCTGGAGCAGCTGGAGCGCTTCCCGGGCCTTCGCGAGCGCGGTGGTGTAGTCGGTCGACCGCAGTTGGATCGAATCCTCCAGGAGCGCGCGGGCCTGCGTCGTGTCCACGCGGCGCTCCGTGGCCCGCGCGAGCGCGGCGTCGATCAGGTAGTGGAGGTTCATCAGCTCCCGGTGCAGCGCCTTGCGTCGGTTCAGCTCGTCGCCGGCCTCCAGCAGCCCCCGTGCCGCGAGCAGCACCTGACCCTCCCGGACGAGGCGCACCACGGTCTCGAGGCTCTGGGCCACCGGGTCGACGGCCACGTGGAGGCCCTCCCGGGCGAAGTTGAGCTCCGTCGTGACCTCGTCCAGCTTTTCGTCGAGCCGTCCCCGCACGAGCTTGCGGAGTCGTTCGTCGGCCTCCTTGAGGAGCTTATCGACCGGCTCAAAGCGGCCGGCCTGGACATCGAGTCCGGCTTCGCTGAAGAGTTCCATCACGGGGGTCGTGTCGAGGCCCAGCTTCTCCCCGACCCAGAGACGGTCCTTGAGCTCGGCGAGCCGGGCCTGGAACTGGCGCTGGCGCGACTCCTTGAGCCGGCGCTCCTCGCCCTCGATGAGGTCGAGCGCCCCGGGGAAGTCGCCTCCCTCGGCCGCCGCCGTCACGCGGGCGGAAAGCTGCGAACGCGCCTCGGTTTCCGCCGGGGGGAGAGCGGACCGATCCTCCCCTACCGGATAAAGCCCGCGTTGGCGGGAGGTCACGAAATCGAGGAGGGCCTCGCGCGCGGCGCCCTGGGCGCGATCGAGGGCGTCCTGGGCCCGCGACCAGTCGCGCGCTCCCGAGGCGTTCTCCGCGTCCCCGAGGGCCGATTCGACCGCCTCGAGGCCGGTAGGCACGCCGCGAACGCGCGCGGTCTCGAACAGCTTACGGGCCTCGGTGAGGTGGCTCGCATACTGCCGCTCGAGCGACCAGCGGGCTTCCTCGGCGGCCTCGCGGGCGAGCCGCGTGGCTTCGCCGTAGCCGCCCTGCTGATGCGCATCGCGGGCGCGCTGCAGCCGGGGAACGACGTCGGAGATCTCGGCGCCCATCTCCATGGCCTCCTTGACCTGGCGGTCGGAGGCATCCAGCGCCTCGCGGGAGCGACGGAATCCATCCCGAGCCAGGTCGAGGGTCTCGGAGAGCTCGATGGCATGGGCGAGCACCTCCGCGAACGCGTGGCCCGAGAGCGACTGCCGGGCGAGCGCCAGCTCCTTCTCGGCCTCCGGGGAGCGCACGCCCGCTTCTCGGGCCCCGGCGAGCTTGCGTTCCATCGCCTCGACCGACCCTTCCGCGATGCGAAGCTGGAGCTCCGCGCGCTCCAGTTCGCCGCCCGCGAGCGTCGCCTTCTGAAGCGCCTCGAGGGGCTGCCCCTCCTCGAGGGCGGTCCGGGCCTGCTTCAGCATGTTATCGGCGACGGTCGTGTCGCTGCCCTCGTGGCGGGCGCGGGCGACCCCGGCCTGAACGCCGGCGAGGGTTCGTCCGACCTGTTGCGCGGTGGACTGCATCATCTCGCGCTCGAGGGTCGAAGAAAGCTCGATGACCCGGGCGTACTCCTTGCGGGCCAGCGCCGTCTCGATCGACTGGAGCCGGTCCAAGGGCTCGCGCACGTTGACATGCGCCAGCTCCGCCTGGCTCACCGCCTCGCGGGCGCGTCGAGCGACCCGTTCGGCGTGTTCCAGGAACCCGCGGGTTTCGACCAGCTTGGATCGGGCCCGGTCGAGCACGTCCGCAACGCCCGTGGGGACCGGCAGGCCGAGACGACGGCGGGCCTCGCCCAGGAGCTCGCCGACCTCGGGGGCCTCGACCCCCGTCGACCGGGCGACCTCGAAGTCCTGCTCGATCGTCCGCATGTGGTCGGAGAGCACCGGGCGCAGCATCTGGACGAGTTCCAGGTGCACCGTCCGCGCGAGGGTCTCGGCGTCCGCGAATCGCCCCTCCTCGAGGGCGCGGTCGAGGAGCGTCCCTTGGGCGCGCGCCGGCGCGGCGTCCAATCCCAACCGCTCGGCGTCTTCCAGGAGGAGGTGGCTCTCTGCGGCGAGTCGGTGCGATTCCGTCTCGGAGCGGGCCGCCCCGAGGGCGGAGGTGAGTTTCTCGAGGTGCGCGAGCGCCCCGTCGAAGTCAAGGGACTGGTAGGCGACGCGGGTGAGCTTCAGCTGCTCGCGGAACGGTTCGACGGAGATCCCGGATTCCCTCGAACTCTGGAAAAGGTCGGAGACGTCCGCCATCCCGTCAAGGATCCGCTGGGCGATCGCCTTCGTGTGCCCCGCGCTCTCCTCGACCTCCTTCGCGGCCCGGTACGCCTCCGCGTACCGCCGCTCTCGCGCGGCGCTCTGGGCAGCTTCGAGCCGGGTCTTGAGCGAGCCGGAGTCGAGGCCCATCTTGCCCAGCTCCACGAGCGCGAGTTTCGCATGGGAGAGCGCCTCCTCGCTGCGGACGAGCTGCTGCTGTTGGGCCCGGGTTCGGATCTCCTGCGAGGTACGGGAGGCTTTGACAAAGTCCCCCATGTTGAAGATCTGCTGGACCTCATCGATCTGCCGCTGGATCTCGTCGCCCGTTCCCCCCATCGCCTCGAGGACCTTCCGCTCCTCCTCGAGCATCTCGACGAGCGTCGAGGCGTGGGCGGCGAAGACGGCCGAAAACTCCCGTTCGGCGCGGCGGAGGCTCTCGATCGACCCGGGAAGGTCCTCCTTGACGCGCAGATTGACGTCCGTGTCGGCGAGCAGGCGGCGGACCGGCGCCACCAGGGATTCGTCGGGGATCTCCTTGAAGCCGCTCTCGAGCTCCTCCACCCGGCGCGCCACGTAGGGACCCGCGGCCGTGCGCAGCGTGACCTCGATCGAGGCGGCGAGCTCCGCGGCCTCCGCGAGCTGGCCATCGTCCAAGAGCTGGCGGGCGCGGGCGAGGTTCGCCTCGGTCTCGGGGGGGAGGAAACCGCGCTCCTTGGCCAGCTGGAAGACACGCTCCAGAGTTGCGAACCGCTCGGAGAAGTAGGCGACGGTCTCCGAGCCCAGCCGGTGAAAGGTATCGGCCAACAGCTGCCGCGCCGGCTCGAGCTCGACCCGGTCCAGGAGGGTGCTGACCCGGTCCAGCGTCTCCTCGTGGATCGTCGCCGGGAACCGCGCGGCCGTGAGTCGCTTCAGGAGCTCGCGCAGCGAGTCGGCCTCGGAGCGGGCGGCATCGAGGTCGGTCGTCAATTGCGAGACCCGGTCGATCGCCTCCTGGCTCGCCGCGAGCGCCTCACTGTAGATCTTGAGCCGGAGCGCCTCGCGGGCCCGGTTCATGGCCTGGAAGACCTCGCTCGCGTCCCGCCCGAGCCGCCGCGCTTCTACGAGCTTCGGCCGCACGGCGTCAAGGAGGCTGGCCACGATCCCGACGACCGGCTCCTCGGTGGCGGCGCGGGCCCGCTGAAGGAGCTTCGGGAGGTCCATCGGGCCGGCGGTCGGGATCTTCCCTCCGATGTCCTCCACCACGGCGAGGCTCGCCGCGGGGTCGACGTCGTACTCCCGTAACGACTGCAGGGTCCTCCCGAGCGCCTGGATGACCTGGCCCACCTTCTCCCGCAGGGCGTCGGCGAGCTGACCCGCCTCGCCCTCGATGTTCACGACGGTCGTCGGCCAGTCGACCGGAGGGGACTCCGCATCCGCCTGCATCGCGGTCTCGAGGTTGGTCGTGGGCACCCCCAGGTCCCGCCCCGCCGCCAGAATCTCCGAGCCCATGGTGCGAGCGGCGTCCCGGCGTTTGGAACCCTCGGGGACCTCGTTCAGGAGAAGCTGATTGACGCGTTCCTGCCCCTCGGCGAGCTTTCCCTCCGCGATCGGCTCGACCGCACCGCGGAGGGTCGCGTCCAGTTCGGTGAGCCGCTCGGGAGTCTCGCCCGCCCACTCGGCGAAGCCCCGGGCCTGGGTACGCAGCTGCGCCGAGAACTCGGTCTGCGCTCCCCGCGTCCATTTGTCAAGCTCGGTCAGGCGGCCGACCGTCCGCGCCCAGTCCGCCTCCGTTCCGCCACTTCCGACCTCCGCGAGGGCGTTCGCGAAGCCGTCCGGCAGCGGGAGTCCGAACTGGACCAGGCGATCGCTGCGCTCTGAGATCTGCTTCCGTTTCTGCTCAAAGGCGGGCGCCGCCTCCTGGACGACCTGGTCCCGAAGCGCCTTTGCGAGGGTCTCCACGGCCGGCCAGTCCGAATGCCGCACGAGCTCCTGGAGCTGGCTCTCCTTTTCACGGACGCCGGGGAGGACGATCTCGAGCGCATCCAGCTGGGCGAGGCGCTCCTGGACATCGTGGAGAGCGACCTCCGCCGTCTCGCGCTGCTTCTTGAGTACAGCGGCCTTCTCTTGGAGAATCTTCGTGAGGCGGGAGGAAGGTACTGTCCCCAGTCCGCCGGGTCCGGCCGTGGCTCTTGCCTCCTCCCTTTAGGGTACGCGCCCCAGCAACCGAATGGAGGGGGCTCCAAGGCGATTCATGCGAGGTCACCGATATAAAGCGTCGGCTGAGACCGGAGGGCCCGCGAGGGCTCCGGCCGGCGCGGAGCGCCCCTCAGGCTCGGGTGATCCGGCGCTTGCCCATGGCGTCGATGTACTGGATCTCCGTCCCGGGCTGGAGGGTACCTTTGAGGTCCGCGTCCAACGGAAGGCTGAACGTCTCGTACGACTCGAGGTCCATCAACTGGACCTCCGCGTCGGAGAGCGACAGGATCTGCGCCTGCTTCTTTCCGATCATCGGGATCTGGACTTTGTGCTTCACGGGAAAGACCACGGAGCGCTTCGACCCGTCGAAGACGCCCACGGCGTCGATCCGTGCCTTGGCTTCGCCGTGTTTCCCCGGCTTGGACGTTTGGATGCTGATGATGCGGCAGGGCTCCTCGTCGATGATCATGTAGCGGCCCTCCTTCAACTCCCGCACCTCCGCCTGCGTCCACGCCATCGACCGACCCGTCCGTCGGCCCCGGGGACACGGGCCGTGACTTAACCGTTACCCCGAATCGGGCGCGTTGTGCAGGCCGCAGTGGGGGAGGTCCGTCGGGCCTCGCGACGTCCGCCCGGACCGTCCGTCGAAAGACCATATGTGTATTAATACGCATTCATGCGTAAATCATACACCCCTGGAGGGGCAACGACACCACTATGGCGAAAAGAGTGCGACAAAGGACCGTGTACCTCGTAACGGCGGCGGCGATGCTTGCGATGATCGGCGGCTACGCGCTCGCGGCCACCACCGTGACCACGCTCAGCCCCCAGCAGGCGTCGAACGTGACTCAGACCCCGAGTCCGGGTGGATTCGGGGGTATCGCGACCATCACGTCGGAGCAGCTCGTGGTCCTCTCGAGCGGCATGACGAGCGCGACGGGCGCCGGGACGGAGACCGCGGGCGCCGTGGGGCTCTCGGGAACGCCGAGCGCCCTCGCGACCTGTGCGGCCGGTCCGTGTCCGACCAAGAACTTCATCAGCGCGCTTCCCGCCACGGAAACGTCAGGGAACTTCGGTGAGCAGATCGTCCTCAGTGTGACGCAGCCTTCGGGGGCGGCGGCGAACAGCGTTGGCTTCGACATCGCCGTCACGCTATCCATCACCGTGGGAGTTACCACGTCCAGCGTGAACGCCCTGGCCTACATCGCCACGGGGTCGACGGGCGTTGTGACGACCTCCAACGTGCCGGTGTTCCTCTTTGTCGACCTGGGGACCGCCTCGGCGCCGGTCATCAACTCGGTGTCGGTGGTCTTCAACCAGTGCTCGAGCGCGACCGCGTGCCCCTAGCGCCAGGTCGCATGGGACACCCGTCGGGGGTCGGCACGCCGCCGGCCCTCAACCCCTTCCTTCGCCGCGCCTCCCAGTAGGAAGACTCCCGATGGCGAAGTCGCGAATCCACGGCCCCTCCTCCCTGCCCCGGGTCCTCCTCCTCGCCGCCCTCGTCGTGCCGCTTACGACGTTCCTCCCCACGGCTTCTGCCTCAACGTCGGTCACTTCCCAACGCGCCTCGGCCGTCGCCATCAGTGTCCGAAGTTCCTCCCCTTCGCCCGCCGTCTCGGTGATTGGAAATGCGACGGTGCTCGTCGTCGCGCGGGTTCCGGGACCAACTCAGGTCGCCGGCACCCAGACCGCCGGCACGATCGGTCTCTCGGGGACCACCGCGCTGCTCGCCGGCTGCCGTGCCGGCCCCTGCGCCCGCCAGTACCGCCCTGCCGGGGCTGCCGCACTGACGGTGGGCCACTGGGCCGTGGAAGTTCGGCTGGCCGTCAGTCAGCCGGCCGTGCGTCTCGGGGCATCGAGCGGTTTCGCGGTGGAAGTGGCCTTCCACCTCACGGTCGGCTGGGTCGTGGCGTGGGGCTACTTCTCGACGGGGACCACCCGAGCCGCCACCAACCAGACCATCGATGTGAACGTCTGGGTCGACCTCGGTACCACGATCCGGCCCACATCGGTCCCCCTCGAACTCGTGCTCGACAGGTGCTCTGCCGCCACGAGGTGCCCATGACACGAACGCCCCCGGTCGACGATGGTCCCGTCGGACCCATGGGTGGGGAGACCAGTCCCCGGTCCGAGGTTCGGCGTACGCGGGACCGGCCGGACGAGCTCGTCGCCGAGGATGACATGCCCCGGGAGCCGGCGAGCCGGTCGCAGGGAGAAGCGGCGGTGTCCCCTCGCCGCTCGCTGCGCTCGCGCCGTG
>DASRSW010000055.1:0-10655 GCA_035656275.1 Thermoplasmata archaeon
GGATCCGGAGGTCCGGCTGTTCCTCTTCGGCAAGCCGGAAGCCTACCCGGACCGTCGTCTCGGTGTGGCCGTTGCGCGCGCGCCGACTGTGGAAGATGCGCGGAAACTCGCCCTAAAGAGCGCGCACGCGGTGGAGGCCCAGATCTCCGTTGCCGTGTCCAGCCAGGGAGAGCCTGCCCACCATTAGCGAGGACCCCGACCGTCACACCGGCGATCGTTCGACGAACTCGAGGCGGTTCCCGAACGGGTCCCTCGCGTAGAAGCGTCGGTACCCGGGAAGTGGGAGGTCGTCGAACACCTCCGCCCCGTGGGCGATGAGCCGGGCGCGAAGCGCCTCCAGCTGTTCGACCTCGAAGGCCGGATGGGTCTTCCACCCCGCTCGAAACTCGGGGTCGACCCCGACGTGCAACTCCTGCGACCCGCAGCGAAACCAGAGTCCCCCGCGGACTGCTAGGTGCGGCGGCTTCGGTATCTCCTCCAATCCTATCCCCTCCGCGTAGAAGCGGCGAACCTCTGCCTCTCTTCCCGGCGGGGCGGCGATCTGGACATGATGGAGCCCTCGGATCCGCATGCTTCGGCCTTCGTGAGTCTCCAGAACCTTCGGCGGAATCCGACTACTGCCCGATCACGCTCGCCACGAGAGGTAGGTAGAGGAACAAGGCCCCCACCGCGAACCCCGCCGCGGCGACCGAGGCGAGATGCGTCGGACGCCAGAGCTCCTTCCAGTCGCGCCCCGCGAGATAGAACAACCCCGCAGCGGCCCCGAGCATGACGAGCAGTACGGGGAGGGGCGGTGCGAAGAACGTCACGCTCGCCGGACCGAAGAAGGGGAACGCTCCCCCGTCCACGGCGATGTGAGCGAGGACCGCGCCGGACGCGAGCAGGGCCGCGGAGCGGCCCTGGAGGACGTACAGGACGACCCCGATGGCCAGCACGAAGAGGACGTCGTGGTCCGTTCGTCCGGTGACCGTCGGAAGCACGTCTCCGAACACGTGATCGATGTCGAGTCCCAGGGCGAGGGCCGGCGCGAGCCACAGGGTCACCCATCGACGGGCGGGCAGTGCGATGAGGAACGCCGAGGCGAGGTGCCAGAGCGCATCGGCGAGGCTGGGGGAGACTCCCGGAGCGTTGGGCGGTAGCAGGGGATGTCCGAGGGCGACTTCGACCCCGATGGTGACGGCCGCGAAGACCAGCGCCCCTGTCGCGAACAGCAGCAACGTCGCGATTCCCGAGCGCTGCGCCCGGCCCGCGTCCGGGCGGGCATAGGGGAGGCGCCAAAGGTTGCCCCAGCTGTACGTCAACGCCCACCGACTCCGAATGGCACGAGCCCGGTCCGACTCCGAGCCCTCGACTTCCCGTTCATGGGGTGGCGGGGGTCGCTGCGCAGGCCCTCCTTAAGCCCTGCGGTACGCGACCGCCTCTGCCGGGCGCCGGCCCCCCGAGGCACCCGGGTGGCTCCTCTCAGCGGATCCGTTCGAGCGAGAACGAGCCGACGATGAGCGCCTTGTTCGTGGCGCGGCACTCGATCCAGTCGCGGGTCGCCACCTCGCCGACCCCGGCCACGGAGAGGAACGTCTTGTCCCGCTCCTGCTTGAATCGGATCGCCCCGTCCATGCGTGTGAGGAGCCGCTCGACCTGGGCCTCGGTGAGCGCGGCGCTCTCGAGGCTGTAGAGGGCGGTCGCCGGACGCGGCTTGAGGATCCCCACGAAGTTCTGCAGGAAGACGAAGCCCGCCTTCTCATCCGCGTGCGCCAACGAGGCGGCCAGCCCGAGGAACCCGACGCGGACGCGTTTCGCCCCCTTGCCCTCGGCGGTCTTCATCTCCGCCACGAGCGCCTTTAGGATCCCCGCGTGGTCGTCGGGGCCGTTCGCCACGCTGGCGTGGCGGCTCGCGCTCCCGGCGGGAACCGCCGAGTCGGATGCCTTGGACGCGTCGATCCAGCGGACGCGCCCGCTCTTTTCGAATTCGCCGAAGCTCGGCAGGACCGCTTTCACCTGCTGGGCGATCTCATCGGGCCCGCGGGAGGCGGTGATGAGGATCGCGGATTCATCGTGCCGCAGCCCCTCCGCGATGTAGGCGTAGAGCACGATCTCCTTTCCGACGAACGCATCCCCCACGAGCAAGAGATGTCCGCTGGGCGGAATCCCTCCGAGGAGAAGGTCATCGAGGCGGGGGGTGCCGGTCGGGAGCCGCTCCTCGAATCGCCGGTTGGTGACCGGGGCGAGGGTCTCCTCGCCCTGCGTGCTGGAGACCAGCGAGGGTCCGGACGGTCCTTCGGCGGCCGGGCGGGTCCGAGTGCCCTCCGACACGGCGATCCAGCGGGCATGGACCTGCTCCTCACGAGCCTCGACCTCCTTCTGCCGCTCGATGATGGCCCGCTGCAGCCGGTCGAGAGCGGCGCGGTCCTGCGCCAGCCGGTCCGCCGTGGTCTTGAGCGTCGAGTCGCGGCCTTCGAGACTCTTCTGGAGCCGCTCCATTTCCGAGCCGCGCGTGCTCAGCTCCGCTTCTCGCTTGTCAAGCACGCCGACCCGAGCCTCGTAGCGGCGCAACTGCTCCTCGTACTGCTGGCGGCGCTGCTCCGCGGCTTCAAGGGCATCCTTCGACCCTTTCTCCTTCTGGTTGGTCGTCGCTTCGCGGGTGCCGAGCGCCACCTCCCTCTGGGAGAGTTCGGACTCCTTGGCTTGGAGACTGACCCGATCCTGCTCGACCTGCTTCGCCTTTCGCCCGAGAAGGAGATTCTGCTCATCGAGGGCGGCCTTGAGCTGGGCCAGCTGGGCTTCCCGCTTCTCGACCTCGTCGACGCGCGGGCTCGTCTGCCCGCGTTCCTTCGGCGGGACGGCGGCCATCGCCTCGCGGGTCTTGAGCTGACTTTCGTACCGGAACAGCTCGGCGGTTTTCCGGTCCAGATCCTGCTTCCTCGCGTCGAGACGGGCCTCGGCGTCGGGGATCATCGCGAGCTGGCGTTTCAGCTCTTGCTCGCGCTGTCCGACCTGGATGCCCTGACGGCGTAGGTCGGTCTCCCGGTCGGTCAGCTCCTGTTCCCGGGCCGACAAGCGCCCCCGATCGCGTTCGATCTCTTTCTGCTTGAGGGCGATCGAGGATTCCCGGTCCTCGAGCGTACGAGCGAGGGTGTTCGTCTCCGCGGCGCGGGCGGCGAACTCCTCCTGCTTCTTGTCGAGCTCGTCGGAGAGGAGCTTCAGCTCCTGCTCGATGCCCGCGACCTGGGCCCGGGCGGCGTCATTGGCCTCCGTCTTCCGCCGGAGGGTCCCCTCCGCCGACTCCACGTCGGCCTCGCGGGCCATCAACCGCTGTTCGCGGAACCGGATCGCTTCCTCCTTCTGCCGCACCTCGTCCGCGACCTGGAACAGTCGCGTTTGGCCCGAATTGATCACTTCCCGCTCGTGCGAGCGAGTGCCGGACGATATGAGGTGGAGGAACGAGCCCGAGGTCTGGAGCATGAAGGCCGCGACGAACAGGCTCACCGAGAGGCCGTTCGCGATCTCTCGGGGGCCCACGTTGGGCACGTAGAGCACGAGCGCGAGGAGGGCAGGGAGGAGGGCGGACACCACGCTCACGGTCTTGCGGCGGGACCACTCCCCCCAGGTGAGGGCCATCCCGGCCAGGGGAAGGCCGGCCCCCAGCAGCGCCGGCGGGTAGAGCCACGGGATCAGAGGCCAGTGGGCCGTCGGTCCGAAGTGGAGCGTCGTCAATAGGTAGATGAGGCCCAGCCCCGCGCTGAGGACGACCGAAAGGACGGTGACCCAGAAGTGGGATTCCCAGGGCCAGAGCTGGTACGCCTCCCACTTGATGCGTAGCGCCAGGGCGGACAGGTAGAGTCCGGCACCGAGGGTGAACGCGAGGAAGAAGTTGCTCTGGATCGATGCCGAGTTCTGGGGCGTCAGGGTGGGCTGGAGGAAGAGGACGAGGAAGCCGGCGAAGGCGAGGGCGATGGAGACGAGGACGGAGTAGTAGTGCGCCGACCGACCGATCTTCAACTGGAGCAGCGCGTCCTCGCGGACCTTGTCGAGGTCGTCCGCGGTCGGAACAGTGACCCTGCGGGCCGCCCGATTGGACGCGGAACCCGACCCCGCGGCCTTGGAAGCGGCAGATTTCTTCTGCGACGACGCCACGGGAATCCCTTGGCCACCGATAGATGGGTTGGCCCAGTTACTTAATCATGCGCCTTACCATCGGGGGACGGCGCGGGTAGGGCCCGAGAGGAGGAGTTTCCCGTACGCCGACCCGCGACGAGGAGGGCGGCGGCCCGGGCGCGACGGGGGGCGGTTCGCCCGAGGACCTCCTCCAGCTCGAGAAGGTGCCGCCACGCGGACGGCTCAAGGCGGATGGACGACACCCGTTCCGGATCGCCCCCGAGCGCGGGGGCGACCGCCATGGCTTCGAGCGTTTCGACCCCCTGCGCGGCGAAGCGGGCCCGCACTTCCTCTTCCGGCATCCGGCGGAACTTTGAATCACCCGAGGGTTCGGGCTCGGGCCGGAATCCCTCCCGTTCGACCCGGGGGCGGACCGCGTTGATCGGAGCGGCGAGAAGGCGTCGCACCGCTCCGACGGGTAGCCGTCGGAGGTAGCGAGAGTGTTCTCCGGCCTCTACCACGGTTTCCAAGACAATGAGACCCATTGGGGCGACAAGGTCGATCGCGCCCTCGAGAAGGGGGCCGGCCTCCGACTCGGCGAATCCGATGACGTTGCCTAGCAAGACGACTTCGCTGAAGGTGTTCGATTTGAAGGGGGGGTGGGCGGCGTCGCCCCGGACCAGGTCGGGGGCCGGTTCCTGAGGAGCCGCTGTAGAGAATCGTCGTACGGCCTCCTTGAGCATTCGAATCGAGAGGTCGAGGAGCACCCGACGGGCTCCGGGGAGCCCCAGGTACGGCGCGAAGCGCCCGGGTCCAGAACCGACATCCAAGGTCCACCCTCTGGGCGGCAGATGGCGCTGCAGGAAACGCGCGCGGAGTTCCCGGAAGAGGTCGCGCTGAGGGGTGCCTTCGTACCGCTTCCACTCTCGGTCCACTCGATAGCCATCGAGCTCTTTGAACCGCTCCCGGCCCTGTTTGGAGCCCCCTGAAGCGGGACCTGCCGGATCCCGGGGGGGTGCGGCGGGGCGTCGCAGGTGGACCGGCCGTCCCCGGCGGGGGGCCACCCCCTCGGGGGGCGGAGCGTGGCGACGTCGGACCACGGCGGAGTGGTCCTGCAATCGCCGGTTCGTGACGCGGGACACGGTCCCCGCTGACCGTGCCGCCTTATATACCGTGGGCATAAGGGGCCCGAGACGGAGAGCATGCCGTACTACGAGTGTCCGAAGTGTGGTGGCGGCTACGTGATCGACGTGACCCCCGGCCAGCGCCCTATCTGTGACCGGGACGGGGCGCGCCTCAAGCGGACGAGCGACGCCTCCTACGAGCGGAACGCGCGCGAGGACTGAGCGAGCGCCCCAGGCGACACTCGAGGAACGATGACGACCTTGGGCCCTCTGGTCCGACGGTCGGCCCGCTGGGGCGGGGCGTTCTTCGTGCTCGGGTCCCTTCAATTCATCGTCGCCATGCTGCTCGTAGAGTTCCTCTGGCCCTCCACCCACGTGAGTGGCGGCCCCTACCCTACCTACAGCCCGGTCTCGAACTACATCAGCGACTTCGGCAACTCGAACTACACGCATCTCTATTGGCTGTTCAACAGTTCGATCATCGTCCTAGGGGTCCTGGGCGTCCTCGGCGCCGTGTTGATCCGCTCCGCCTTTCAGCGGAAGACCTCGGCTCGCCTCGGAATCGCGTTCCTCATCATCGCCTCCATCGGGGCCATACTGGTCGGGATCTACCCTGAACCGTCCCCCCAACTCAACGGCAACATTCACAGCCTCGTGAGCCTCATCACCTTCCTCGGGTCCGGGTTCGCCCTGTTCTTCCTCGCCTTCGGCATGTTCCGCGACACGCGGTGGGACGGGTTCCGGGGGTTCACCCTGATCTTGGGACTGGTGACGCTCATCGCGCTCGCGATCTATGCCCCGTACGCCACCAATTGGTCCACGGCGGGGCTCGTCGAACGGATCATCGTCGCGCCCATTCTACTCTGGGCGATCGTGGCCGGGATCCACCTCGCGCGTCTCCCGACCTACGCGCCCGAACGGTTCGTATCCCATCCTCAAAACTAGCGCCGACGGCGGCGGCGCAGCTTCAGCGCGGCCGCTAGGATCCGTCCATGGTCGAACGCGAGCGGCCGTGCCTCGGTCAGCGGGACCCAGGCGGCTGAGGCGGCATCCGAACCGCCGCGGGGCCTCATGGGCCTCCCCCGAATCAGGAAGGCTACCGTTGCGGTGGGCTTTCGCGGGTCGCGATCCGGTCCCGAGAACACTCCGACAATCTGGCCCGGCTCGCCCCTGAGGCCGGTCTCTTCCCGAAGCTCCCGACGGAGGGCGGCTTCGACCGTCTCTTCGGGCTCTACGAAACCGCCCGGGAGGGCCCAACTCCCCTTGTAGGGGGGTTTACCTCGTCGAACGAGGAGCACTCGCTCGCGATGGAACCAAACGGCGTCCACAGTCAGTGCGGGACCGCGGGGATAGCGGGGGGCCATGACCCTGCCCAATTGAGCGACCCCCTTATCGACCGCGGGTCTCCGGCGGCGGCCGAAGGTTCTTAGTGGCTGCGCGATTCGAGTCCCCTTCGGATGGCAGGCCTGGACGGAGCCCCTCTGTGGTAAGGCAAGAGATCCCCATCGGCGCGTGCCTACTGACCGTCCTGGGCGGTGCGTTCATCCTGCTGGAGGGTGCAGCCGAGCTTGTAGGGGCGGTTGCCTTCGGCCCGTCGCTTACCACGGGCGTCGGGATCGACCTCGCGGGTATTGGCGGCCTCAATGCTTTCGAAGGACTCCTGTTGATCCTTCTCGCGTTCGCCCTGCTTTTTAATCCCAGAAATCACACGGGGATCGGAATCGGCGTTCTGACGTTTGCCATGTTGAGCCTCCTTACCGGCGGGGGGTTCTATCTCGGAGCGCTCCTGGCCTACTTCGGGGGCGTCCTCGGCATTCTGTTCGCTTACCGACCCGTCGCCTCGCCGAACGTGGCTCTCGAGAGAATCGAAGAGTTCGACGATCCCGTGGCGGAAGCGGACCTCATCGACTCCGGGGCCCTTCCGGTCCCGAAGGAACCGCCGCAACCCCCTTCGGCACCCCCCTCACCGCCCGCGCTCGACTAGGGATGCCCGGCCCCAAAGCTGCGTTTCGGCGGCACCGTTAAGACACACCACAGCGGTCCCAGCGGGAAGCCGATGTCGATGTTCCGGAGCAAGGCCCCACTGCGGGTGAGCCTTGCTGGCGGTGGGACGGATGTCTCCCCCTATCCGGAGGAAAAGGGGGGAGCGGTGCTCAACTGCACGATCGACAAGTTTGCCTATGCGACCCTGAGGGTCGACGAGAAGGGTCCGCCCTCCACACGAGTGCATTCGCTCGATTACAACCTCACCGTCGACTACGAACGCCCCGAGGACCTGACCTACAATGGCGAACTTGATCTCGTGAAAGCGGCGGTCAAGATTCTCCGTCCGAACGGCAACGGCGGTTCGTACGAGTTGTTCCTGCATTCTGACGCTCCTCCCGGGACTGGGCTCGGGACTTCGTCCACCATGTGCGTGGCCCTCGTAGGCGCGTTTCAACGATACCTGCGCGAGCCGTGGACCCCGTACGAAATCGCGGAGCTTTCGTACCGTATCGAGCGACAAGAGTTGGGTTTCAAGGGCGGTCGACAGGATCAGTATGCGGCCGCATTCGGCGGCTTCAACTTCATCGAATTCAATCGCGACCGTACTATCGTCAATCCGCTCAAGATCCCGTCTGAAGTCTTGAACGAGCTGACCTACCGCCTCCTACTGTGCTACACCGGGACAGGGCACTTCTCGAATGATATCATCGAACGTCAGCAGAGGAGTTACGCTGAGAAGCAGCGAGGAACTGTCGACGCGCTCGATGCGACAAAGCAGCTTGCGATTGACATGAAGAATGAGTTGCTGCGCGGCAATATCGACGAAATGGGTCGATTGCTCGACGCGGGTTGGCAGCTCAAGAAGAAGTTCACGCAAGGAATCTCAAACCAACGTATTGATGCCGTTTACAAGGAAGCCAGAGGAGCCGGGGCTTTGGGTGGCAAACTCGTTGGGGCGGGAGGCGGGGGCTATCTCCTATTATTCTGCGATTTCGAACGTAGAGCTCAAGTCGCCAAAGCTGTCGAAACCGTGAGTGGAAAGGTCGTCGACTTTGCCCTCGAGATGGCGGGCGTACAAACGTGGTCCGTTCGGACCCCCTAATAGGCACCGAGGTGTTCGACTCCAGGACATGTGAGCACGCAAGTTATCGAGCAGCTTGCAGCCTACCCCCAGTGCAGCCGCTTGGAATGTGCCGACCTAAGATTCTAGAACGAATCACTTTTGTACTTGCGTCCTCCAATACATTTGCGGGAGTCACATAGGTGCCCGGCTTGAGCATCATTATTCCTGCGTGGAATGAGGAGTCGCGTCTCCCTCGGACTCTGTTACAGTATTTGCCGGCACTCGAAGGACGTGGCGAGCCGTACGAAGTCATCGTCGTAGCCGATGGAACCACTGATCAGACCGCGACGCTCGCCCGAGGCTTCTCTCACCGAGGAGTCCGAGTGCTTGAATTCCCTAACAAACTGGGAAAAGGCGGGGCGATACTCGCCGGCCTGCGGGCCGCCCAGTACGATTACGTTGGCTACCTCGATGCCGACGGGCCTATCCCACCGACTGAGATATACCGGCTTGTGGATGCTCTCGGGAGTGCCGACTGTGTTGTCGCCTCGCGTTGGGTTCGCGGAAGTATTGTTCTTCGTCAGGAACCCAGGTTCAATCTCCTTGCCGGCCGCGTGTGGAACTACTTAGTCCGTTCACTGCTGTTCCTTCCAGTGAAAGACACTCAATGCGGGGCAAAGTTTGTTCGTCGCTCCGTACTTGAACCGACACTCCGGGCGGTTGCGCTCACGAATCGCGCATTTGACGTGGACTTGCTCTATCATATGCGAAAGAATGGCCATACAGTGCGAGAGGTCCCGGTAACTTGGAAGCACGATCCGGAGACGCGGATGCCAATCGGCATGGCGATCCCCGTCATGTTCGTTTCCTTGGTAGGAGTTCGTTTGATGAATCTCCCATTCTCTGAAAGGATCCCTGTCGACCTGGTACGGAGGTTCCTCCGGAAGTGGGGTCGAGTGTAGCTTGGCGCTATCCTCGTCCCCCACTTCGGTATGAGCCCTTTACGGGATCATGCCTAGATGACGTGCCGTTCCCTTCTTTCCAGTTGGGACACCCTTTCGGGCAAGAGCTGGCAGGCTTTTAGAGGGCCTGCAATCAGTCGAACCCCTCACTAATGATAAGCGTCGAAGGACTGGTTCTCAGACTCGATAAGCACTTGGGATTGCGGAAGATCTTCCGTCCCCTCTTGCGGAGCGAGGTAGTCTGGCGTGCGAGTGGCCTGACCTACGCGACAGCCGTGATTGCCACCACCGGCTCGTACAGCAGTTCTGAACGTTACCTGTCAAACCTTGCGCTTCGAATGGAGGAACTAGGACGATGGTTCCAACCCACAGACCGTGTGATGGAATTCGGCTGCGGGTTGGGGGGCAATCTCATTGGTCTTGCCAGTAGAATTCAAGTTGGATTTGGGGTCGATGTAAACCCAGGCTACGTAAACATTGCAAACAAACTCGCCGAACGGGCCGGGGTCCGAAATGTAACCTTCACCCCGTACGACGGCCACAAGCTTTCAAGTCCTTACCTCCTTAACGGCGTCATAAGCATCGGAGTTTTCGAACGCTTGCCCAAGCCCCTTGTCTTGTCTTACTTGAGTCAGTTCCGCGAAGTACTTGCTCCAAGGGCTACGCTGATATTGTACTTCCTGACGGACCAAGCCCTAAGAGCGGGTTTCGGCCGCGTTCTCGGTGAGTCGGCCTACGTTTCCTGGTCCCCGGAGGAGCTTTCCCGGATCTTTGCGCAATTGGGATTCGAACCGTTGGATGTCGTGACTCACTTTCCTAGCGAGGGCGACACATATGTATTGAGGCACAGGGGATTGTCCGGCGGTACAAGACCAAGTCCTGCCCGAACGGAAGCGTCCGTTGGCTCGTAACAGGGGATCGTGGTAGCTGAGTACACACGTCGTAGTTGGGCTTCGATCGGACTCCGGCTCTCGAGTTTTCTCGTCCAGCTGACACGTGTTCAACGCCGGCGGTGGCTACCCTATGCCGTCATCGCTTCGCTCGCCGCAGTGATATCGATTCTTAACATTCAAGGCAATTACGCCCTTCATTTCATCGATGTGGCTTGGCCGCCCAACCCTAACGGCAGCTTTGTCGCGCTCGCGTCCGCTTGGTCTCGGCAGAACCTTGGCGGGGTGGATGTCCTTCAGGCGAATCTGCTACCAGAATACGGGTGGATTGGCATTCTGAGCCTCACGGGCCTCCCGGTTGGTGCTCAGGAGATTGTCAGTACTGCTCTCTTCCAATTCATCGCAGGAGCTTACGCATTCCGATTGTTTAGAGACTACATACGCCCAGTCGACTCCTCGGACGCAGCTCTTCCGCTCGCTCTCGGGTGCTCGATTCTGGCGTTCTCAAACTACGCAGCCCAAGTTGTGTTCTGGTGGG
>DASRSW010000056.1:0-7169 GCA_035656275.1 Thermoplasmata archaeon
CATCGGCGCGCGGCTCGGAGACCTCCAGGCGGAAGATCGCGCCTTCCTTTCCAGGTTCGAGCGACTTCGCATCGCGGTGCTCCGGGAGTACGATCTCGGGCGGCTCGCGTTGGTCCAGAATCGACTCGTCCGGTTCTTCGACGATGAACTTCGGGACGGATTCCTGCCGCTCATCCGGCGACGGCTGGACTCGCCCGGGCTCCCGCCGGAGAAAGCGGCGGCCTATGCTGTCCTCGGGCACGTGCTTCCTCTCTGGGCGGAGCTCTATGCCCCCATCGCGCCATTCACCTGCGAGGCCATCTACCGGTCGTTCCGAGGGGAGAGCGAGAGCGTCTTCGAGCGCCCGCATACCCCCATCCTGGAACCGGTCCTCGACCCGAACGCGGAGCGGGCCTACGACCGATGGCGTTCGGTGACGCGGGCCCTGACCCGCGCCCGCCGACATCTCGGCGTTCCCGCGCGGACGCTCCTCGAGCGGGTCGTCCTCTTCGTCCGGGACGAGCAGGCCGCCGTGGAGCTTCGCGCCGCGGCCGAGACCCTGGGCCGGATCGCTAACGTTCGATTGGTCGAGGTCGCGTCGCCCAACCAACCGTGGGAGGGCAAGCGCGTCGACGCGATCCCCGTGCTTCCGGCGATCCAGAAGGTCTTCGGGACCGGAACGCCCCGGGTCGTCCGGCTGCTGAGCGGACTCCCCGGCCGGCGCGTGCAGGAAGGGATCCGCTCGCACTCGCTCGAAGTCGCCGTCGAGGGCCGACCAGTGCAGATCATCAGCAGCATGGTCGAGTTTGTCGAGTCGCTGCCCGAGGGGGTCGTGCCGATACCGTGGGAGCTGGGGGAACTGTTCATCCAGGTTCCGGCGGGGGCTCGCACCGGGGAGGAAGGACAGGCGCCCCCGCTCACCCCCGATGGGTTCCGGTTCCTGCGCCGGGTTCGCCATCGACTGCGCCGGGCGAGCGACCCCGCGTCCCTCTCCGGGATCGTGGTGTGCGCGCAGGGCCGGCTGGCCGAAGAGGTCGAGCGCCAGCAGACCGCGCTCACGCGCTACCTGCGTGTTCCGCGCCTCCGTGTGGTGGCCGCAGCGGACGGGTTCCCGCCGGCCGAGACGCTGGTGGGACGGAGCGGGCGGGGGGAGCGCTGGTTCGTGTGGGTCCCGGGAGTCTCCTCGCCGCCGCCACGGCGAAAGGAGCACCGCGCCCACCCGGAAGTTGGGACGGGGCGGAGGGCCCCGGAGTCCGAAGCTACGGTCGTCGACTACCTTTCGCCGGCCGTCCTCGAACGTGAGCACGACCTCCAAGAGTGGGTCAAACGCCTGGATGTGGCGCTCGGCCGCCCCATCGTGGGCCCCTCCAAATTACGCTACGCGTGGGAGTTGGGCATCCGCTCCTACGACGACCTGACCCGGGCGCCGTACGACCAGTTGGCGCAACTCCCTGGATTCGGTCCCTACGTCGCGGGAGAGATCGTTCGGAGCTTCGGAGGAGTCGTCCCCGAACACAATCGACCCGTACAATCGTTGGTCCAGTATCGATCGACGGTGGCGGGACCGGCGAATGCCCCTCTGACCGCAGGCGGACCCCCCGTTGTCGTTGCGGGGGCTCCCGCTTCTGCGACCGACCCGTCGTTGGGTCCCTCCACCCCCGAGAAACCGCTCGAAACCGGTCCATCGCCGCCTCCCCCACCGACCGCGGCGACGGAATCCCCTGTCTTCGTGGGAGGGTCCGGCGATTCCGGGCGAGGTGCGCCATCCGAAGTCGGGGAGGCGGGGCCGGCCCCCGGCTCCCCGGCGGAATCTCCCGCTCTCGAGAACCCCCCCGACGGCTCCGCGTTCTCCCCTGACGGGCCCGCTGAGAAACCGGACCCGGCTACGGGGGTAGCGTCGGCCGTCTCTGCCGAACTTCCGACGCCGGAGCCCAGTCCCTTGCCGTATCCCGAACCGCCGGCTCCTCCCGATGAGGCCGGTGCGGGCAGCTCGGGAGCCGTGGATTCGCCGAGCCCGAGCGAAGCCGATGCCAGCGTTGAGCCGGCGGCGAACGATTCCGTCCCCGAGCGCGTGCCCGTGATGGAGGTCACCCCACCCCCGGCACCCGCGGCCTCCGACGGCGTCTCGGCCCCCGACCCCGCTTCACCGTCATCGCTAGCGGAGGCGCCTCCGTCGCCGCCCGAGCCGGAACTGGACGAGCAGACCCCGGATCACCGTGGGGAATCCCACGAATCAGAGATGGCTCCACCCCCTCCAGTGGGGGAGGAGACTACAGCCCCGTCGCCAGCCAGTGTGGACCCCGAGCCGGCGATTCCCCAGGACCCAACCCGGCCGAAGCCGTCCGAATCGGCCGTGGTCGCCATCGGCGAATCCCCGCCGGAACCCGCCCCGCCTCCCCCCGCGCCGATGAGCTCGATGGAACCGGCGATTCCGGTGTTCGATACCTCCTCCCGCGAACCACCGGCGGAGTTGCGGACAAGTGAAGAACCCCCGGCCGCCCCCGCTCCGGGGCCCGGGGCTGAGGACGCGGTCACCATCTCTCCGTCCGTCGAGCCGCAGACTCTCCCCTCGGTCGAAGCCTCCCCCCTCGCTTCCGAAGTCTCCCCGTCGACCGCACCCCTCGTCGATGTGCGGGTCAACGAGGTATCCCCCCCGCCCCCCGAGTTCTCGGCGCCCCCTCCTCTCGCGGAGCCGCGGCGGGTGGGCACCTTCGTGGTCGCGGAGCCGGTGAACGGACCGACGTGGGCCACGTTCCTCGACGCTACCGCCGCAGGTCACCGGGGCCTCTGCTTGAGCCGCGAGTTCCCGGACCGTCTACGCGCGATGATCGGCCCGCGGGACGTGACAGTGGTCTGGCTGTCGAATGCCGGACGCGCCGGCGCGGCCCGGCCTGGCGACCTGCCCGGATTGCGGGCCCTGATCGAAGGGATGGTCACGAAGGACGGAGTCACGGCGATCTACATCGACAGCATCGAGTTCCTCATTCGGGTCAATAGCATCGAACGCGTGCTCGATTTCCTTCGCGGTCTTCACGAGCTGGCGACGGAACGAATGGCGCGCCTCTGGGTTCCGGTCAACCCCCTCCTTGCGTCGGCCGCGGACGTCGAGCAGCTGACCACCGCCTTCTAGGGACGCGGATCCCGCCGGTCGCGGGTGGAGAACCCGGCTCAGCGGCGAATGCACGAAGTGCTCTCTTCACACCGCGAAGAACCGGGGGAGAGGAGAGGTCTTCGCGAGGAACAGAACGGAGTCACTCGGGGAACACCTCGACTCGATGCCGTCCCCCCGATCGGGCTAGCCCCCCGCAGTCGGGAGTCATGCGCTGCGAACCTGTGGGCGAGGCACGCGCCTTGTTAAACATGGAGTCGACGCGCATCCCCCGCGCGGTGAGAGGCCGATTTCGGATAGTTTTCTCGATGAGAGCAAGGAAGTCGCTGCGACGGGCGCCCACAATTGCCCGTCTCGAAGTCGGCAAGGAGATGATGACACAATATCTAAATAATCGTTGAATCGTGTTAAACGGCGTGAGACCCGCCCGATCGACGGTTCCCGCCGACCGTTTTCTCGGAGTTCGACTGACTCAAGAGGAAGTGGAACGGCTTGACCAATGGAGGGAACAGTCGGGCACCGAGACGCGGTCCGAGGCGGTGCGGGCGCTGGTGCGCCTTTCCGAACGGACCGCCGCCGAGACGCCCAAGCTTCCGCCAACGGTGCAGGCGGAGCTCGAGCAACTCGTGGAGGACGGCTTCGCGCGCGACGTCCCAGCCGCGCTCGACACCGTGCTCACTCTCGGGCTGCAGGAGTTCGCCCGAGTCTACGCTGAGCGGTTACCCGCGTTGCGCCGGGTAGCCCGCGACAACGCGGACCGTCGAACCTCCCGACGGCGGGCCGATCGCGAGGGACGGAGGCTCCTCGACCCGTAGGCCTCCACGGTTGGAGTGGTTGCAAAAATGCAGACGATGGGGATCGCGTGGAGCGAGCGGAGCGGATTTATTTGCCGACTGTGCCGTCAGGACGCGAAGCATAATGAGGTGCTGCACATCTCGTTCTGTCCGGTCCACGGCCTGTCGTCCCCCTTGGATGCTCTGCCGTGGCGGCCGGAGGCCCGAGTTCCACGCGGCTCTACACCCGTACCGGTGACCGGGGTGAGACCGGTCTCGCCGGTGGCGTCCGCGTAGCCAAGGACGCTCCCCGCATCCGGGCGTTCGGTTCCTACGACGAGGTGGGGGCCCACCTGGGCCTGACCCTCGCGCGGTTGGAACCGGGCGCCCAACCGTTCCGCGCGACGCTCGACCGTCTCCAGCACGAGACGTTCATCCTCCAGGCGGAGCTCGCCTCGGCCCCGACAGGCACCCCTCCCGCGCACCGCATCGAGGACCGGCACGTCCTGCGGCTCGAGCAGGAGATCGACCAGTACACGGCGATGGTCGACCCGATGCGCTCCTTCGTCCTCCCCCGCGGCAACGCCGCGGGCGCCCAACTGCACGTGGCGCGTACGGTGGCCCGCCGGGCCGAACGGGAACTCTGGACCCTGAACCGGATGGAGCCGGTGGCGCCGCCCGCCCTCCAGTGGGCGAACCGGCTCGGCGACCTGCTCTACGCCATGGCGCTCGCCCTGAATCGATATCAGGGGTTCGTGGACACGCCTCCCGACTACACGGTTTGATCCCGGGGACCCGGCGATGGAGGTCGGAGTCGTCGGGAAGCCGAACGTGGGCAAATCGACGTTCTTCAACGCGCTCACGCTGCTCGACGTTCCCATCGCGCCGTATCCGTTCACGACGCTCGAGCCCAATCGGGGCGTGGCCGCCGTGCGGGTTCCCTGCCCCCACCGAGAGCTCGGCCAGGCGTGCACGCCGGGGAACGCGAAGTGCGTGGACGGGACCCGCTGGGTCCCGGTGAGCCTGGTGGACGTGCCCGGGCTCGTCCCGGGGGCGCACGCCGGCCGCGGGCTGGGCCACCAGTTCCTGGACGACCTCCGCGCCGCGGACGGATTCCTCCAGGTGGTGGACGCCTCGGGGGCGACCACCGCGGAGGGCGTGATCGCCGCTCCGGGGTCGACCGACCCTGCCGAAGAGGTCACGTGGCTCGAGGAGGAGCTGGTCGAGTGGGTCGCCGAGATCCTCGGACGGGACTTCGACCGGCACGCCCGCTCCGTGGAACTCGAGGGCGCCAAGCTCGAGGAGTTCCTCCAGGCTCGGCTCACGGGACTGACCATCACTCCGGCGCAGGTGGCGCTCGCGCTTCGGGCTCTCCCCGTCGACCGGGCGCGACCGTCCACGTGGACTCCGCAGGACCGCCACCGGCTGGCGGCGAGCCTCCTCGAAGTGTCGAAACCCCGGCTCGTGGTGGCGAACAAGTGTGACCGCGCCACCCCCGAGGCCGTCCGGGCCCTGGCCGAGAAGATCCAGCCCATCCCCGCCGTCCCCGCCTCGGCCGAGGCGGAGCTCACGCTTCGCCGGGCGTCGCGCTCGGGACTCGTCACCTACACCCCGGGGGCGCCGTCGTTCTCGACGGTCGATGCCGCGCGGCTCACGATGGGCCAACGGCACGCGCTGGACGAGATCCACCAGATCCTGGCCCGGTGGGGGTCGACGGGGGTCCAGGCCGCCCTCGAGTCGATGGTCTTCGAGCGGCTCCGCTACATCGTCGTCTTTCCGGTCGAGGACGAGACCCACTGGACCGATTCGAAGGAACGCATCCTTCCCGACGCGTTCCTGGTCCCGGCCGAGACCCCGGCGCGGGCGGTCGCCTATCGGGTCCACTCCGAACTCGGCGAGAATTTCATCCGCGCGATCGACGGACGGACCCACCGCGCCCTGTCCGCGGACCATCCGCTCTCGGCCGGAACGGTCGTCCGGATCGTGGCGCGACGCTAGGCTATGGCCCCGAGGGGACGAGGGCAGCGCCCCCCGCGTGCGCCCGCACGACGTAGGCCACCCCACCGGCCTTCTGCACGCGGCGCGTGGCGTCCGCTTCGCGCCCCGGGCGAACCAGCGCGACCACCGACCCGCCCGCGCCCGCACCGGTGAGCTTGGCCCCCTCCGCGACCGGGCGCAGGGCGTCGATGATCTCTTCGAGGCGCGGATGCGACACGCCGACCTCGCGGAGGAGCTCGTGATTCTGGTCGAGGAGGGGTCCGACGGCGGCGCGGTCCTCGCGGGCGACCGCCTCGATGCCGAGCGTCGCGACCTCCCGAAATCGCTCGAGGAGCTTCGGTCCATCCGCCGCTTGGAGGCGCCGCTCGACGGCGCGGACGGCGTCGGCCGTGCTTCGCGGGACCCCCGAGTACGCGACGAGCCAGAGCCACCCGGGGTCGGCGACCCGCCGTACCTTCCAGGTCGTCGTGCCGTCGGAAAGCTCCCAGAGGAGCGCGCCCCCTCCCGAGTTGATGGCGACGTACCCGCCGCCGACGACCGCCGAGGTGTCGCCCGGACTCCCGACGCCCTGGGCGGTTCGTTCGATCGTGAAACTGTGTTCGGCCAGCATGGAGCGTTCGACCCCGCCGCGCGCTGCGCAGAGCCCCGCCGCGAGGGCGGACGAGAACGCGGCCGACGACCCCAACCCCGCGGCCTTGGGGATTCGGGAGACGATTTCGACGTTGAACGGCCCGTAGGCGTCATCCCAGAGACGCGCCCGCGCCGCCTGGAGGTACGCGTGATCGTGGGCGGCGTCGACCTGGCCATTGAGGCGGTACTCCGGAGCCGATCGGATCCCGACCTGCAGATGGAGGTCGATCGCCAGCACGAGCTCCGGCTCCCCGCGGACCACCGCGTGCTCCCCGAACAGAATGCACTTCCCCGGGGCGCGGGCCGACAGCGGGAACGGGGCGAGCGGTATCGCGTCACTCATGACGCCGACGACCTCCGGGGGGCGGGCCGGACCAACTTCCCCCGGGCCTGGGGAACGATCTCGTGGCTCGCGCCGTCCCATGCCCCGGGCCGGGGGAGCCCGTTCAGCCGCTCCAGCACGATGGCGAGGGCCGCCACCTCGCTGTGGGGCTGGTGGCCCACGGCCACATTGTGGGTGGCGAGCCGGTAGAGGTCGGGGGGCACCTTCGCCCCGCCGACGACGACGAGGAGCGGGGCCTCTCCCGAGAGGCGGGGAGCGACGGCCTCGAAAGGTTCACCGTACATCGTGAGATGGACGACGGGGCCGGGGAACTCGCGGATCAGGCGCCGCCAGTCCC
>DASRSW010000057.1:0-37543 GCA_035656275.1 Thermoplasmata archaeon
TCCGGCAAGGCTTTCCTCGCGAGCTCCTGCATCGTCGGCGACCCCCATCCGTCCTGCGCCAGGCGTCCCGGCCCCGGCGGCGCGCTCGCGACGAGGAACTACGGGGTAAAGTACTGTTTCCCCCGGCCGGTGCCACTCGCCCGCCCGCGAGTCAGCCGGGGTGGCTCAGTAATTCGCGACGAGCAGGATTCCCTGGGGGGCGATGAAGTAGGCGGACCGCAGCGACGTCAGCGTCACCTGGGTGGGCGCCGGGGCGACGGGATTCCAGGACCAGGTCTCGCCCGCGACCCCGGTGGGGAACAGCGTACCGACGTGGAGATCGAGGCCCAAGAGGAGGTTCGTGTTCACGACCAGGAGCGCCTCCCGCGTGCCGTTCTTGATGAGCAGCGCGTAGACGCCGCTGACCCCCAGGCCCTTGACGGTCAGGCTGTAGGAGTCCCCCATGGTCATGTTGTTCAGCATCCGCTGGTAGAGAAGGCCCTCGAAGCTCGGCTGGAGCGTGGAGACGTTGAACAGATTGTTCGAGTTGTAGACCGTGATCGCGGAGAGGTTGGCGTCCATCGCCTGGATGATGCTCGCCGCGTAGAAGGGCGCCCCCGCGTACGTCCCGATGAACGGGCTGAACGACGAGAACGGTCCCGCCTGGTATTCTCCGAGCTCGACGGGGAGACCCGCGCAGGTGGGGCAGTTGCTGAGGACGTTCGTGCGGTAGCGGGCGGAGGTGAAGGGGATGCTGCCGCTCGAGTTGAGGAGCGCATAGAACGCGGAGAGCACGGTCCCTGAGGTCGGGGAGCTCGGGTAGCTGTGATACGCCATGCCGATCACCCGGGCGCCGTCCACCTGGGCCGTCGAAGCGGCCATGAGCCGGTTGCAGGCGCACGCCGCCTCGAGGCCCATGAACTGGTCGTTGGGATAGAGGGCGGCGACGGCATGGATGTAGTTGTGCACCATCGTCGAGTACGCGGTCGAGGTCGGCTGGAGCGCATCCGCGGTGCTCCAGTTGCTCATGTTCTTCCCGTAGTGGGACCACTGCGTCGGCTCATTGCCGAACTCCCAGATGGTGGGCGCGAGCCCGAGCACCTGGTGGTACCACCGTGCGTAGTGGACCGCGGCCCGGGTGTCGTTCTCCTCGCCCGGGAGGTAGCTTAACCAGTCGCAGTGCGGCGTCGTCGAGAGACACCAGCTCTTGAACCAGGTCAGGTTCCACAGGAGCTGCGAAGTGGCGACATACGCGCCCACCCCGGTCGTGGGCGCCACGTAGTTGACCTGGGTGGTGGGATCGTAGCCATCGCCCGTGCCGCCGAACCGCACGAGCCCGACCGGGGTCGAGTTGAGGTACGCGCCGAGACTGGCCAGCACCTTCGTCGGCGTCAGCACATCGCTCAGGACGACCTCGTAGAATCGATTCGCCTGGTGGGTCCCGACGTACGACGCGTTCTGAAGGGTCCCGTTCACGCTCGGGAAGGAAAGATTCCCGATGGCCCCGCTGGGGACCGTCAGGCTCCCGTTCCAGCCGAGGATGCCCGAGACGCCCAGGGGCACGACGAGAAAGAAGAAGACGGCGGCCGGGCTAACGGTCGCGCGGCGGTCCACGACGTAACGAAAAGGGAGCGACAAGGTCACTCGAACTGTCTTTTGCGTATGCGGATATATACGTATTCGGTCAACTCCGCGCGACCGGCGGTCCCTGAGACTACGCCTTACTCCTTATTGGCCTAGTGTTCGCACCCGAACCCCTCGATCGGTGGCCGATCTCGCGTCGCGGATCGCCCCCACCGAGCGCGCCCCTCAAGAATCCCTGCCCAACGTCCATCGCGCTTTCCGGCGGCGATGGGTATGGGGCGACGGCCCTCGGCGGCGGTAATCTACCCTTGTCCATTGCCGGCCGGAAGGGCTCAAAAATGAGCCGGGACTCAGCGGGCTCAGTAGTTGGCCACGAGGAGGATCCCCTGGGGTCCGACGCTGTAGGAACTGGGCAGGGACTGGACGGCTTGGTGGGTCGGAGTCCCCGCCCCGCTGCTCCACGACCAGACCTCTCCCTTGACCCCGCTCGGGTAGATCGAAGCCACATGCAGGTTGAGCGCGGTCACGAGGTTGGTGTTCACCACCATCAACGCCTCCCGAGTGCCGTTCTTGATCAGGAGAGTGTACAGCCCGGGTAGGCCCGAGACCTTCACGGGCGCCAGGTAGTCGTTCCCCATCGTGAGATTGGCCAGGATCCGCTGGTAGAGGAGCCCTTCAAAGGTCGGCGTGGAACTGGCGGCGTCGAACAGGCTGTCGAGGTTGTACACCGTCAGGGCGGAGAGGTTCGCTTGCAGGGCCTGGATGATGCTCGCGGCCATGAACGGAGCCCCCGCGTAGGTCGCGGCGAACGGACTGAAGGCGTTGAACGGGCCGGCCTGGTACTCACCCAGCTCCACGGGGAGATTGGTGCACGCCGAACAGCTCGCGGCGACGGCGGATCGATACCGTGCCGAGGACGAGGGGATCCCCCCGGTCGAGGTGAGCAGCGCGTAGAAGGCCGAGAGGTGGATCGATGAGGTCGAGGAGCTGGGGTAGCTATGGTAGGCCATCGCGGAGAGGTGGTGAGCGTTGAGCTGCGCCGTCGAGCTCGTCATCGGGGCATTGCAGGCGCAGGCGGCCTCGAGCCCGAGGAACTGATCCTTGGGGTAGAGGGCGGAGACCGCCGCGATGTAGCTGCGCGCCATGGTGGCGTAGCCGAGGGCCGACGGGGGGAGCGCGTCCGTGGTGCTCCAGTTGGTCAGGTTCTTCCCGAAGTGCGTCCACTGGGAGGGTTCGTTGCCGAACTCCCAGAACGTCGGGGCGAACCCCAGGACTTGATGGTACCAGCGGGCGAAGTGGACGGCCGCCCGAGTATCATTCTCCTCGCCCGGCAGGTAGGTGAGCCAGGAACAGTGCGGTGTCCGAGAGAGACACCAGCTCTTGAACCAGGTCAGGTTCCAGAGCTGCTCGTGGCTCGCCACGTAGCGTCCCGTGCCGGAGCTCGGCGGCTCGTAGTTCACTTGCGCCGTCGGGTCGTACCCCTCGCCAGACCCCCCGAATCGCATGACGCCGATCGGGGTCGAATTGAGATAGCTCCCGAAGTGGAGGAGCGAGCTGGTCGGGGTGGAGACGTCCGTGAAGACGATATCGAAGAACGGACCGGCGAGGTGGGTCCCGACGTACGAGCCGCTCTGCAGGGTCCCGTTGACCGCACGGACCAGGGTCAATCCGAGCCCGGGGGAGACCGAGGTGGGGCCCACCGCGGCGCCGAGGGTGCCGGAGACGGCGAGCGGCAGCAGAACGGCGAGCGCCACCCAGGCCGGGTGCGCGGAAATGGCCCCGCCCACTAAGTGAGGAAGATGATACGACATGGCGAATGAGTAAGGTTCTCCCGCATACGTATATATACGTAGTCTCGGCCGCGCCGGCGGGGAGGGGTCAGTGAGACGTCGCGTTCTCCTGTTTCTATCTTTGTCTCAACCCTCGGGGGAAGCTCACGTCGAAGAGCGGCTTCTCACGGGCGGGACGAGGTGCGGGACAGCGAACCTTTAAAAGGGGGGAATAGTCGGCACGGCCCGAGCACGGAATCGACCGGGTCGAGAGGCCGGGCTCACCAGTATCGATGATGCGGGCAGGGACCGGGCTTCAGGCGATCGCGATCGTAGTGGCGGCTTTCGTTCTTCTCGTACCCAACCTCGGGTGGAGCGGCGTGACTCCTCCCGCCACGGCCTCTCCCCCGCCGAGGGACGGGGCCTCTGCTTCGCTCCCGTCCTTCCTCCCGTCGACCGGGGCGGGAGGGGTGCCCCATCCCGCGAGTGGCTCCGCGGGAGGCTGGGTCAACATCACGACCCCCCGCCTGAGCGGCTCCCCGGCGCCGCGCATGTACGCCTCCTCGGCCTTCGACCCGCAGTTCGGCGGGATTGTGGTGTTCGGCGGGCTCAACAACTCCTCACGCACTTCGCCCTCACCGGCGTACAACGACACCTGGCTCTTCTCGAATGGGACGTGGACGAACCTTACGGCCCAGCTGACCGGGGCCCCATCCGCGCGCTGGGCGGCGAGCCTCACGTGGGACGCGAAAGACGGTTACCTCCTCCTCTTCGGTGGCCGGCTGGGCGGGAACGCCACGGTCGCCCCGCGATTCCTCAACGACACCTGGGCGCTCGATCCCACGGGGTGGTCCCTGCTGAGCCCTTCCTTGGCCCCGCCGGCGCGCGGGTTCGCCCCCCTGGCGTACGACCCCCCGCTCAACGAGACGATCCTGTTCTCGGGGGGGGACGTCAACTTCGCCAACGGGACGATCTCCCCGTTCCACGACACATGGACCTATGTGGGCGGCGTCTGGACGAACATCACCGCGACCTCCGGCGCCGGGGCCGGACAGGCGTCGGCCATGGCATACGACCCGTCGGCGGGCGGCGTGATCGCGACGGGAATCATGCGGCCGGATTCGATCTGCGCTCCGCTCAACCAGACCTGGCTGTTCTCCGGCGGGGTCTGGACGAAGCTCCTCAACACAAGTAGCCCGATCCCCGGCGGCACTCTCACCTACGACGCCGTTCAGGGTAAGCTGGTCTACGTCGGCGGATGCGTCACCACCGGCCACGCGCAGCTCCCCCTCACTTGGGAGTATGCGAACGGTACGTGGGCCAACGTTACGAGCCTGCTGACGAGCAGTGAAGGCACCGCCTGCTGCGCGACGCTCTCCTACGACCCGATCCAGAAGGTCTCGGTGCTCTTTGGTGGGAACCGTCTCCATCCGACGCCGCGGAACGGGTACGTCAACTGGGGGTACTCCTTCCCGATTGGCCCTCTCGCGGTAACGCTCCAGCCGAACCGGACGATCGGGGCGACCCCCCTCCACCTCCAGCTCAACTCCTTGCGCAGCGGCGGGGTGGGCCCGTACACCTTCCGCTGGCAACTGGGGGACGGGAGCCCCGACGCGACCTCGCAGAATGTGAGTCACGTCTACACCACCCTCGGCGTCCACGTGGTGAACTACACCGTCACCGACTCCCAAGGGCGCTCGGTCAACCGCTCGATCTCGATCACGGTCGGTCCGACGTACAGCCTGACCGCCTCCTCCGCCCCGACCCAGGGCGAGGCTCCGGCCCGTGTGACCGTGAATGCCACCGCACAGGGCGGATTCACCCCGTACCGCTACGTCTGGAACTTCTCGGACGGGGGTCAGCTCCTGGTCGCGAACGGGTCTCACGTCTTTGCCAGCAGCGGCACGTACGCGGTCGTCCTCACCGCGACGGACGCCGCCGGCGACTGCCTTCTCTACAACTCGACGGTCAACGTCGCCGCGACCGTGAACGGCTCGGTGTCTCTGACCCCTACGGTAGGCGTGGCTCCCCTTTCCGTGACCTTCGCCGCGACCCCCGTGGGGGGAGCGGCACCCTACACCTTCGCCTGGACCTTCGGGGACGGGTCGACGGGAAGCGGGGCAGCGGTCTCGCACACCTACACCGCCACCGGAACCTACGGGGTGATCCTCAACATCACCGACGGATATGGCTACCAAGCGACGCAGCGCACCGGCGTCTCCGTCGTGAACGCCCTCAGCGCGCAGGCGAGCGCGGGGCCGAATCTCGGCGTCGAGCCGCTCCCGGTCACCTTTACGGGAACCTCGTCCGGCGGAGTCGCGCCCTTCACTTATTCCTGGGCGTTTGGCGACGGTTCGTCGGGGAGCGGGGCCGCCCCCTCGCACACCTACGCCTCGGCCGGAAACTACACCGCCGTGGTGACCGTAGGGGACGCCATCAACGAGAGCACCACCGCGTCCGTACTCGTCCAGGTGGTGCAGCCGCTCGCCGTCCACGCGAACCCGGCGACGGTCCACGTCGCGCCGATCACCATCCCCTTCACCCCCACCGTGGTGGGGGGGGCCGGCCCCTACCACTTCGCCTGGAACTTCGGCGACAGTGCCACCGGGGTCGGGGGGTCGGTGAGCCACACCTACACGGCCGCAGGGACCTACGACGCCGCCGTCACGGTCACGGATGGTCTCGGTGAGGTCGCCACCAATTCGACGACCGTCACGGTGGTCAATCCGCTCAGCGCCACCGTCGCTGCCAACGTCTCGACGCTCACCGTCGGAGGGTCGGTCACTCTGACGGCCACGGCGCTCGCGGGGTACGGCTCGCTTTCCTACGTCTGGTCGGGTCTCCCGACCGGATGCTCTGGGGCGCAAGCCGCGACCGTAGTCTGCGTTCCCTCCGGAGCCGGCAGTTTCAATGTCTCCGTCGAGGTGTCGGACGGGCTTTCCGAGCACGCCAACGCCTCGACCGTCGTGGTCGTCAACGCCGTTCCCTCCGGCCCCGCGGGGAGTTCGACGGGACTCTCGGGCGGGCTGCTCTGGATCGTGATCGGGCTCATCCTCGTCATCGTGGTCATCGGAGCCCTCGCCTACGTGCTGCTGCGTCGCCCGCCCCGGCCGGCGCCGGCTCGGCCGGTGGACGAGACGGGCCCCACCGACATCTCCGGCGACCTCTCGGCGGAGACCGAACCGGGCCCGGAACCTCCGGCGGCGCCTTAGCCGGGCGCCGGAACACCGGAAAGGTCCCCGGACACCCGCCCGACTTCCCTCCGGCAATCTTGGGGGTTGTGGGGCGTTGACACGAAGGGAAAGCATTATCTAACGACCGGGTCCCCCCGCGCTGCCCAGCCCCGGTTCTCCCTCGGCGGGGAACCGGACCCGGGATAAACTCAAGGAAGAGAGAATGGCGACGGAACGCAAGGTCTTCTGGTCGGTCCCCGACATCGGCGCGGATGAGAAGAAGGCGGTACTCGAGACGCTCGAGACCGGCTGGCTCGGGATGGGACCGAAGACCAAGCAGTTCGAAAAGGAGCTCTCCGCGTACACGGGAGCGAAGCACAGCATCGTCGTCAACAACGGGACGAGCGCCCTCACGACCGCCCTCATGACCCTCGGGATCGGTCCGGGCGATGAGGTCCTGGTCCCGACGTACACCTTCGTGGCCACGGCGTCGAGCGTCATCGCGCTCGGAGCGAAGCCTATTCTGGTCGACTGCGAGCCCGACACGTTCAACGTCGGGCCCGCCCAGATCGAGGCGGCTCTCCAGGGGCACCCAAAGGCGAAGGCGCTCCTCTTCGTCGACGTGGCCGGTCTCCCCTGCGACATCGACGCCATCCGCGCTGTGGCGGCGAAGCACCACCTCCTCCTCCTCGAGGACGCCGCCGAGGCGTTCGCGGGGGTCTACAAGTCGACGCGCCTCGGGAACTTCGACCACGTGACGATCTTCAGCTTCCATATCGCGAAGCAGGTCACGACCGTCGAGGGCGGCGCGATCCAGACGAACCGGGACGACCTGGTCGAGAAGCTGCGGCTCGTCCGCAGCCACGGGGAAGGGAAGGAGAAGTACGTCCACGTCGAGCTCGGCCTCAACTTCCGCCCGACCGACATCCAATCGGCGATCGGCCTCGCCCAGCTCAAGAAGGCGGACCACTACATCGCGCTCCGCGACAAGATCGCGAAGCTCTACATGGGTGCCCTGGGCCGCTGGCTCACGTTCCAGAAGGTCCCGTCGTACGCGACCCGCCCGACCTGGATGATCTTCATGGTGCTCGCGAAGACCAAGGAGGAGCGGGACAAGCTGAACCAGCATCTCAACGCCCACGGGGTCGACACCCGCATCCCGTGGCCCCCCATCAACCGCCAGCCGTACTTCCGGGCCCGGTTCGGCGACGTTCCCTGCCCGGTCGCGGACGCCACGTTCGACCGCGCGCTCTCCCTCCCGATCGGGAACGCGATGACCGAGGACGACGTGCACTACGTCATCGAGACCGTGCGCGCGTTCTACGAGAAGAAGGGGTAGCCCTCTTCGCCGGAGCCGACCAGCACCGGGCGGCACGGAATTATCATCCGGCGCTGGTCGTCCCCGCATGGCTCGGCGGTCGACCGGGAAAGGAGCGGCCGTCCCTCCGCGGGTAGTGCTGTTCGACCTCGACGACACGCTGGTCGACCACACCGGGGCGGTCCTGGGAGCGTTCCGGTCGCTCCGGCAGTCGTATCCGGCCCTCGCCCGACGCCGCGCCCGCGAGCTTGCGGCCCTCTATCAGCTCCACCTCGAGCGGGTCCATGCCGCGGTCGTTCGGGGGCGCATCTCGGCCGAGGCGGCCCGCCTCCGCCGTTTCGCGGCGGTCTTCGAGTCGGTCGGGGAATCGCCGGGCGCGACGCAGCTCCAACGGGTCGTCGCGACCTACCAGGCCGAGTACCGCCGCGCCCCCCGCCTACTCCCGGGTGCGCTGGGGGTGCTACGTGCCGTCCGCCGAGAAGCGTCGGTCGGGGTGTTGAGCAACAACCGACGGCTCGAACAGGCGGAGAAGGTGGCCACGTTCGGGCTCGGCCCGTACTTGGACTTCGTCCTGACCAGCGAGGAGCTCCCGTGGGCGAAGCCGGATCCCCGCTGCTTTCGCGCCGCCGTCGAGCGGGCGGGGTCGGTCCCCTCGCGAGCGACGATGGTCGGAGACTCGTGGTCCGCGGATGTCGCGGGGGCGCTGGCAGCGGGACTGGGCGCGGTCTGGCTGAATCGGGAGGGTGAACGCCCGGGACGGGCTCGGCGGGTCCCGCAGCTCGCTTCCCTCCAGCCCGTGCGGCCCGCGGTCCAGACCATCCTCGGGGCCCTCCCCCGCGCTCGCGGGGCAAACCACTATTGAACCCCCGACGCTCCCGACCCCCGATGAACCCCCTTCGCGCCTCGGAAGATGACCTGGCGAAGGCCCTGCACCGGCTGGAGCCCAAGTCCCCGTACGCGGAGGCGATGGCCCAGTCGACGGACGGCCACGGGCTCCGCCACGACCGCCGGGCCACGCTGCCCGAGCCGGCCCCGCAGCTCGACGGCGTCGTTTTGCGCGCGTGGGCGGGTTCGGAATGGAAGGAGGTCGCGGTGAGCGGGTTCGGCGCCCGGTCGATCCAGGACGCGACCGAGTCCCTCCTGCGCCGGCTGACGGGCGAGACCTCCGCCCAGGGTCCCCCGGGGGAGTCGCCGACGGGCTCCCTCCAGCGGGAGACGGCGGAGAAGCGGCCGATCAAGGAGTTCACCCTCGAGCGCCGCATCGAGCTCGCCCGGACCCTCTTCGGCTGGGCCACCTCCATCGAGGGGATCGGGAACGCCATCGTTTCCATCGGCCACAGCGTCGATGAACGGCTCTTCCTCTCGACCTCGGGCGCCCGGCGCTACCAGCGGGTCGTCCGGGCCCGGGGGAGCGTGGCCCCCGTGGCGATCGAGGGAGGGAAGGTCGAGTACGACTTTCTCAACCACGGCGAGGTCGGCGGCGCCGAGTTGTTCGACCAGTTCACCGAGGCGAGCGTGCTCGAGACCGCCCGGGAGTCGAAGGCGCTCCTCACGGCCCCCTCCGCGCCCACCGGCCGCGTCACGGTGGTCCTCGACCCCAGCACCGCCGGGACGTTCGCCCACGAGTCGTTCGGGCATGGGACCGAAGCCGACCAGCTGTTGCGGGACCGATCCTACTTGAAACCCCTTCTCGGGCAGCACGTCGGTCCTGAGAGCCTGACCCTCGTGGACGACGGGTCCTACTCCGGGGCTTGGGGAACCATCTACTTCGACGACGAGGGCCATCCGTCGCAGAGGACCGTGCTCATCGACCATGGCCGGTTCGTGGAGGTCCTCCACGACCGCGAGTCGGCCGCGGCCATGGGTCGCCGTCCGACGGGGAACACCCGCCGGGCGGACTTCCTGAGCCGCCCCTTCGTCCGGATGACGAACACCTTCGTCGAGCCCGGGGACTGGACCAAGGAGGAGATGATCCGCGAGGCGAAGGAGGGCGTCCTCCTCCAGGATTGCACGAGCGGCATCGAGGACCCGCTCGGAGGGAACATGCAGATCAAGGTGAAGAAGGCCCGGCGGATCCATCACGGGGAGGCCGGGGAGCTCCTCTCCTCGCTCGCCCTCTCGGGAAAGGTCCTCGACTTCCTGAAGACGATCCGTGGCGTGAGCCGCGCCGCGGACTTCGAGATGAGTCCGGGCTACTGCGGGAAGGGGCACACCGACCTTCTCCCCGCGGGGACCGGTGGGTCGTATCTCCTCAGCGAGGCCGTCGTGGGGCCGGCATGAGCGCCGAAACGGCGTTCACCGCCTTCCGGGTCGGCGAGCGGCTCAAAGGCCGCGTGGAGCCCCCCTGGGAGGTCTTCGGGGAGAAGATCCAGCGCTTCGAGCTGCACCTCGCCGGCAACCGGGTCGAGATGGAGCGGGGGCCGATCCAGCTCGAAGGCTACGGACTTCGACTCTTGCGTCCGCGGGGCGACGCGACGGGGACCGGGTTCGCCGCGGCGACCGACCTCTCGGATGCCCGGATCGACCAGCGCGCCCAGGACGCAGAGGCGACCTCCAAGTTCTCCACGTTTCCGGCCCGCCGGGTCGAGCTGCCCTCCACGGCGATCTCGGGGCCGGGGGCGAAGGTGGAGACCGTGGACCGGCCGCTCTGGGAGCGTCCCCTCGAGACCATGCGGGGTTTTGTCCACGAGCTCCAGACCGCGTTCGAGGGCCGAGCCGGGGAGGTGCCGAGCTTCGGGTCGCTGCGGGCCACCCTCACCGAGGCCACGCTCACGAACTCGGAGGGGATCCACCACCACTGGAGGCACACCTTCGTCGACTTCGAGATCGCTGTGAAATCGTTCGGAGGGCCCGAAGGGGCCCCGCCGGGAGAGTACTGGGTCAACCGACGCGCGCGGACGGTCTCGTCGCGCGGATTGGCGAACGATGTGGATGCCTGGTGCACCCGCGCCCGGGATGTCCGCTCCGCCGCCCCGACCCCGTCCGGGGTGAAGAACGTGGTCGTCCCACCGACGGTGCTCTCCGACGTTCTGCCCGCGATCGTCGGGTTCCGTCTGGGGGGCGCTGCCGAGCTTCGGAAGATGGCTCCCGCTCCGGGTACGGCCATCGGGAATCCCCTCGTGACGATCCACGACGACGGACTCCTGCCCCTCGGCCTCGGCTCGGCGCCCTTCGATGACGAAGGGGTTCCGCAGTCTCGAAAGGCGCTGGTCGAAAAGGGGGTCGTTGCTTCCACGATGTACGACCTGCTGCACGCCTCCGCGTTCGGAAAGAGCCTCACCGGTAACGGGCGGCGGGACAGCGCGATCTTCCAGCCGTGGGCCCATTTCGAGATCTCCCCGGGGCCGAGCGCGACCAACCTGGTCGTCGCCTCAGGCGACGGCGGTTCGGAGGCCGAGCTGATGGAGGCGGCCGGCGAGGGGATCTACCTGGACCAGCTCGGCTACGCCTTCCCCGACGCGATCTCGGGAGCCTTCGGCGGCGAGGTCCGCATCGCCTACCGGATCCATCACGGAAAGAAGGGGGAGGCCCTGCGGGGCGGCACCGTGGGGGGAGTGGTCTTCGGCCCTCCCGGTGAACCCTCGCTGCTCGCCTCCGTGAAGGCCGTAGGAGGCCTCTCCCAGCGCTCCGGGAGCCTCGAGACCCCTTCCCTGTGGGTCGACGGGCTCTCGGTCGCCGGCGCAGAGTAAGGCTACTTTCCGAGCTTCAGGGTGATCGTGCCGCAGGCGCGGCAGCGGGTCGCCGGGGCGTTGGCCGAGTAGGTCCCCATGAACCCGGTCGGCACCAGGACCTCGAGGCCCTTGGGGCGAAGCCGGGTGTCGGAGGCCTCCTGCGCCCAGAAGAGCCCGGACCCGTTGGTCGTCGTGACAAACCCCGACTCGAGGGGGCCCCCGCAGTTGCCGCACTTCGCCTCCGCCATGACGGTAAACCCGTCGGACGACCCCTGAAGGAGTATCTTTCCTTTGCGCACGAACCGCATCCGACCGAGCGTGGGGGGAGGGGGAACGCTTCCTTCCCTCAAAATGGAGAAAACACTGCCCCCGCGGACCTCCGGGTAAAGCCCGCGGGGGCGTCAGACATCGTGATTTGAGGGGATTAGAGACCTACCAGCGACATGGGGATTCAGAGACTCCTGCGGGGGATGGATCCGCTGCGGGGGTGTTCGGGCTTCCAGCCGCCCCCGATCGGGGCGAGCCAGGACGGCCACTGGTTCTCCAGGGCCGGGATGATCGGAGAAGCGATGCCGAACAGGAAGCCGCCGGGCGCGGCGCCCGGGGGAGTCGGGCGGCGCGAGCGAGGAGCGGCGTCCAGGGTGGCCGACTCGGTGAGCATCACAGGAAGTCCTCCAGGTGCGAAGGCATCGGCCAGGGGACCGTGAGTCCCGTGGGCTTGCGGGCCGAAAGGGAAGAGGGCTGGGGAAGGGGTGGGACGACCGGGGCGCTCTCCGCCAGGATCTCGACCGACAGGGGGCGCGGACCCCCCCGCTCCTTGCGGGGCTCCGTCATCGTGGGCATCGACCCGAAGACCACAAGCGGGCACTCCTTCGACTTCGGGAGGAGCGAGCCGAGGCGGGAATCGGGGTGGATCCGACCGCACGACGGGCAGACGTCCACCTGGGCGAGCATCGTGCTGATGCCTCCCAGATACGCCCCGCTCTCCGCCGCGCGTGCCATAACTAAGTGGGAATGGGGTTACTTTCGTACTTAAACCTCGGTTGCTATTTTGTACAAAATAACTCTAAGTAGGGGGAGGTCGCATTCTCCTCTGCCGTGCCCGTCGTGAGCTATCTTCCCGCCGAAATCCTCGACTACATCGAGACCCACGCGCCCATCGAGGAGGGCGGCTTTGGGATCAGCCAGCGGGAGCTCGCGAAGGCGCTCGGCTACCACCCCTGCTCGATGTCCCGCCCCCTGTCCGATCTCGTCACCAAGGGGATGCTCAAGGCCCGCCGGGGGAACGTCCGCGGCGGCCTCCGAAAGCAGATCGTCTACTGGCTTACCGACGACGGGAAGACCCATCTCCGCCGGGAGACGAAGGACGTGCCTCTCCTCTCTGGGGCGATTCCTCCACCTCCCAACCCGTTCTTTGGCCGGCGCGGAGAGCTCGAGGAGCTCTGGGAGTCCTCCCAGAACGGGGGGGTGCTGTTCGTGGAGGGGCCACCCGGGATGGGGAAGACCGCCCTCATCAGCCGGCACATCCGCCGCCTGAAGGCCGGCCGGCTACCGTTCTGGTTCTCGGTCCGGAGCGGCAGCACCCCCCGGCACTTCGCCAGTGCCCTCGCGCGGGCGCTAGCGCCCGTCGGGGCCCAGCAGCTGGCCTACTATGCGCAGCTCCCCCGACAGCCCGTGGGGCGCGAGGTCGCGGACCTCGCCCTCCGGGCGCTGGGAGGCCGCTCCCTCCTCGCCGTCATCGACGACGTCCAGGCGGCGGGACCGGACATGCGTCGCTTCATCCAGGAGCTGGTCGACGGGCTCCACCGGGAGCCATCGGAGCATCTCCTGATCCTGGTCGGGCAGGACCACCCGTTCTTCACTCCCGCCCTCGCCCAAACCCATCACCTGACGCTCGGCGGATTGGACCGCCAGGCGGCCCACGAGCTCACCGACCGGCGGGGCGGGCTCGCGGACCGGTTTGAAAGCGTGTTTCAGTCGAGCCTGGGGAGCCCCCTCTTCCTCCAGCTGGCCGTCGGCGCTCCGGACGTCGAGG
This sequence comes from Thermoplasmata archaeon, assembly GCA_035656275.1. Classification (GTDB taxonomy): domain Archaea; phylum Thermoplasmatota; class Thermoplasmata; order Lutacidiplasmatales; family UBA184; genus Lutacidiplasma. The sequence continues at coordinate 13,530 of DASRSW010000057.1, forward strand.
CGACCGCGCACCTTCTCCCGGCAGCGATCGTGGCCCGCCTGAGCCGGCCGGAGATGGTCGGGCTCCTCCCGGTGGCGCTGGCGAACGAACCACTGCCGGCGAGCGTGGTCCTCGAAACCGGCGGGCTCGAAGCGGAGCGACTGGACCGGTTCGTCCGGTCCGGAGTGCTCCAAGGCTCGCTCCAGGGCCGGCTCGAGCTCCTCCACGTTGTTCGGTCCGCGCTGCTCTCGAAGGTCGTCCCTTCCGAGGAGCGCGCGGCCCACCTGCGACTCGCCGGCTACTACGGGCGGAGCCACCGGCCCGAAGCGGTGCGGGAGCGGTTCCTGCACCTCGTGGACGGCGAGTCCTGGAGGTTCGCGACCCAGCTCCTCACACGCCACGAGCGGACGCTCCTGTCCCTCGGCTATTCGGACGCCCTCCGGGCGGCGCTCCGCCACCTCACCGTCGCGCTGCCTCAGGGCGCGGGTCGCGTCCGAGCGTTCCGCGTCGAAGCGGCCGTACTGCGTCTCCACTCGGACTACGCCGAGGCCGTGGCCTCCCTGCGCCGAGCCGTGGAGGACTCCGAGGGGGACTCGAGAACCCAGGCGGAGTGCCTCATGCTCATTGTGGAGCTTTACGCCCGCCTTCGCCAGCCCGAGGAGGGGGAGCGGGCGATGGCGGAGGCCCGCACGAAAGGACTCACCACGCGTCGGCTGCAGCTCCTCGCGCTGCTGAGCGAGGCGCGGATCCTCGAGGTCCGAGGCGACCTTCCGCGGGCCCAGACCCAGTTCCAGCACGCGTTCGAGCTCGCGAAGCGCGCGCGGGTCCCCGACCTGGCCTTGGAAGGGGTCGCGGCTTGGTCCCGGTTGGCCTCCCTCGGGGGCGACCGGGAGGCTGCGCTCGACGTGGTCGCGCAGGGATTGACCGACGCGCGCCAGTCCGGACGGCTCGATATCGTGTTCAACCTCCTCCTGGTCCGCGCCCGGGCGTTCGCCGAGACCGGTCAGAAGGAGCGGGCCGAGACGGAGATGCGACTCATCCGGTCCGAGGCCGAGGCGCTGGGCTACCTCAGCCAGCTCACCTACACCCTGAGCGGTCTCAGCGCCATGGCGGTGGAGGGGGAACGGTGGAACGAGGCGATCACCTACGCGCGCCAGGCGAGCGCGCTTGCGGAGCGCCTGGGGAACGACACCGTGCTCGGCCACACGCTCGCGGTGCTGTGCGCGGGGGAGCACCGGCAGGGGTTCCTTGAGGACGCGCGCAACCACGGAGAGCGCGCCGTCGCCGTCCTCAGTCGACTTCCCCCTTCAGATTCCCTCATGCTGGCGCACGCCTACCTGACGGAGGTGTATGTCACGCTGAAGGATCTCGACAAGGCCCGCGTGCAGTATCAGCTCGCCCGCGACCTCGCGGAGCGCATGGGGATGACCTGGTGGAAGCAGAAGATCGAGTCCGAAATCGGGGAAAAGCTCGGGGTCACAGCAACGGCGTAGCCTCCGATCGACCTCGCCATGGGGGAGACCCCGCACGGTGTCACGGGTCGATCGGGAGGGGGGCTACGCCCCCCTCCAGAGGGTGAAACGGTTACAGCTGCTCGTGCGGGACGGGCGGAACAACCGGCAGATACATACGCGCGGACACCTCCAACGGGGGCTCGCGGCGAAGGGGTATTTAGTTCTATTTTGGTTAGGAGGTTACGAAAGCACGGATATACGGCACGTATTAGTGAGGGTGGATGCGTATCAAACTAAGAAATCCTATAAGCGCCGAATCGCGACCGGTGCCCTAGCACGGGACCTTCCTCGGGCGTGTCGCGCCATGGTGGGCTCAAGTAAGATGGACCGACCCCCTATTTCTTAGGTTCGACGGGCCGAAAGAGATTCGCCTTTCGCATCCGGTGGATCAGCCGGACGTCGTCCACATCGTAGCGGGTCTCCTGCCACGGGTCGGCGATGTTGGAATAGCCGCGGACCTCCCAGAAGCCGGGCTCGTCCACCCCGACCCACGCGAGCCCCCGGAGCCATTTCGCGCTCTTGTAGAAATAGCGCTTCGGCACGAGCATCCGTACCGGACCACCGTGTTCGGACGCCAGCGGGGCTCCGTCGAAGGTGTGCGCCACCAGGACATCATCGTCGAGCAGCGCGTCCATCGGGAGCGACGTGGTGAACCCTTGCTCACACTGCATAACGACGTACTTCGCACGCGGGGTCGGCCGCACCTGGTCCACGAGCGCCTTGAACGGAACGCCGCGCCACCGGGTGCCGAGCTTCGTCCAGGACGTCACGCAGTGAATGTCGGCGGTGACGTCCTTTTGGGGAAGCGCCAGGAGCTGGCCGTACGACAGCGTCGTCGGGGACTCGACCTCGCCCGACAGGCGTAACGTCCAGGATTGGGGGGTGAGCTCGATCGGCACGCTGCCCGCGTGGAGCACGGGCCAGCCGTGCGTGATGACCTGGCCGGGCGGAATCGGGGCGCCCACGTCCCGGCGACCCGGTCGGGGCGGATATCCTTAACCCGAGGAGCGGGCTGCGGAACCCCGGACCTTCGCGATCTCGACCTCGTCGCCCCGCCAGTCAAAACGCAGGCGGGGACGCGACTTCCAGACCGACCGGCGCTCCCAGAGGGCTCCGGCGAGGAGGGGGAGCGCCACCGAGGCCTCGACGTGGGCCATCGCCCGGGTCGCGGTGCGCGAGATCTTGCCCCATGACTGCGCCTCGTCGAGCGTGCTCCCCGAGAGGCCTCCCCAGTGCGGGACGTCCGTCGTGACCTGGAGGGCGTAGTAGTGGCCCTCGCCCTCACGCCCGAAGGCGTAGTTCGCCATCACGATCCCATCGTTGATCCAGTTCTTCGGGGTCCCACCCCCGATGTAGATCACGGCGGTCCGGGGCGAGTGCGTCAGGATCTGGACGAGCTCGAAGTTGTCGCGGACGGCATCCAGCATGAACCGGGCCTTGGCCCGGCGTCGGGCCTGATAATGGAGGGTGAGCCCAATCCCGATCGAGCTGTCGATGAGCGCGGGAGAGAACACCGGAACGCCCCGTCGCGCGGCGGTGGCGACGATGGAGGCGGGGTCGTCGAACCGGGAACCCAGGAATTGGAGGTACTCGCGGGACGAGGCGGGACGGGCCGGGAACTGATCCGTCAGCTTTCCGATGGCCCGGTCGGTCTGCTCGAACTTGAGCTCGTCGACGTAGGTATCGTAGATGCGGTCGATGGCGAGGTCCCGCAGCTTCACGTCGTCGGCGGTGGGAGTCCCCATGAAGTGGCGGCCGCCGATGGTCTGGTAGATGTCCTGGTAGAGCACCGCCCCGGTGGAGACCACGACATCCACGAGGCCCCAGTCGATCAGGTCGCGGAGCACCTTGCGGAGCCCCGCGGCGATCAGCGGCCCCGAGAGGCCCAGAAAGATCGTGGGACGCTTGCGGTCGGTGAGCGCGTTCTCCCACACCTCGAGGCACCGACCGAGATTGCGCGCCTGGATCGACGTTCGCTGGAACGCGGTGAGGAGGCCGCCCAGACCCGAGACCCGGGTCACGTCGACCGGTTCGACGGTCCGCTTCAACACCTCGCGACGGGACCGACCGAAGTTGCGGGGCACGGCGGCGCCATCAAGGGCGCCTAGATTAAACAATCGCGGGGCGGGATGTCTCACCGGGCGTCGGGGCGTTTCGAGTCCCCCGGGGGCTTCTCCGAGCGTATTAAGTCCCCCGTCGTGCCCACGGGGACGTCGTGACCGAACGGGGCGGTCTACCGCCCGCGATCCTCCGGGCGTTGCAAGGGGTCGCGGACGGGAGCGGCAGGACGGTTGTCATCGCCGGGCCCGAGGCCAGCGGAAAGTCCGGACTCCTCGCAGGGTTCACCGACCGGCTCCTGGCGACGGGAGTCACCGTGCACCGGCTAAGGGGGGCCTACTCCGAGCGGAATGCGCCGTACGCTGCGCTCCGCCCGCTCGCCGACTCCCGCCCGGACAGCGATGGCCCGGATTCCGGAGCAGAAGCAGCTCCCGGAGGGGAGACCCCGTTCGAGATGCCCGAGCCGTCGACCAGTCGACGTGGCCGCGGCGACCGGCAACGCGGCCGGGTGCTCGGCGTCTCCTACGCCGCTCGGAGCCGAGGCGTGGCCCGACTGGACGAGGCCGAGTACTGGGAGGGGCTGTGCCGGGGCTTCGCCGAGGGAACGCCAGCGCGGGTGGCGATCATGCTCGAAGACGGGACCTACGTCGACGACGCCAGTCGGGCATTCCTCCTCTATCTCACCGCCCGGGCGCGTCTGCGGCCCCTCGTCCTGGGGCTTGTGCTCGATACATCGGACCCCTCCTTCGCCTCATGGGAAGAACGGCTGATCGGCCGACCCGAGGTCGACTGGGTCCGCACCGTCGGCTCCCGCATCGACCCCCGCGAGGCCAATCGGGTCAAGGTCGCGGTGGACGCCCTCAAGGCGCCCACGCGGCGAATCCTCCTCCTGACCGCGCTCATGGGCGGCGCGGTGAGCGAGATCCAGCTGGCGCGCGTCTCGCGGCTCACATTCCAGGAGCTCGCCGACGCCCTTCTCCCCGCCTCCGAGGACCACCTGGTCCGGGTGGATGCGGGCAAGGTCACGATCCCGCATCCTGCCTGGCTGAACTTCCTCCCCGAGCTCATTCCGGGGGACGAGCTCGGTCGGATGCACCGCGAGATCGCCGAGGCCCTGGAGGCCATGCATCCGGAACCGTCGTTGTCGTTGCTCCGTCAGCTCGCGGATCACCAGTACGCCTCCGACCCCGGACCCGTGGCGCTTCGCTACCTCCTCGAGTCCGCGGAGCTCGCCGAGCGCCTCTACGCGTTCGATGAGGTGGATTCAGCGCTCGCCCGGGCGCTGCTGTGCGTGGGGTCGCTTCCGGTCGCGGACCGCACCGGGGTCGAAGCCGAGCTTCGGCTCTTCCGGGCCCGCTGCCTACTCTTCGCCGGTCGGCCGGGGGATGCGGAGCGCGAGCTCCGCGAGGGCCTCGAGCTCGCGCTCCATGGGAATGTCCCGTCGTCGCGGCTCGAAGAGTGGCTGGAGCCCATGGTGCCGGCCCTCCAGGCCGTCGGTCCCCGCCCCTCGCTCCTCACCTCCTTGATCGATACGGTGGAGCGACTCCACGAAGCGGGAGCGGTGCCCGTGGAGGCGATGTTCGAGGTGCTCATTGCGGAGAACGAGATCCTTCGGGGTCGGGTGCCCAAGGGCCGGACGGAATCCCATCGCACGGGACACCTCGCACGTCGCCGACCCTCGGCCCCCCAGCAGGCGCTGGCCTTGCTGGCCATCGGATTCACCCGGAGCACCGGGACCGAAGAGGAGCGGGAGCTCGCCGACCGGTTCCTTCGCTCCGCGGCGCTTTCGTTCACGGGCCTGCGGCGGCCCGAATTCGAACAGATGGCCGTCGAGTTCCGCGGCCGCCTCTTGCAGACCCAGGGGAAGCTGGACGCCGCGCTCGCGCTCCACCTGCGGGCGATCCCGCTCCTCCAGCGGATGCGCCTCCCCTCGCTCGAACTCAACCATGAGCTCGGCGTCGCCGAGATCCTGTTCGACCGGCCCCCCGACGCCCGGGGCCTGCGCGCGATCAAACGGGCGACCGAGCTCTGCGAACTCCTCCACCTCAGTCCTCCGGCACCGGCCGTCGCCCGGCTGTGGCTGCTCGAGGGGCGCCGGGCCGCGTACGCCGACGAGGTCGCGACCGCGCGCGACTACTGGTCCGCGGCGGTCGACCGTGCGGGTCCGCCCGTGCTCGAGCATCTGCGCGCGGAGGCGCTCCTGAGACTCTCCACCCTGGAGCTTTTGCACGGCCGGGAGGAGCGGGCGCAGTCGCTCTACACCCGCCCCGAACTTGCGGCGGCGTTTCCCACCGCGGCCGGGCCCTGGGAGGACTGGAGCGAGCGGCTGCGTGCGCTCGGGGCGCTGGCTCATTCCGGGGCCGCGGCCGTGGCGACGCTGGCTCCGCCGCCGAACTAGATCGCGGGAAAGAGCCCGGGGGCGAGCGCGTAGAGGATCGTGATCGCCCCCACGAGCCCCAGGATGACGATCACGAGCCGCTCGAGCTTCCGCGGGTCAATGCGGCTTCCCAGTCGAGAGCCGATGAAGCAGGCGCTCGCGGCGACCGCGATGAGCGCGAGACCGGCCGCGATCCCGACGAGGAGCGGGTTGCCCAGCGTGAAAACGAAGTTCATCGTGAGGATCATCGTCGTATCGCCGAGCTCGAGGAGGAAGATCAGGACGAACGCGGTGAGCCCGGCCGAACGGGCGGCGCGCACGGTCCTCGGCGGCTCCGGAGCGAGGGCGAGGTACGCCGCGTAGGCGAGGAGGAGGATCCCTCCGGCGAGCCGCAGGTACACGACCTGGCCCCCGAGGAGCGCGAGGAGGGCCGTCCCGATCACCACGGAGAGAAGGGTGGTGACCGCGAAGGCGGAGGCCGCCCCGGCCCAGACGGAGAGCGGGGGTTCCTGGCTCGCGAGACCGATGAGCGCGAAATTGGTCCGGTCCGCGAGCTCGAATCCCCCCACGACGACGAGGACGGTGAGGAACGCCAGGACGTCGAACGCCATCGCCCCTCGCGCGCGGGGTCCCTAGGCGAGGTGAGAGAGGAATTCGTCCACGAGGCGTTCGCAGTAGATGCAGCGCAGCACGACGGGCCGACGGCGGGCGACCTCGAATTCGCTCTCGACGGGCTCCCGCTGGTTCGTGATGCAGTTGCCGTTCGGGCACCGCAGCACGCCCACGATCCGGTCGGGGAGGTCGACCGACCGCTTCTCGCGGACCTTGAAGTCCCGGATGATGGAGATGGTGGCGGTGGGCGCGATGAGCGCGATCGCGTTCACCTTGCGAGGCGAGAGCTCCATGTTCTCGACCTTCACGATATCCTTCCAGCCGATCTTCTGGCTGCGGACGTGGAGCGCGACCGAGACGGTCGAGTCCTTGTCCAGCTCCCGGACCCCGATGATCCGCAGGACCTCGAGCGAGAGGCCGTTGCCGATGTGGTCGATCACCGTTCCGTTCTTGATCGGGGTGATCTTGAGCTCGCGCATGGCTCCCGTCAGGCCGCCTTCCCGGTGAGGATGAGGGAGAGCAGGGCCATCCGGACGGGGACCCCGAGGAACGCCTGGCGGAAGTAGGCCGCGTGGGGCGTGGAGTCCACTTCCGCGGCGATCTCCCCGACGCGCGGGAGCGGGTGCATCACGATAAGCCGCTTCTTCCCGTTCGCGAGGAGCGAGTTGTCGATGTGGTAGGATCCCGCCACCTTCTGATACTCGGTTTCATCCCCGAATCGTTCCCGCTGGATCCGGGTGACGTAGAGTACGTCCGCGTCGCGGACGGCCTGGTGCACCTGGTCAGATTCGCTGACCTTCGCGCCGAGTTGGTCGAGGTGCTCCCGGACCTCGTCCGGTAGTCCGAGGAGCGGGGGGCTCGAGAGGACGATCTCGGACCCGAACACGGCGAGCGCATGCGCCAGGGAGTGGACCGTGCGGCCATACCGCAGGTCGCCGAGCAAGACGACCTTGAGCCCCGTGAGCGTCCCGAACGCCTCGTGCATGGTCGCGAGGTCGAGCAAGGTTTGCGACGGGTGCTGGCCGGCCCCGTCCCCGGCGTTGATGACCGGCTTGTCCGATGCCTGGGCCGCGAGCCGGGCGGCCCCCTCGTTGGGATGGCGGAGGATGATCGCGTCCCCGTACCCGGCCAGAATCCGGGCGGTGTCGTAGAGGCTTTCCCCCTTTTTGATCGAGCTCGCGGCCGGGTCCGCGATGGAGACACACCGCCCGCCGAGCCGTTGCATCGCGGTCTCGAACGAGAGCCGGGTGCGGGTCGAGGGCTCGAAGAACGCGAGCGTCAAGAGTCGGCCGTCGAGGGCATGGCTCTGCTTCGCTCCCTCGGCGATCGGGATCATCCGCCGCGCCGCCGAGAGGACCTCTTCGATATCCTCCCGGGACAGGTCCCGGATACTGATGAGGTCGCGGCCCTTGAGACCCATCCGGACGGCGGAGTGGGGCGGCCTCTTTAACGGTTTGTAAGCCGGGGGCCCGCCTGTGGAGCCGTTCGCTCGACCTATCTATTCCGCGGCTTGGGCGGTCGATGCCCTCACGCGCGGGACGGGTCGGCGACGGGGTACTCTTCGCCGCCATCATGACGGCGTGGGGATTCAACTATCTCTTTGTCCGGGCCGGGCTCGGCTTTTGGGAACCGCTGTGGCTTGCCGCGGGCCGTTCGACCCTTGGCCTCGTCATCGTCGCGGGGGTCGCGCTCGCCCTCCCCTCGATTCGAGGGAGACTCAGCTGGGCGGGTCGTCGAGACGCTCTCCTGCTGGGTCTCCCCAACACGGGCCTGTTCTTCGGCCTCTGGTTTAGCGCGGCCGGGTCTGTCCTGCCCGGCGAAGCCGCGGTCGTGGTGTACACCTTCCCGCTGTGGGTCGCCCTCCTCGGCCAGCCCTTCCTGGGGCATCGATGGACGCCCCTCACCCTGGGTGCGGTCGCACTCGGATTCGCGGGGGTGATCTTGATCACTGAGCCGTGGCGAGTCGCCGGGACCGCGCTCCCGCTCGTCGCAGTTGCAGAACTCCTGGCCGGTTCGGTCAGCTGGGCGGTGGGCACGGTGTGGTTCCAGAAGCGGTTCCGAGGCCCCGAGATGCAGGAGGCCAACCTCTACCAGCTCCTTGGCGGCTCGGTCGCCCTTCTCGGAGCGGCTGCCGTACTCGAACCGGGCCTTCCCCCTCCGACTGGCCCGGTCGTGCCCATCCTCCTCTGGCTAGGGGTCGTGGGCACGGCGGGAGCCTACATGGCCTGGTTCGCCCTCCTCGGACGCACGCGGGCCGCCACGTTGAGTGCCTACACCTTCCTCGTCCCGGTCGTCGCGCTCTCGGCCTCTATCGTCTTGCTGGGTGAACGGCTCGAGTTCGTCCAGGTCGCGGGCGTGGTGGCCGTCCTCGTCAGCATCTATGGCACCGGCCGCGGAGCGCAACCCCTTGAAGAACCCCCCGGCTAGCCCGTCGCCGATTCCGAGGTCAACTATGCGGACCCATACGTATATATGTGGGTCGCAAGAAAGTACGTCTCACCCTGCAAGGGGTCCAAGGGACGAAAATGAAACGCATCGGGGGACGGGCGATCTATGCCGGAACGATTGTGGCCATTCTCGCCATGGTGGCCGGGTTCGTGGCGGCCAGCATCGCGGTGAACACGACGAGCCAGAATGCCCAGGGTAACTTCGTCAGCAGCACGAATGCTGTCACCGGGCTGACCTACACGTCGACGGTCCTTACCCCGGTCGTGAGCGCCCCCGCCGGGCAGGGGGGCGGTGCGCAGGCCAGTCCGCCCGTGCTCGCCTCGGGAGCGAACACCGTCTGCCTCGTGCCCACGGCGTGCACCAACGGTCACGTCTCCGACGAGATCACCTATACCTTCACCACGAGCCTTGCGGGCTCCGTGGAGTTCAACGTGGATGTGATCGGGAACACGACGATCTCAGGCACAGTCTATTTCGCGCAGGCCGGGACCCCCGTTGCCGGAACCATCGTCATCGTCGCCGACCTCGGGACCTCGAACGTGATTCAATCGGTCACCCTCACCGCCCAGCAGTGTACTGGCGCCGGCGGGGCGTGTCCGTAGCGCGGAGAAAACGCGCGACTACGGCCCGGGAGGGGGGCGCCCCCGCGCCCCCCTGCAACCCCTTCTCCCTACGGTCCCAAGATGAGCGAACCTCCGAGCGCGGTCGAACGGACTTTCTCCGTCGGGGTTCGTGCGCACCGACAGAATCCCCCACCTTCGGGCTCCTTATTGAAGGGGCAATCTCCGCACACCCCGACGACGATATCCGAGAATTTCCGGATCGTCTTTCCGCTCTTCTTCGTCGGCGTGGCATGTTTCGTGCTGTCGCTGTTCCTCTTCCAGGCCGCGGGGGCCGTCCATCCGAGTCGCGTTCCCCTCTGGTTGCTGTCGGTGTCCATTGGTATCGTGGCGACCGCCGGGGCCTCGACCGCGCTCGTCTTCGGGGACTTTGCCCCGACGGAGGCGAACCTCGCGGAGGCCGCGATCGAATCCGGCGAGTACGTGCTCGTTCCCAGGACCGAGTGGGAAGGTCTCCGATCCGCGCCCGAGACGGGAACCGCCTCGGAATCGCCCGCGGCCTTGAGCGACAGCGCTCTCGCCCCCGCCGGGCCGACCGAAGTTTCTAGCCCGTCGCAGGAAGGGGCCCCGAAGCCCGCCGTCAGCAGCGGAGCGGGGGTCCCGGAGGGAGCCCTCTGGGAGGAATCGATCTTCCCGAATGCGGTCGTCCGCCGGGCCGGACAGGTCAGCCGCGCCACGGACCGCCTGGCCGAACAGGTCGATGAACTGGTCCGGGAACTGGACGTGACGATCGAACCCCCGACGCCCGCGGTCGCCCCTCCCGTGGGGGCGAAGAGGAAGACGACTGCCCGGTCCGCCACGGCACCGCGATCGCCGGCACGGGCGGCCCTCGCGGATGCCCGCGCCAAGGCGGCCGCCGAAGCCGCCGCCGACGCGGCCGCGACCGAAGAGGCACGGCAGGAATATGAGTCTCTGATTCACGAACTCAAGGACGACGCGGAACGCGCCGCGGTGGGGGAGAGTCGGCTCCACGATCTCGTCTGCAACTCGTGCGCGCGCTCCATGGCGGTCGACGAGCCGTGGGAAGCGTGTACAGGGTGCTGGCGAACCTACTGCCCTGACTGTCTCATCACCATCCATCCAACGGGTAGGGCTTTCGTCTGCCCGAAATGCGGCCACCGAAAGTGACCTTCACGAGCGCAGTCCCGGGGTCGGACATCCGGCGCCGACGACGGGAAGGCCATCGGACCGAAGCTTCGCGTCCTGGCACCGTTCCCGCGACGCCGATGGTCGACTTTTGCGTCGTCACTGTGGCGGGTCGCGCACTCTTTTCCCAGTTGGGCTGACCTCCCAAAGAGCGATCGGCTGGTGTCAGCGGCCCGCGGGTGGTCTCCGCCGCGCCTGTCGTGATTCCCTAGGAGTTCGGCCTCGCGGGCAGCGGGGGCCGCAGCCGGCCCGGTCTTCGACTCAGCGGACCGAAGGGGCCCACCCGGAGGCGGTCGCCCCCGGGTGGGCACGGCGAGGTGGCAGTAGTAACCCCCATTCTGGTTCAGGCAACATTCGACTGCGCGCTCTCCTCGACGGTCAGGGGATCGTCCTCACACCGTCACTCAGGGCTTGCTCCAGGGGAGACGGCCGTTTCAGCAGGTCCGAAAGGATCCTCCGGCGCGGCGCCTTCACCGTGCCTCTCGGCTGTGTCGTTTCTGCTCCGTGGCTCGGGCTCTCGCCCGGCGGGCTCCCACCCGCCCCCTTGATCCCGGGAGTGGGGAGTTTCCTCAGCAACGAAGCGTTGCCGTTTCGTCACCGTCAGCTGCCCTCTGCCTCCTCGGCGAGGAATCACGGGGGCGGGGATAACGATTCTGCGGGCCGGGGGAAAGGCGGATACCCTTTCGTGTTTGCCTCGGACCGTGCCGGGGCGACGGCCAGTTCCTGCGGGGTCGGAGACCGAGCGCGCGCTTCGGGGCCTTCTGATGCCGTGCCTTACGATTCGCGAGGGCAACGTGGTCGTCGAAGGCCCAGAGGGGGGGTTCTCCCTCGCCCGGGACCGAGAGGGTAAGCTCTTCGATATTCTGGACGTCAGCGATCAGCTGGCCGAAAAGTACGGCCGCCTCTACCTGGTCGACCTGGACGGCCGCGAACGCGACCAGCCGCAACTCGACTACCTCCAGGAGATCTCGAGAAACGCAGAGGTTTGGGTTGATTCGGGCGTACGGACCAGTGACCAGGCCATCGACGTGGTCGTGGCAGGGGCGTTCCGGACCGTGCTCTCGACCGCCCAGCTTCGGGCGGAAGGGGAGCTCGATCAGGCCTGGAAGCTTTCCCCGGAGATTGCGTTCGAGGTCGCGATGGGCCCGGCGGGGGTCGTGGCCGCGAGTCCGGAGTATGCGGGACGCTCCCCCGCGAGCCTCGTCCAAACCGCCCGAGCGGTGGGGGTTCGAGATGTGATCTATTCGCCCCGAGGCACGCGAGTGGATTGGAGCCTCGCGCATCTCCTCGCCGAGGGCGGCCCGCTCTGGATCGACGGGAGTTTCGGGTACGACGAGTTGGAACAGCTACGGAACTCCGGGGCGATAGGGGGCATCTTTTCTATCGAGGAGGAGTTAGGTGGGGCCTCAATAGGACGATCGACCTCCGCGGGGGGCCACTAGCGTAGCTGACAATCGCGGCGGATTCCGTGCGGGATGATGACAAAATAGAACCAGCTGACAAGTGATGACTGATGGGCGAGCTGACCGCACGGAACCAGTGAGACGCCCCTAGCCAAGGAGATGCCCTACGCCCGTCCCCGCGGGCGCTATCAAGGAAGACCGGCCCGACCTGGAAGGCGCATCCGTGCGACTCTGCCTCAAGGGTTTTACGCCGGGCCTTCCCATGTCATATCGGAACATTCCCGGACAGGAAGGGCCGCGTCCACCACTTCCGGGAGACGCGGTCCGGTCCCACGCCGGGTCGGAGTTTAGCGTGGGGATTGAGTGGACCGGGTGGCTGGGAGTCGGAGTAGTGGCGGCCGCGATCGGAGTTGCGGCATTCGGTGTCCTCGCCCTACGGGGCCAGCCGCGCGGACGGACGGGGATCGAGGGGCTCGCACAGGTCCTGCTGATCCCCGAGCGACGCCGGCGCTACTTTCAGACGATCATCTTCGAGGGAATCGCCTTCACGCTCGCGGCCCTGGCGTGGGGATTTGACAGTTTGGGAGTACTTCCCCCCGCCGTAGCTGACCTGCTCATCCCGCTCTGCTTCCTCGGCGGGTCGATCTCGATGGCCTGGATGACGTTCGTGGGTATGCGCCCGCGGCCGCTCTCCCGAGAGGAGCAGTCCGCCCTCGAGACCAACGGTCGGGCCCTGATCTACAGCCTCGCCTTCGCGCCTGTGGATGTTCGGAGCCCGCCACCCCCTCCGTTCTAGACCGAGCAGTCCTCTGGCTTGCCTGCGCGGCGGCGGCACCGAAACCTTTTCGTCTCGGAGGGGTCGGTCGAGCGTCGACCCATGACCTCGCCGGCCCACGTCCGCATCGAGCTTCCCGACCATACCATCGTCGAGGTCGAAGCGGGGACCCCCGCCGGAGCCGTGCTCCAGCGATGGCGACCGAAGGAGTGGTCGCAGTACCTCGCCGCGACGCTGGACAAAGAGCCGATCGACCTAGGTCGCGGGTTGCAGCGGTCCGGGGCGCTTCGTCCTCTCACCTTCGAGGACGCCGAGGGCCGGGAAATCCTCAGGCACTCCGCCGCTCACTTGGTGGCCAAGGCCGTGACAGAGGTCGAGCCCTCCGCGCGGCCTACGGTCGGCCCCCCGACCGAGGAGGGGTTCCACTATGACTTTGACATGCGACCGCTCGTCCCTGAGGACCTCCCCAGAATCCGGGCCGTGATCGACCGCTGCATCGCCGCGCGCGAGCCGTATGAACGGGTGGAAGTGACCCGGGAGGAGGCAGAGCGGCGGTTCGCCTCCAACTCCCACAAGCTCGGCTACATCGCTGAGTCACCGGCCGGTGCCCCCATCTCCCTCTACCGGACGGGGGAGTTTGTCGACCTCTGCCGCGGGCCGCACGTTCCGGATACCCATTGGCTTCGAGGGATCCACCTCCTCGGATTTTCGGGGGTTACCCTCGGGGGCAAGCCCGACGGACTCCCCCTCCAGCGTGTCCGCGGTGTGGCCTTTCCCACCGCGGAGGAGCTGGCCGCCTACCTCAAGATGCGAACGGAGGCCGAAGCCCGCGATCACCGGGCCTTGGGTCCGAGATTGGGTCTCTTCTCCTTCATCGAAGAGAGTCCCGGATTTCCGTTCTGGCACCCGAATGGGATGGTCGTCGTCCGCGAGCTCGAGCGCTGGGTGACGGAGCACCTCGAACGGGCCGGCTATGGCGAGATCCGCACGCCGCTCATGTTCGCCCGGAGCATCTTCGAGACCAGCGGCCACTGGGAACACTACCTGGACGACATGTTCCTCACGTCGATCGAGGGCCGGGAGTTCGGGATCAAGCCGATGAACTGCCCGGGGTCGATGCTCATCTTCCGCTCTCGGGCGCGGAGCTACCGGGAGCTTCCGATGCGGCTCGCGGAGTTCGCTCCGCTCCACCGGCTGGAGGCCAGCGGCACGATCCACGGGATGACCCGGGTCCGAGAGTTCGTCCAGGACGACGCCCACCTGTTCGTGACCGAGGACCAGATCGCCGATGAGGTCCGGGTCCTCCTCGATTGGGTCCGGGAAGCCTTCACGACGTTCCATCTGGACTTCACGTACGAGCTTTCGACCCGGCCGGAGAAGTTCCTCGGCGAGGCGGCGACCTGGGACCGGGCCGAAGGAATCCTCGAAGCGACCCTCAAGCAGTCCGGGGTCCCCTACCGCGTCTCTCCCGGGGAGGGGGCGTTCTACGGCCCGAAGATCGATATCCACCTGCGCGACAGCCTGGGCCGTCCCTGGCAGACCGGCACCATCCAGCTCGACTACCAGCTTCCCCAGCGGTTCCACCTCGAGTACCAGGGACCCGACGGCGCCCTGCACACCCCCGTCGTCATCCACCGCACGATCCTCGGGACGTGGGAGCGATTCCTCGGAATCCTGCTCGAGCACACGGCCGGTCGCCTCCCCCCGTGGCTCTGCCCGGTGCAGGCGCGGATCCTCCCGCTCGCCGACCGGCATGCCCCCGCGGCGGCGGAGCTTCGATTGGCGCTCAAACAGGAGCGGATTCGCACGGACGTGGTCGGCAGCGAGGAGACGCTGTCGAAGCGGGTCCGACAGGCCGAGCTCGACCGGGTGCCGTACGTGCTGGTGGTGGGGGACCAGGAGCTCGCCCAGGGCACCGTCGCCCTGCGGGTCCATGGTCAAAAGGGACAGCGCGTGCTCCCGCGGGCGGAGGCGATCGCACAGATGCGAGAACGCATCGGCTCCCGCTCCTACGAGCCCTAGTCCCTAGCGACGCGGGACCGTTCGGGCCGAGCGGCGAGCGACCTTCCGAGCTTCCAGGAACGAGCTTTCGAGCTCCGAGCTCCCGAGCTGGTGCTGGTCGCGGAGGTGGGCCCGCATGCGGGCGAGCTCGACCGGCTGCCCACAGAACCGACAGGGGACCCGGGCGCGCCGGCCGCCGGCCGCCTCGCGGGACACCCCCGACAGCATCTCATACGAGGAGGCGAGGTGGAGGATAAAGAGACGTACGTTCGACTTGAGCCGCCTGGGGCCGCCGTTTCTCGCCGGAGAATGGCGCCTCCGGGCGCCCCCGGATTCCCGGAAATTCTTTAATAGTTGACCCGGTGAGCGGAGCCCAACCCCCTGGGGAGCGGTTCAATGGACGTCACGACCGGAGAGCTTGAGATCGTCGTGGTCCTAGCTTCCCTCCTGGCGCTCGCCTATGCCGGGGTCCAGACGGCCCTCCTACTGCGGGAAGATGAGGGCGACGAGACCATGCGCGCCATCTCCCTCGCCATCCGCGAGGGCGCGGTCGCGTTTCTCCGGCGGGAGTACTTCGTCGTGTTCGTCGTCGGAGGCGTCCTTACGGTCGTCATCGGGGTCGCCTTCGCGGCGCTCACCTCGGTCTCGAATGGGATCGACCTCGCGGTGGGCTTCATCCTAGGGGCGGCGGGAAGCGCCCTCGCGGGCGCGGTCGGCATGCTCGTCTCGGTGCGGGCAAACGTCCGCACCGCGGCGCACGCCCGCGGGGGTCGGCTGGACGCGACCATGCGGTACGCCTTCCGGGGCGGCAGCGTCACCGGCCTCAGCGTGGCCGGGCTCGCGCTCCTCGAGCTGGTCGGGTTCTACGCGGTCTTCGGCGGGAACGTGCTATCGATGACCGGGGTGCTCTTCGGGGCTTCGTTGATGAGCCTCTTCGCCCGCGTCGGGGGCGGCATCTACACGAAAGGCGCCGACGTCGGCGCGGACCTCGTCGGGAAGGTCGAGGCGGGCATCCCCGAGGATGACCCGCGCAACCCGGCCGTCATTGCCGATAACGTGGGCGACAACGTCGGCGACTGCGCCGGCATGGCCGCCGACCTCTTCGAAACCTACGTCGTCACCGCGGTCAGCGCGATGCTTCTCGCCTTCCTCATCAAGCCCGTCACGGACAGCTGGGGGAACGCGATCCTCTACCCGCTGATCGTCTGTGCGTGGGCGATCGTCGCCACCCTCGTGGGAGCCGCCTTCGTCCGCATGCGCCCCGGCGGGTCGATCATGGGGGCCCTGTACCAGGGCCTCGCCGCCACGACGGGGGTGGGCTTGGTCGGGCTGTATCTCCTTGACTACTGGCTCATGGGCAACAGCCTCGGCATCTTCGTCGCCACCGCCGTCGGGCTCCTCATCATGGTCCTTATCGTGATCACGACGGACTACTACACCTCCGCCAAGTACCGGCCGGTGGCCCGCATCGCGGATTCCGCCCAGGCCGGAGCCGGCCCCGCGGTCATCACGGGTCTCTCCGTGGGACTCGAGTCGGCCTGGATCCCGGGCCTCGTCATCGTGACCGGCACCCTCGCCGCGTTCGCCGCGGTCGGGCTTACGGGGACCTGGGGGAGCTTCACGCTCAACAGCGAGCTCGGCCTCTACGGGGTGGGGCTTGCCGCCGCGAGCATGCTCGCCGTCACCGGGATGATCATCTCCATCGACGCCTTTGGGCCGATCACCGACAACGCGGGCGGCATCGCCGAGATGGCGAAGCTTCCCCCCGAGGCGCGCGCGGTGACGGACCCGCTCGACGCCGTCGGGAACACGACGAAGGCGATCACCAAAGGCTACGCCATCGGTTCCGCCGTCCTGGCGGCGCTCGCCCTCTTTGCGGCCTACACGTTCGCGGCCGCGAAGGAGTGGCAACCCAACCTTCCGGCCGAAACCGCGTGGTCGCTCTTTACGGCCCAGCTCTACATCTCGAACCCGCTCGTCGTGGCGGGGCTCATCATCGGGGCGATCCTTCCATTCTTCTTCACGTCCTTCCTCATGAACGCGGTCGGCGTGGCCGCGCAGTCCATCGTCTTCGAGGTCCGCCGACAGTTCCGGGAGATCCCCGGGATCCTCGCGGGGACCGCGAAGCCCGAGTACGGAAAGTGCGTGGACATCGTGACCGTGACGGCGCTGCGGCAGCTCGCCGTGCCCGCCGCGATCGCCGTAATCACTCCGCTCGCCGTCGGCTTCCTCCTCGGGCCGGTGGCGCTCGCCGGCCTCCTCCTCGGGGTCATCCTCTCGGGCTTCCCGCTCGCGCTCATGATGACCACCGGGGGCGGCGCCTGGGACAACGCGAAGAAGTACATCGAGACCGGCCATTACGGCGGGAAGCACTCGGACGCCCACAAGGCCGCCGTGGTGGGGGACACCGTGGGGGACGCGACGAAGGACACCGCGGGCCCGGCCATCAACCCGCTCATCAAGGTCGTGAACACCATTTCGATTCTGTTCATCGCCCTCATCGTGGCGCACTCGGTGATTCCGATCCCCTAAGGTCTCGTCCTCGACTCTGGGGGTGTCCATTCGGGGGCCCGCCCCCAGCGGCCCGCGGTCCCCCGACCTACGGTGGGGCGCGGTGGAACGTGAGCAAGGTGAGGCTCATGGAACAGGGAGAGGCCGTCGGTCCCTTTTGGACCGGAAGGGCGGGAGGCGAAGCCGCCTCTGGAAGTCCCTCCAAGGCCCGGTCCGGGTCGGGACTTCGAGGAGGCGGCGATTGGCCTCGGGCGAGCCTCACCGCTCCGACAGAATCCTTACATTAACGCGCATGCTCGGCACTCTCGTTTCTCCGTGTTCGAGCTGACCGACCGCGTCATCCTGGTCACTGGCGGGTCCCGAGGAATCGGACGGGCGGTCGCCGAGGAACTGGGCCGGGCGGGCGCCTCGGTGGTCGTCGGCTACCGCTCCGAGCTCGACGCCGCCGCCGAAACGGTCCGCCGGGTGCTGGACGCCGGGGGCGATGCCCTGGCGGTTCCCGGCGACGTGCGGGTGCCTCTCGAGGTCGACCGACTGGTGACGGACGCCCACCGCTGGAAGGGCTCGCTCCACGGAGTCGTGACCAGCGCCGGGGTCTTTCGCGGCGACCCGATCCTCGCCGTTGGGAGGGGCGAGTGGGAGGAGGTCATCGCCACGGACCTCGAAGGCACCTTCCGAACCGTCCAGGCGGCCGTTCCCTTCCTCGAGGCCGATGGCGCCGGTAGCATCGTCACGGTCTCGAGCGTGCTCGGCCGGTCCCCGTCGGCCGGTGGGATCCCGTACCAATCCGTGAAGGCCGGGATCGAGCAGATGACCCGGGGCCTCGCGCTCGAGCTCGCCCCGAAAGTTCGCGTCAACTGCGTCGCTCCGGGTTTCATCCGAACCGACATGAACCGCCCCGGTCACTCCGACCCCAGCTTTGCCGCCCAGGTCGCCGCCGCCACGCCCCTCGGCCGGTGGGGCGAGCCGGAGGACGTCGCGCCCAGCGTCCGTTTCCTTCTCAGCGAGGAAGCAGGGTGGATCACGGGCGTGGTCCTGCCGGTGGACGGAGGGATCGCCCTTCCGTGATTGACGCGGAGCGCCCGGGACGGGTCGTCCTTCTTGTCGGGCGAGAGGGCCCGCTGCGGACCGCGCTCCGGGAGCAACTGACGCTCAACGGCACCACGGTGATCGAGCCTCGCGTCCCCCATGGGAATGGGGCGGTCCGCGCCGTACCCCGCGCCCCCGCGGAGGCGGAACTACCGGAGGGGGCGTCCTCCGCGGCGCTCCTGAGCGACCCGACAGACTCGGTCGTGGAGCTCGGGCGCCTCCTGCGGCTTTGCGCCGCCAGACTGGTGCCCCCCGGCGCGATCGTCCTCGTAGCGCCTCCCCGAGGGGTGGCGTCCGATGGCGCGGACGCCGACCTCCGGGCCGGGCTCGCCTCCCTCGTCTCCCGGCTGGCCCGATCCCTCGGCCCCGGCGTGCGGATCAATCTCGTCCAACCGGGACGGTGGGACGGTCCTCGCGGTGCCCGCCTCCCGCCGGTCCTCTCCCGTACCGGCCGGCCCGAAGACATCGCGAGCGTGGTCCTGTTCCTCTTATCGGAATCGAGCCGGTTCGTGACCGGGGCCGTGCTGGCGGTCGACGGCGGCGCGGGGCTGCGATGGTCCCTCGACGGAGTGGAAAACGCTCCGACGGACCGGGAACACCCGCCGACGGATCCCACCTAAGCGTAGTGGCTCAAGGAGGAGCGCTCGCGGCGGGATTCGTCGCCGTGGTCGCCCCGCTCTTCGGCCCGGCGCTCCCGCTCGCACTCCTGCTCGCTCACCCACTGGAACCGGACGTCCTCGGGGTGGTCGTGGACGATGTAGGCCCCGGCCTCGAACGCCGAGGTCAAGAGCTCTTCCAGGTCGTCCGCCTCGCTCCCCTCGAGCCGACCGGCCGTCCTCCAGAACCAGTCGGGAGCCTTCCCGGCCGCCTGCAGGTACTCCGTGATGAGGTCGTACACCGAGGCCCGCGTGTCCGAGAGGCGGACGTGCAGGTGGCGGTGCTCCTCGTCGGAGGGCGCGGGGGTAGAAGCGCTGGGCATAGCGCGCCGATTCCCGAGCCGGACTATAACTCTACGCGGGGCGGATTCTGCCCGGGAATCCTTCAATACCCGCCCTCCTTCGGGAACGCCGTGATGGATGAGTACGGCGGGGCCCCCGTGGCGCCTCCTCCCCCGCCCCCGATCTCGCCCTCGCCCTCCGCCCGCTACGCCTACCTCGTGGCGCGGCTTCGCAATCGCCAGATCACGATGAACGAGGCGACCGAACTGTTCGAGCTCCAGCAGTCCACGCTCGCGTCCGCCCTCGCCCGGAGCCAGATGGCCGGCTCCCTCCCGGCCCCGCCAACCGCCGCCCGACCGACGGCTCCGCCGGTGGGTGCAGGTACGGGTATCCCCAGCGTGGCCACGGACGACGCGTTTTGGATGGGCCTCCTCGCGGTGGGTGCCGGTGCCGGGCTCTTGGCGGCGGTGCTGAAGCGAACGAGAGATTCGGGCGGGACCGGGGAGGCGAAGCCTCCCGCTTCCTCGGCGTCGCGTTCCCCGTAGGGGGCGGATTGTCCGCCCCGTCCTTTGTCTTCGCCCATCTTGCCGATGCCCACGTGGGAGCGTGGGCCCGGGACCCGGCCGTGCGCCGGGCGTTGCGGGAGAGCGTGCTTCAGGCGCTGAAGGTCGTCCAGGAGCGGAAGGCCGAGTTTCTTCTGATCTCAGGGGACCTCTTTCATACGCCGGTCCCCGACCCCGCCGAGGTGGCCCCCATCGCCGGGGCGCTACGCGACCTCACCCGGCGCGGCGTTCGCGTCTACGTCATCTACGGCTCGCACGACTATGTGGCGCACCGGACGAGCTGGCTGGACGTCCTGGCCGAGACCGGCATCTTCTTGCGCGCGGCGCCCGAGGCCGTCCAGGCCGAAGGCTCCCGCTGGACCCTACCGTTCCTCATCGACGAACCCACGGGCGCCGTCATCGCGGGGATCTCCGGGCGCTCGCACGGTCTTGACCGTTCGTACTTCGCGGCCGTCGACTCGGAGGAGTTCCGGCGCCAACCGGGGTTCAAGATCTTCCAGTTCCATGCGGCCGTCGAGGAGTACCTCCCCCAGGGGCTGCGCGAGCACATACGGGGCGTCTCTCGGTCCGATCTCCCCGGCGGTTGCCAGTACTACGCCGGCGGCCACATCCACTACTCCTACGTCGGCGCCGGCCCCGACGGGGGCCTCCTCGTGAACCCGGGTCCGGTGTTCGGCACCAGCGTTACCGACCTCGAGAACGGGCTCGCCGGACGCACGCACCAGGGCGTCGTCATCGTGGAGGTCCGCGCGGGGGTCCCGCACGCCGAGTTCGTCGATACCGCTCCGCGGGACCGGCTCCGCGTCTTTGAGATCGACATCTCGGGTAAAAGCATCGAGGAGGCCAGGGCGACCGTCCGCCAGAAGCTCGAGGGGGAGGCCGCGCGGGGAACGATTCTCTTTCCTCGCGTTCACGGAACGCTGTTGGCCGGGTCCATCGGGGCCATCGGTCTCGGGCGGGCCGAGGAGGGGCCGGTTCTGGATGGGGTCGAAGGGGTCCACTGGGATCTCCGAGACACTTCCCCGGTCGCACCGCCCGAAGGGACGGGAGAGGAGCCGGAAGGGATGCTCATCGACGCCGCGCTCCGGGCGCTCCATGCGGCGAGCACCGCCGAGCTCGGAGCCGCCGGTGTCGAGCTCGGGGAGGCCCGGCTGAAAGAGCTCCTGAAAGAGCTCTCCCAGCCCGCTTCCGAAGGGGAAAGCCGCCAGGACTACGAGACGGGGCGCGTCGACGCCGCCCTCCGGCTCCTCGGGGTCCGACGGGAGACGGGGGGCCCCTGACGATGCAGCTGCGGTCGGTCCGGGTCCGCAACATCCGTAGCTACGAGGCGGCCGAGCTTCGGCTTCCGCCGGGCACGACGCTGCTCGTCGGGGACGTGGGCGCCGGCAAGACGTCGCTCCTCTACGCGGTCGAAATGACGCTGTTCGGGTTCGCCGAGGTGGACCCGACCTATCTCATTCGACACCACGCCCCGCAGGCCGAAGTCGCGCTAACGCTCGCCGAGGGCAACCACACCTACGAGCTCCGCCGGCGCTTCCGACGACGGATGGTCCGGGGCCGAGAAAGCTTCCAACTCGAATCCAGCGTCTACTCCGAGGACGGAGTGACCCGGACCTATTCGGCGACGGAGCTGCGCCAACGGACGATCGACCTGCTCGGGTTTCCGGACAATCCGAGTCCCCGGGCTCACTCGGACCTCTGGCGCTGGGCCGTCTACATCCCGCAGGAACGGATGCGGGAGGTGCTCGCGCAGAATCCCTCCGAACGACTCGAGACCGTTCGCAAGGCCCTCGGGCTCGAGCAGTTCCGCCTCGCAGCCGAGAACGCTCAGCTCGCGGCCCAGGAGCTCACGCGGCGCTCAGAGCGACGCAGCGCGGAGGCGGCGGGCCTCGCGCACTATGCCGACGAGGTCCGCCGCTGGGAGGCCGAGGCGCAGCGCTCGTCGGAGGAGGGCCAGCGGGCCCGACAAACGGAGGCCGACGAGCGGTCCGCGCTCGACGCCGCGGATTCGACGGTCCGCAGGCTCGACGGTGAGGTCACGCGCGGCGAGGCCGCTCGGGGGGAGATCGACGAGCTCGGCCGCCGGGAGGGGCTGCTCACGGTCGCGCTCGAGCGCCTCGAGAGCCGCCGGGTGGAGGTCACGCGGCGACGCGAGGAGCTTCGGCGCGCGCTTTCCTCTCGCCTGCAGCTTGAGCAGGAGCTCGGACAGGCCGTTGACTCGGTCAGCCGACTCCGGACGACTCGCGAGGCGCTGCGGTCGGAAGCCGCCCAGCGGCAGGGCGAGCGGGGAGCGCTCGAAGCAGCGCGCGCGGCGGTCCGGGCCGGAGAGGAGAACCTCGCCGCGGTCGATGCGGAGCTCCACCAGCTCACCGCGGAGGAGACCGCCAAGGCCGCCGAACTCGACCGGGTCCAAAGCGAGGGTCCGGTCCGCGAGCCCCCCGCGCCCACCCCTCGCTCCCCCGGCGCGATCGGCGAAGAGTTGGAGCGTGTCCAGGCCGAGACCGACCGGCGGGCCGGAGAGCTCGCTCGAGCCGAACTCGTGGGTCGCGACATCGACGAGCTCCTCCAGCAGGGCCGCTGCCCCCGGTGTCATCAGGCGGTCCACCCGCAGGAGTTCGAGGGCCACCGCGACGAGGCGGCGCAGGCGGTCGAGGCGGCTCGTCAGGCCCTGGCCAACGTCGTCGAGCGACGGCGTGGTCTCGAAGAGGAGCGCCGTTCGCGGGAGCGGTTCGAGCGGGCGCACTTGAGCTGGGTCCACGCCGAAGAACGCCGCTCTGTCGCGCGGGCCCGGTTCGCGGAGGCCCGCGATCGCCACCACACGCTCGAGGAGCGGCGGGAAAGGCTCGTGGCCGAACGGGATTCCGCGCGCCAGCGCGCCCGGACCCTCGAGCCCCTGGCGGCGGAGTACGAGGCCCTGGTCCGTCGGGCCGAGGCGCTCGATACCGACCTTGAAGCCGCGGCGAACCGCCGGCAGCTGCTCAGCGCGCGTGTCGATCGCCTCGCGCAGGCGACGGACGAGCTGGCGCGCCTCGAGGGAGAAGAAGAGCGGCTTCGCATCGACCGGGGCGAACGCGAGACGGAACGACAGGAACTGACGGCGCGCCGTGCCGAGCGGGACGCGATCGTGCGAGGACTCCCGCGGATCACGCAGGAGCTCGAGAAGGCTCGGGACGGCCGGCGGACGATCGCAGGCCGGCTGGAGGCCCTCCATGCCCTCATCGGCGCGGCCGCGCGGAGCGAAGCGCAGGCGGCCGAGGAGCTGCGGACAGCCCGCGAGGGCGCCCGCCGGGGCGAAGAGCTCGAGCGAGACGCGGCCCGACTCCGCCGCCTCGCCCAGTGGCTCGGCCGTTCCTTCCGCGACGCCATGGTCCTCTTGGAACAACGCCTCCTGGCGCGCGCGCAGTCCGAGTTCGAACGCACGTTCGCCCGCTACTTCCACTCGCTCGTGGACGACCCGTCGCTGGTCGCCCGCTGCGACTCGGCCTTCAGTCCCGCCGTCGAGATCAATGGCGAGTGGACCCCGGCGGAGGCGTTGAGCGGCGGGGAGCGCACCGCCCTGGCCCTCGCGTACCGGCTCACCCTGGGGCATGTCGTCCGGGCCTTTGGCCAGCTCACCCTCGAGACCCTGATCCTTGATGAGCCGACGGAAGGATTCTCCCCCGAGCAGGTCGTCCGCATGGGCGAGCTCCTCGACGAGCTGGGCCTCCCGCAGGTCCTCCTCGTTTCCCATGAGGGCGGTCTCGCGTCCGTCGCCGACCAGGTGGTCCGGGTGCGGAAAGAGGGGGGGGTTTCCACCTTGAGGACGGAGGGGATCGCTCCCCCGGCCGCCGGGGAGCACCGGCCCGCCCCCGTCGAGGCCCCCCCCGACCCGCCCGCCCGACGACGCAAACGGGCCCGCACGCTGGAGGACGGCCCGATGGAGCCTCCCGTCAACTGACCATCTGCCGAAACACGGAGACCTCCCACGGGTCGGTCTCGGC
>DASRSW010000058.1:0-10564 GCA_035656275.1 Thermoplasmata archaeon
CCGCCGCCGCGATCAGCAGAAGTATCAACGGTTCGGAGAGAATCCCGAACGCGATCTGGAGGGGGTTCCGGCGGGAAGAGCGAGGCAGTTCATTTGGGCCTTCGGAGCGGAGTCGTTCGGCGGCGACGGCGGTGCTAAGCCCTTGGGACGGCACGCTCCCAAGGGTCATCGCCCGCTCAGCCATTCCGCCCGTAAATTATCGCCCCTCGGGGGAGGCGAATGCGGGAGCCTCTTCTGATGCCGAGAGGCAGGGACTCCCGCTCCACCAGACCGGTGACTGAGCTCGGGTTCCCGCGGCCACGCGGGATCCGTTGGGCAGGCCGAGCTAAATGGACACGGGGGGATTTGAACCCCCGGCCTCTGCTTTGCGAAAGCAGCGATCTTCCGCTGATCTACGTGCCCGCGGAGGCTGGCGAGAATCGGACGGGCTTAAGGATTGTCGCCGAGGGCCCGCCGCGAGCGCTCTACGGAGCAACGCCGGCGAGCGACCGGAGCCTCTCGGACGGCACTCCGGTTCGGGAGGAGCCGGCCGGGGCGTCGGAGCTGGCCTCTTCTGGAGGAGCGTCGGGAGGAGACGGGGGCAAGCGCGATCCACCCGCCGACTTCCCGCCCGCCCGGGCGCGGCTAGGCAGGAGGACGTGGGCGTCGGAGTCGTACCGGAACAATTCCGCGTATCGACCCCAGTTGATGATGTTCTGGACAAGGGCGTCGGCGGGGGCGCTCGTGAACTCGATGAGACGGTTGACCTCCTCGTCGGTGAGCCGGTGCTCGGGCGCATTCTCGAGCGCGGTGAGCAGCGTCCGGAACAGGGTCGTCCGCTTGAGCTGCTCCCGGAGGAGGGTCTTTCGCTCCCGGATGCTCCCGGCAAGGAGCTTTCGGCCGGTGTCGGTCAAGGTCGCCCGGCCGTCGCTCACGCTGACCAACTGGAGTGCGGCGGCGAACTCGAGCGACGGGAGGATCTCGTCGATCTCGAGGTCCAGGTCGTCGGCGAGCCGCGCCACGTCCTCCGCTCCCTTGTGGTCGTTGAGGAGGATGAGGAGCCCCATCATCTCGGTGGGGGCAGCTTTCGGATACACGGTCGGCATGGAAGTTCACTCGTCGGGGGGGCCGCAATATCGGGAGGATGGTCTATAAGCGTTATCCTCAGCGTTCACGCGGCGCCCGCCCCGGCGGCCGCCCGTCACGCGGGGGCTCCTTTCGTCGGTCCCGTCGGCAGCGGGGGCGCGCCCTCGGTGATGAGGGAGTAGACGTAGTCGGTGAGCCCGTAGAACGCCTCGGACTTGCGGTCGCGCGGGCGGGGAAGGTTGACGATCACCCCGGCGAGGATCCGCCCCGGGCGTCGCGAGAGCACGATGACCCGGTCGGCCATCACGAGGGCCTCCTCGATGTTGTGCGTGACCAGCACGACGGCTTCCGGCGGAAGCTGGGGGTCCCGCCAGAGCTGGAGCACCTCCTCGCGAAGGCTCTCCGCGGTCAACGGGTCCAAAGCGGAGAACGGCTCATCCATGAGGAGGACCGAGGGCTCGACGGCCAGCGCCCGAGCGAGGCCGACGCGCTGCCGCATCCCGCCGGAAAGCTCGCGTGGATATGCCTCCTCGAACCCGACGAGACCGGTGACGGAGATGTACTTCTCCACCTGGGTCTCGATCCGCTCCGTGTCCCACCCCCGGGCGTGGAGCCCGAACGCCACGTTGTCTTTCACCGTGAGCCACGGATAGAGGGCGAAGTTCTGGAAGACCATCGCCATCTCCTGGGAGACCCCCGTGATGGGTTGGCCCCGGAACCGGATGACCCCCGCGCTCGGACGGTCGAGGCCTTGGATCAGGCGCAAGAGCGTGGACTTTCCGCAGCCCGACGGGCCGACGATGGCGAGGAAGTCGTTGTCCGCGACATTGAACGAGATGTCGGACATGATGTTGATCGTCCCGTGGCGGGAGGGGAAGCTCTTGTCGACGCTGTCGACCTCGATGAGCCCCATGGACGACCTCCGCGGCCTCAGTCAATGCGATACCGCTCGACGGCGCGGCGATAGAGCGGCTTCCATAAGAGTTCGTTCACGGCCACGACCGCGACCACGAGCGTGAGGATGGCCGCGACCATCAAGGGATAGCCGCATGGCATCGCGAGCGGCCCGCAGGTCTCGACATTCCCGAGATCGATGAGGTCCCCGATCCCCAGCACCTGGAGCGACTGCGTCGTCCCGTAATGGAGGTTCTCGGCGATGATGAGGGTGTTCCAGCCCCCTCCGAACGCCGTGATGGAACCGGTGATGAACGCGGGCAGGATGGCGGGGAGCGCGAGCCGCCGGTAGTACTGCCAGCGGCTCAGGCCGAACGAGCGGGCGGCCTCGGCGAGGTCCGGCGGGATCCCCCGCAGTCCGGAGAGGATGTTGAAGAAGAGGTACCAGATCATACCGGTCATCACCATCAGGACGGAGGTGAGCGGCGACCCGATGACCCCAAGCAGGACGAAGATGAACAGCGGGAAGAGCGCCGTCGCCGGGACCGAAGCGACGACCTCCACCACGGGGAGGCCGATCCGCGCGAAGGTGGGCCGGCGGTAGAGCGCCAGGGCGAGCGGGAGGGCGATCGCGACGCAGAGGACATACGAGGCGGTCACGCGGCCGAAGGAGGCCGCGAGCGCGACCGGTAGCTGGAGCATCTGGGTCCGAACCGGCGTCGCGATGGGTCCACTGAACACTTGGAAGGCCCCCACCGTGATCGAGATCAAGAGCAGCCAGGCGAGAACGAGTACCGCTCCCAACACCGTGTAGCCGATGATGCTGCGCGCCCGGGGGCGCTCCCGGCCCGCGCGCGTCGCCAGGGTCAACGTCGCCAGACCGACGAACGGGCTCCCGAGCCGGGTCACTCCCGTGCGTACCCCCTGCGCCACGAGCACCGCCGCCCGACGCAGCGGGGCCGGGGCGCGCGAGCGGGAACCGACCACATCTTCCCCCTCGCCCGACGGGCTCGTGTCGTAGCGGTACCGCTCCGCCCACCGGGCCAGCGGGCGCCAGAGGAAGAGGTCCAGGACGACGATGAGCGCGATCAGGAGCATGAGCCCCGCCACGAGGGCGTTCGGGTCCCCCGGGGAGGTGGCGTTGCTCAAGAGGAACGTCCCGATCCCCGGAAGTGCGGTCGTGGACTGCGCCGTCGAGATGAACTCGGCCGCGACGAGGAAGTACCAACCCGCCGTCCACGACAGGACCGAATTGTACACCAGCCGATTTACCGTCGCGGGGAACAGGACGGACCGCAGACGGTATGCCCCCCGGGCACCGAAGGATTCGGTCGCCTCCCGCAGCTCATTGGGGACCGACTTCAGCGACTCGTAGACGCCGAACGCCATGTTCCACGACATGGACGTGAAGATGAGGAAGATGGAGGCGAAATTGGGGCCGACAGGATTTCCGGGGCCCGCGGCCTGGACGAAGAAGAGGATGGCCACCGGAAAGAACCCGAGAATCGGGACGGACTGAAGAATGTCGAGGATGGGGATGAGCACGCGTTCTCCGACCTTGGAGGTCGCGGAGAAGTACCCGTAGCTGAGCGCGAAGACGAGCGAGAGGAGGTAGGCGAACAGCATGCGCAGGAACGAGTAGAGGAGGTCCACCGCCGCCGTGGGGAGGTACGACTCGATCCCGGGCAGCCCCGAGGTGGTGGAGGCGAGCACGGTCGGGATCCCGGCGATCGCGAGAAGGGCGAGGCCGATCCGCATGCGTCGGCGCCAGAAGGCGGGCGGGTCGCTCGGGGGGAGGACCGGGCGAGCCGGGAGCGTCCTCCAGGTGGCGGTCACCGCGGGTGTCGATGCGCCCGGAGCCCCCGAACTGGACATCCGCCCTCCCCGGGCATATGAACGGCGGACCCGCTCAGAGTATTTCTCACTCTCGTAGCCCCGGCACCTCCACCTCGATTTTGGGACCACGTCGCGCCGGATTCCGGGCGACACGGCTTCAACTCGGGCAACGTTTATCTCCCTACCGTCGCTGGGTTGGCTGTAGCCCCGTAGTGTAGTGGCCAATCATGCGAGACTCTGGATCTCGCGACGCAGGTTCGAACGTCGCGGGGGCAGCAACCCCCCGCGGCTGGAACTCCTGCCGGGGCTACTCTGCGGCTGCCCGTACCTTGATGATGCTCCCGATGCGGGGGTGCTCCAGCTCGGCCAATCCACCCGGGAGTCCCGGGAGGGCCACCGAGGCAGGGCTTAGGACCCTGTTGCCTAGGGCATACGCCGGTTCAAACGGGGGGCGGGCCGCTCCCGCTTCCTGGAGACTCCGGCCCCCCGCATCTCGCCTCCCCGGTGCTTCCCGATGAGCGGGCCGGGGCTCTCGGGGGCGGCCCGCCGCCGCCTCCCTCCCGCCGAGATCCTGGCCCTGGATGCAAGCGGCGTGGACGAACTCCTGGACCGCCTCGAATCCGAGGTCCCGGTCCACACCGGGCTCGTCGACCTCCCCAGTGCCCCCCTTCGCGACGCGGTGGTGTTTGGCGACACGCACGGGGATTGGTGGTCGACGGTGGCGCTGGCCGAGCGGTTCCTTGCCCACTCCCGCGAACGCTGCCTCATCGGGCTCGGCGACTACATCGACCGTCCACCGGACGATTGCCCCCAAGGGTCGGCCGCGAACGTCCTGTTCCTCCTCCAGCTCGTCGCCGAGGCGCCGGATCGGGTCTTCCTCCTGCAGGGCAACCACGAGGCTGCCCGCCGCATCCCCGTGCTTCCGCACGACCTCCCCGAAGAGGTCGACGAGCTGTGGGGGCCGGACGCGGAGCGGTACAACCGGATCGTCGGACTCCTCGAGCGGGGCCCGCTCGCCGCGCTGTCGCCGAGCGGAGCGTACCTCGCGCACGGGGGGTTTCCTTCGCATGGTACGGCTGCGACGTGGCGGAACGCGTTCGAAAGCCCGACCGAGGACACGCTGGTCGAGGTGCTCTGGAGCGACTGTGCGGTCTCGCGCGTCGACCGGGGGCTCGGGACCCGATTCACGGCCCGCGACCTCGACGAGTTCTTCGGACGCTCGGGGGCTCGCCTCTTCCTGCGGGGCCACGACCCGGATATCGTCGGCCGGCCGCTGTTTGACCAGCGGGTGCTCACGTTGCATTCGACGCGGATCTACGAGCGGTACGGCGGGGTCATCGTGGCCCTCCTCCCGCTCCATCGGACCGTGCGTTCGGCCGCGGACGTGCGCATCGAGCACCTCGAGACCGAGGGACAGTCGTTCGCGTTCGACTCGGCCGGCTAGGGCCCAAAGAACCGGAGCTCGGCCGCGCGGACCCCCTCCGCTCCGGCCGCGGACGCATACGCTCGGAGCCGTTCGGCGTTGAGCTGGAAGAACGAATCGCCGGAGCCGATGCGGTGGAGGAGTTCGCGGGCCGGGGGCTCGGACCCGAGCACCGTGAGGGCCGCGGCCAGTGCCTCCGCGGTGTTCAGCTCGCCGACGCGCCCAAAATGGTGGGGGTTTCCGGCGAGCAGCCAGGGGAGTCGCCGTCGGCGGGTCGCGGGGATCCGGTCGAGCGGCCCCGAGGGATACCTTCCGCGCTCTCCCAGGCGATTCCACGAACAGTCGACGGCGGCGAGTCCCGCGCGCGACTGCGACCGGTCCGCGGTCGAGAGCGGGAGGGCCGCATGCGGGTCCAGAAGGATTCCTTCGGGCGGGGTCCGGCCCACGCTAACTGCCTCGACCAGGCCCGCGCGGAGCAGTCGACGGCCCGTGCACGCTTTCGGATGGTCCTCGTCCGCGAACCAGAGATAGAGGGGGATCGCGCGCTCAGGCGAGCGGCTGCGCGTACTCCCGGAAGATGGCATGCAGCTCCTTCGTGAGGCTGAGGGCCTGGTCGCGCGGTCGCTGCCACAGGTTCCGCCCGAAGATGATCCCCGTGGCTCCGGCGTCCATGGAAGAGCGGACTTTCGTGAGCAGGTCGGCGTCGGAGACCTTCTCCCCGCCCGAGACGAGGACGAGCGCGCGACCGGCGCTTTCGACCACCTTGTGGAACGCCGCCTCGGGACTGAGGTCGAGCGTGTTGTAGGGGGGAGGGCTCAGCTGGTCCTTCTCACTCCGTACCGGGTAGTTCACCTTCACCACGTCCGCGCCGAGCTCGAGAGCGACCCGGGCGGCGTAGTCGATGGCGTAGAGGCTCTCTCGGCCCCCCTTCTTCGCGACCGCGTCACCGCGGGGGTACGCCCAGACAATGACCGGCATTCCGAGTCGGTCCGCGTCCTCGCGGACCCGATGGAACTGGGCAAAATCCCGGTCCTGCGAGGGCGAGCCCACATAGACGGTGTAGCCCACCGCGTCGGCCCCGAGGCGCACGGCATCCTCCACTGAACCGGTGAGCGCGCTGAACGCCTCGGCGTCGGAGGGGATCCCGGTCTTGCCGTTCAATTTGAGGATGAGCGGGACTTCACCCGCGTACCGGTGATAGTACTTTTCGGCGAGCCCGATATGCAGCGCGATCGCCGAGAAGCGCCCGTCCCGGGCTAGCCGGTACTGGTACTCCGGGTCGAGGGCGTCCGGGTTGACGAAGAAATCCATGGGTCCGTGCTCCAGCCCTTGGTCGATCGGGAGGACGAGGAGCGTGCCCCCGCCCGGACCGTAGTCGTAGAGGAGCCGCTTGAGCCGGGTCCGCTTGCCCGGTGAGAGCCCGAGGTCGGAAAGCCGCGGACGGAGACGACGCCCGCCGGCCGAGCCGGGTCGTGCGGCAGAGGTCGGGCCGGGGGCCATGGCCTGCACACTGGGTTCACTCATCGCCGGGATCTCGAAACCTCCCAGCGAGAGGGCCGATTTAACGGTTGGTCGGCCCCTTCGGGAGCCCCTCAAGAAAAGGAGAGTGTTTAGGGGGGAGCCCGCACGAGGCTCCCCCCTGGGTGGGAAAGGGTTGTCGTTGTCCGCTCGCACCCGTGGTGGGGAGTTTCTCCTACAGGACCAGCAAGGTCGTGTGGGCCACGGCGACCGCCATTCCCGCGTAGACGGTCACAACGAGCGTGTAGCTGCCCGTCGAGAGCGGCACGCAGCTCAGCTGCGCAGCCGAAACGCTCGGGCAGCCGGGGGGAAGGCCCTGGTAGACGTAGCTCGCTTGCCCCGCGCACGGAATGTGCGCGAGGGCCGGGCTCACGGTGTGGACCTCGACCAGTCGACCGGCCGGGACGACCGAGGGGGAAACGAGGAGCGTCGTCCCGGCGAGGCACGAGGCGGGTCCGGGGACCTTGCCCATCAGCGCGTGTGGGATCGTGACCGGCGCCGCCGCGGCGCCTCCCAACGCGAGCCCGCCCAGGAGCAGGACACCGAGGATTCCCAGGAGCCCAGCAGAAAGGCGACCCGCGTTCATGCCCCGACCCCCGGCAGCATCGGCCGGCTCAGGAGCGTGGAGAGGAGGAATCGGACCCCGCCCTCGGAGGCGTTTCGGACCGCCTGGCGAGCCTGAACGACCTTCTCGGTGAGGTACTCGCCCTCGTAGCAGAGGTGCTGGCCCTCCGTGAGGCACTCCCCGCATCGGGACATGTGATCGTCCCAGACGCGCAGAGTAACCTCTACGACGGTGAACGAGGGGCTCATAGTTCCTCGTCCGCGGCTTCGGTCGCAGGGGCCACGCTCGAAGGCACCGGTCGGCGGCTCAGGGGTCTCGGTCGGCTGTCGTTGACGTTTGAGGGCACGTTCCCACCTCTGATACTCCTATTGTGCGACTTTTCGG
This sequence comes from Thermoplasmata archaeon, assembly GCA_035656275.1. Taxonomy (GTDB): domain Archaea; phylum Thermoplasmatota; class Thermoplasmata; order Lutacidiplasmatales; family UBA184; genus Lutacidiplasma. The sequence continues at coordinate 7,686 of DASRSW010000058.1, forward strand.
TCACCCTGTCGCTGCGACATCGATAGCGCTATCGACAAATAGGCCGTCCACCCATGTATTTGTGGCCGCGACAACCGTCGCGATTCTCTCGATGCCGCGACAAGACCGACAGGAGCTCGAACACCAGGTCCAGCGCCTCGAGCGGGAGCACCCGGACTGGCGGGCGAGCCGTCTCGAAAAGGAGCTCGAGGCGGTCTCACCGGTCGCGTACGGAAGCTGGAGATCGGACACTCCTGTCCTCCGCTCCCGGCTCCGGCAGGTCCAGCGCTGGAGGATCGGCGCCAAGGGCCGAGACGCCGGGCGCGGGTCGGCCCACCTCTTCCCCTATCTCTGGCCGGTGGGGGAGCGCCAGCGTAAGGAGGTCGACCCCACCTTCTCTCCGTCGCCGGTGGTCGCGACCGGGTCGTGGCGGATATTCCTCTACAACTGCGGGCCCGAGGTCGTCCGCGACGTACGGGTCTACGTGGACGGGTCTCCCCTTGACTACGCCCCCTCGATCCTGACCGGGCGGTTCTCCGAGATCCACTGGCAGCGGCAGGAAGGTCTCCGCTCGAACGCTCTCCTCTCGCAGCGGAGCGAGCCGTCGCCGCACGAGCTCAAGGTCGAGTTCGTGATCGCCCGCGGCACCCGGGAGGCCCAGCTCGCGGGAACGCTCGTCCTGGACTCGTTCCAGGGCTGGGTCCACTTCGCCGGGCGGGACGGACGCACCCGGGAGATCGAGTAGGGGCCCCCGCCCCCGAGCATCAACTCCTTAGCCCGGGCCGACCCTCGCACTCCGAGGAGGGTACGGGCCGAGCGGATGCGTTCCCAGGTGATCCTCTGGGCCACCCTCGCCTTGAACGCGGGCCTCTTCGCGGCCAACCTCTTCGTGGCGGTGCTGTCCGGCAGCCACGCAGTGCTCTCGGAGGCGATCTACTCCGTCACCGACCTCGTCGGGGCCGTCGCGCTGCTCTGGGGGTTCGTCGTCTCCCAGCGGCCCCCGAGCCTCGACCACCCGTTCGGCCACGGGAAAGAACGGTTCTTCTGGGCGTTCAGTGCCGCCCTCATCACGTTCAGCGCGGCGGGCCTCCTGACGCTGTTGAGCGGGCTCCAACAGATCTTCTCCCCCGGCCCCATTACCCACCTCGACGCCGCCCTCGCGACCGTCGGGGCGACGCTCGTGACGAGCCTGGTCGGGCTCGTGGTCGCGCTCCGAGAGCTGCGCCACAGCGAGGAGTCCCTGCAGTCGTTCCTCGAGTCCGCCCACCAGGGAGTGAAGACGATCTTCTACCAGGACGTCGTCTCCGCCTGCGGAAGCGTCGTCGCGCTGGTCGGCCTCGGGATCGTCTACTGGACCCACGATGTGATCGTGGATGGGATCGCCGCGGCGGGCGTCGGGGCGATCCTGATCGCGACGGGGTTCGTGGTCGCCGCCGAGACCCGGGAGTTCCTGGTCGGGAAGGCGATATCGCGGGAGGCGGCCCGTACCATTATCCGGATCGTCGAGCGGGATCCCCGGGTCCGTCGGGTCCGGGGGCTCCAGTCGATGCTCCTGGGTCCGGACGACGCCCTCGTCGCCCTCAAGGTGAACTTCCAGGACGGGCTAACGACCGACGAGATCGAGGCGGCGATCGACCAGGTCTCGCTGGAGCTGAGGAACGCCGCGCCGCAGCTCCGCCATCTCATCATCGAACCCGAGTCGTAGGCGGCGCTACGCGCCGACGACCTCGCGGCCCCCGGCGAGGTCACGTTGGCGGACGATCGTGAGGCACACCAACGAGACCCCGATCCCGGCGAAGAAGGCGTCGAGCCCGAAGGCCCCAAACCCCGCGTAGAGCGACGTCGAGATCCCGAGGCCAATGAACATCCCGAGGCTGATGGTGAGCGTGTAGATCGCCATCGTGGTCGCCCGCGTCACCATTTGGCTCAGGTCGGCGAGCGCCGCGAGCGCGGCCGGTCCGTATCCGAGCCCGATCAGCGCGCTCACGATGAGCACCCCGAGGAGCCAGGGTTGGGGTCCGAGGTGCTGAAGGAGCCCGGCGGAGACGAGCACCCCCACGAACCCGACCGTGCCGACGGTCATGAGGCGCATGCGGCCGTAGCGGTCGGCGAGCTTCCCGAAGTACGGCTGGGTCAGCAGGAGGATGACCCCGCCCCCGCCAATGACCGCCGCGAGCTCCAGTGGAGGCACCCCGATGGAGGTGGAGGCGCCGCCCAGGAACACGAACCCCGTGCCGAGGAGCATGTAGATGACGAGCCACGGCAAGGTCACCAGAAGCACGCTCCGTCGCGAGATCGCCGACCAGATCGCCCGCAGGTCGAACCGCGGGCTCAATCCCGTGTCCACGTGTCCCCGTGCCGTATGCGCCGCCACCAGTACCCCTAGCAGCAGGAGGAGCGCCCCGGCCCGGAAGACCCACGCCAAGGCGGGATTGTCGATCGAACCCAAGAGCCCGAAGCCGACCGCGAAGCCGACGATCCACCCGAGGAGGTTCATCGCATCGAACCGTCCCATCTCGTAGCCGGTCCGGCTGCGGTCGGCCTGGTCCGCCACGACGGCGAGGCTGGCCGCCAGGATGGCCCCGCTCGCCACGCCAAACAGGAGATTCAGCGCGGCGAGGGCGATCGGGTCGCGCGTAAGGGAGACGAGCCCGAAGAGGAGCGCCGCCCCGGCCATACCGGTGAGCAGCACCGGAAAGCGCCCGTACCGGTCGGCGGCGGTTCCCGAGAAGAGCACGGTCGAGAACTCCCCGATCGGCGCCATCGCTGCGATGAGTCCGACGGCGCCCACGGCGCTGGTGTCGATGCCGTCCGAGCGGCCGACAATGTACGAGGCGAAGATCGAAACCGTGAGCCCGAAGGCGAACCGGACAAAGAACGTCGCCCCGAGGACGGCATTG
>DASRSW010000059.1:0-20005 GCA_035656275.1 Thermoplasmata archaeon
CGGGTCAGGGGGGAGTGGGCCGGGCCGTCTCGCGCGAGCTGGCCCTGGACGAGCGGGATGCTCGTAAAGCACCCCAGTCCCAGCTCCCGCGCGGCGTCGAACAGGCTTCGTTTCGTTCCCCGGACGACCTGGTTCTTCAACGAGAAGGGTTCGGGCATCCCGAGGTTGAACGGGAACTGCACGAAGCCAAACCCATGGGAGGCCCCGCCGACGTCGCGCGCGAGGGCCACCGCGTCTTCGAGGGAAAGGTGGGCGGGATGGCCCGTCGGGACTCGCAGGGAATCCCACGTGGCGAGGCCGTAGTGCACGAGCTTCCCCTCCTCCCGCAGGTGCTCCAGGCGCTCGAATGCCACGCTGAGGCGGCGGAGGAACTCCTCCCGACCGACGATAGGGAGCTGGGTGTCCGGGGCATTGTGCAGATACACGAGGTCGATCGTCTCGAGGCCGAGGTTTCGACGGCTTCGCTCGACCTGGTCGGAAAGGAACTCTGGCGCCATCGAGTGGCAGTCGTCCACGATCTCCTCGGGGGCGAGGATCCCTGGCCGGACGAGGGTCTCCTCGACCCACCGGTCGATGGGGATGGGGCTCTCCGCGTCCGGCGCAAGGTAGCCCGCTTTCGTGGAGACGAACACCATCTCCCGATCCACCGTCCCGGCGTCGACCGCCCGGGCGATCGCGCGGCCAAAGCTGCGTTCGGCCCGCTGAAATCGGTAGTTGATCGCGGTGTCGAGGACGTTCACGCGGCCGGATCGCAGGCAGAGCGTGGCGGCCGACTCGACCTGGAGGTCGGTGGGGCCATCGGGTCGACCGAGGTAGCTCCCGAGCCCCAGGGAAGAAAGCGTGAGGCCGCCGGCGGTCGACCGGAAGTGGTGCGGGGCGAGCTTTCGGCGATTCCGATCGCGGAACGCGGCGGTCCCGTCCGCGGAGGCGGCGCCGCGGACGGCCGGCATGCCCCCTCGTGCCTCGCGTCCACAAAAGGTTGGCTTCGCGCCGAAATCGGGATGAATGCGGGTTCGCTCCCGGAGCCCGGTCGAGGCCTATCCCGCGCCGGAAGTACGGGCATCTCCGAAAACCGATCCCCCCCGTTCCGAGGGAGCGCTGCCGTTTCTGCCGGCTCCACCGGCCCTGCCCCGTCCATCCGCGGGAGGAACGGTAGGCGACTTCAGTGACCGGCCCGGCCCCCCGGCGGACGCGGGGTGAAGAGCGGGAGGTAGCGAGGCCGGGTGGGGGGCTCCCGACGGCGAGGAGGTCGGCCCCCGAGCAGCAGGGGCGTGGCCACCTCCCGATGGAAGCGGTCGACCGCGTCGCGGAGCTGGCGAAGCACTTCGGGAGCGATCTTGCCTCGCGCCCGGTCGAGGCGGGCGGCCCACTCGAACCGGGACTGTTGCCAGCGGTAGAGCGCCTCGGGGTAGGCCGCGTCGTAGAGGAGCGACCGTCCCCCGCTCGCCGGCCGTCGGCGCGCTCCGCCGAGCAAGCGGTCCCGCACGCTATCGTAGAACCGCGTTCCGGGCACCGGTACCGCGATGGACACCGAGTACTCTTCGGGGCTGAACCGGCGGAAGAGCGCCAGGGTCGCCTCGATGTCCTCGAGGGTTTCACCGGGATACCCCAGCATGAGGAACCAGAACTGGCGGATATGGGCCGCCCGAAGACTTTCCGCGGTCCGCTCGATCTGCGAGAGCTTGGTCCCCCGGTTCATGAGGTCGAGCATCTTCTGGCTCCCGGACTCGACCCCGACGTACACCCGGGCGAGGCCGGCCTCCCGCATCCGGTCGAGGAGGTCCGGTTTCAGGAGGTCGACGCGGGCGAGGCACTCGAACTTGAGGTCGAGTCCGCGCGAGATCATTCCATCCAGCAGCTCTTCCAGCCAGCCGCGGTGGATTCCGAAAACGTCGTCGCAGAACCGAATGTAGTCGACACGGTACCGCTCCTTGAGCGCGTCGAGCTCCGCCAGCACGCGCGCCGGAGACTGCTGTCGGAACGTCCGACCAAACGTCGGCTTCGAGCACCAGGAGCAGTCGAACGGGCAACCTCGGGAGGTGAGCACGGCCGTGCGACGTTCTCCGGTGCGGGCCTGCCAGCGTCGAAGGTACCCGTCCATGTCGACCAGGTCCCACGCGGGGAGGGCAAGTTGGTCGAGTTCCTTCAAGAACGGTCGGTGGGGGCCCCGCACCAGTTTCCCCTCCGACTGCACCCACACACCGGGAAGGGCCCTGGTCGAGCGCCCCTCCGCCACCGCGCGGGCCAGCTCGTCGAGCGTGACCTCCCCCTCTCCCGGAACGATGGCGTCGAACCCCCCCTCGAGATACGCTTCCGGCCGCGTGGCGGCGTCGGGCCCACCGGCCACGCTGAACGCCCCGAGCTCGCGGGCGCGACGGGCCACGTCCAGCGAGCGCTGGAAAGTGAGCGTCTTCGTGTGCACCCCGACCAGATGAGGCGCAAACCGCCGGAGTTCGGTCGACACCGTTGCGGCATTGCGGGCAAAGGTGAGGTCCACCATGCGGACGTCGGTGCCGCGGTCCTGGAGGTAGGCGCCGAGGGTCAGGAGGCCGAGCGACGGGTAGAGCTCGACGTACTTGCGCTCCATCGGGTCCTCCCGCGCGAGGTACGGGTCGACCAGGAGCACGCGCGGGCGGGTCCGGCTCATCGCCAGCTCCTCGCCCGGGCGGCTTTACCCGCGGGCATGGAAAGGGCGCCGACCGGGCAGTACGGAATGCACCAGCCGCAGTCCGAGCAGTGCGGAAGCACACGAAGCCGCGTCGCGGTGAGGTCGAGAGCGTTGGGCGGGCAGACGCCCGTGCAGAGTCCGCAGAGGACGCACGTGTCGTCGTCGACCTGGATCACGACGAGGTCGCCTCCGGGGAGGTCGTGCCCGGGGGCCCGTCGGTCGGTGCCGAGGGATGCAGCGCGCGGCCGAGCGCGGCGAACCCGGTGAGCGCGCACTTGACCCGAACGGGCGAGAGCGGGATCCCGACAAGTTTGAGAACGTCGTCCCGGGTCAGCGCCCCCGCGGCGGTCGTCGAGAGCCCCTTCAGCTTCTCCGTGAGCAGGGACGCGCTCGCGATGCTGATCGCGCACCCGTCCCCCGAGAAGCGGACCTCGGCGATCCCTTCTCGCGCGGCGTCGAGCTTGAGCTGGAGCGTGATGTGATCGCCACAGAGCGGATTGCTCTCTTCGCCCGAGAGGTCGGCGCCCTCGAGCGGGCCGAAGTTCCGCGGAGAGCGATAGTGCTGGAGGATGATCTCCTGGTACATGTCGTAGGCCATCAGTACCCCCGAGGGACAGGACAGGCCCGTTCAGCGGGGCCGGCGTAATAAAGGCGGCGCTTTCGGTGCAAAAACTCCCCCGAGGACGCTCCCAACCTCGGCAGCCCCGCACAACTTATAACCACGTCCCTGTGCCTAAATTCGATGGCGGCGGCCGTCCCCCGGTTCGAAGCGTGGCTGCCCGATTCCGCCGTGGATGCGCTATCGGAATCCCTTCGCGACCCGGCGAAAGTGCTGGGAATCCGTCGGGCGGCGTTCCACTCGTTCCTCGAGCTTCCCCTCGAACCCAATCCGCTCTACCGGAAGTACGGTTACTTCGCGGGGGTCGACCTGAACGGGCTGGATCCGGCGGCCGTCGGGGGACCGGTCCCCCTTCCGCCCGCCGCCGACGGAGTCCTTCGGATCGTCCACGACTCCTCGGGGACTCGCGTCGAGCTTCCCCCGGAGCTCGAAAGCGCCGGAATCGAAGTCGAAACCCTCCCGCAGATCTGGAAGAAGGGCGACGCCGCCGCGGCGGAGCATCTCGAAGGGTCGGACCCCTCGGGCGACCGCCTGAGCGCGCTCGCCGTCGCGCTCGTGAACCGGGGATACCGGCTTCGGATTCCCGGCAAGCTCCGTACTCCGGTCCGCTTGCAGGACGTGACGGTGCTGAGCTCTCCGCGCGAGGCGCTCTCCGTCCACCGGTCGATCCAGGTGGGGGGCGATAGTCGCCTTCTCGCGAGCGAGGAGATCTACTCGACCGCGCCCTCCGACCACCAGCGGCTCATCGCCTCCTCCGTGAACCTCAAGGTCGGCGACGGGGCGCAGGCCAGCTACCTTACCGTCCACGCCCCCGATTCGCGCGCCGTCGGCCTCGTCTCGCGGAAGGCGGTCACGCAGCGGGGGGCCCGCCTCGGGTGGGTCTGGGGAGGGTTCGGAGGCTTCCGCACCCGCATCCGGAACTTCTCCACCCTCGAGGGACCGGGTTCGGATATCGAGGACCTGCAGGCGTTCTTCGGCCGGGGGCAGCAGGCCTACGACAGCGCGGTCCACATGACGCACACGGGAACCGACACCCACGGCCAGTCCGTGACCCGCGGGGTCTTCCAGGACGACGCGCGGGGCATGAGCCGCGGGCTCGTGCGCATCGAGAAGGAGGCCCGCAAGACCGTGAGCTTCCTCTCCGAGCATGCCATGCTCCTGTCGCGCGGAGCGCGGTCCGACACCATCCCCATCCTCGAGATCCTGTGCCGGGACGTCAAGGCGACCCACTCGTCGTCGGTGGCGCCCGTCGACCCGGAGAAGGTGTTCTACCTCGAGTCCCGGGGGATGACCGAGAGCAGCGCCGTTCGCATGATCAGCGAGGGGTTCCTCTCGCATGTGCTGACCCGGGCGCCCATCGCGAACCTCCGGGACCTGCTCTATCCGCTCCTGGCCGCGCGCTGGGAAGGCCAGGAGGTCCGGTGGAGCGCTCCCAGCTTCCCCGCCCTGCCCCGGTTGGAGTTCGCCTCGGACGTACCTGAGACCGACTGGCGGTTCGACGCGAAGCTGCGCTAAGCGTTGAGGCCCGACCGCCGAAGGAACGCGGCGGAGGCCTACCCGACCGCGCCCGTCATCTCGAGCTGGATCAGCCGGTTCAGCTCGAGCGCGTAGTCGACGGGGAGCTCCTTGGCGAACTCCGCCAAGAATCCCATCAGGATGAGGTGGATCGCGTCCGACTCGTTGAGCCCGCGGCTCATGAGGTAGAAGATCTGCTCCTCGCCGATCTTCCCCACCACCGCCTCATGGGTGATGGTCGCATCCTCCTCGTGGATCTCGTTGTAGGGGTAGGTATCCGACCGGCCCTGCTCGTCGGGGAGGAGCGCGTCGCACCGGACGGCCGCCTTGACCCCGGTGGCGCCCTTCGCCACATGCAGGAGACCGCGGTAGCTCGTCTGCCCCCCGCGGATGGCGATGGACTTCGAGATGATCTTGCTGGAGGTGTCCGGGGCCGAGTGGACGGCCTTCGCGCCGCTGTCGATGATCTGGCCGCCCGCGGCGAACGCGACCGACAGGATGTCGGCCCGTGCCCCGCGGCCGCGCAGGTAGACGGACGGATACTTCATCGTGATCTTGCTGCCGAGGTTGCCATCCACCCACTCGACGAGCGCGTTCTCGTAGGCGACTGCGCGCTTCGTCACGAGGTTGTAGACGTTCTTCGACCAGTTCTGGACGGTCGTGTAGCGGACCTTGGCGCTCGGCTCCGCGACAACTTCCACGACCGCGGCGTGCAGCGAGTCCGTGGAGTAGACGGGCGCCGTGCATCCCTCGATGTAGTGCACCTTCGCGCCCTTGTCGGCGATGATGAGCGTCCGCTCGAACTGTCCCACGTTCTTCGCGTTGATGCGGAAGTACGCCTGGAGGGGGATCCCGGCGTCGACTCCGGGCGGTATGTAGACGAAGCTCCCGCCCGACCAGACGGCGCTGTTGAGCGCCGAGAACTTGTTGTCGTTGTAGGGAACGACCTTCCCGAAGTACTTGCGCAGGATCTCGGGGTGCTCGCGCACGGCGGTGTCGGTGTCCGTGAAGATGACCCCCTTCTTCTGCAGGTCCTCGCGGATCTTGTGGTAGACCGTGCCCGAGTCGTACTGGGCCCCGACCCCGCCGAAGTACTCCCGCTCGGCCTTCGGGATCCCCAGCTTGTCGAACGTGTTCTTGATGTCCGCGGGGAGGTCCTCCCAGCGGCGCTTGGTGTCCCCCTCGGCGAGGGGGTTCGCGTAGTAGGTGTACGCTTCGAAGTCGATCTCGTCCAGGGAGGGGCCCCAGTCCGGCATCGGCCGTTCGAGGAAGTGCTCGTAGGCCCGCAGTCGATACTCGCGAAGCCAGTCTGGCTCTTTCTTGAGGTCGGAGATCTGTTCTACGATCTCGCGGCTCAGCCCCTTCGCGGTGCGGACGAGGTACGTCTCAGGATTCTTGAAGTCGTAGCGAGTGTAATCGAGGGGGGTGACCTCTGGGGACGTCTGCGCCATCGACTGCTCCTACCGATTCCATCACTCTTTGCTATTTAAATTAGCAGTAGCCTCGGGCGCTACACCGGGGATTCCCCCGGGGAACGACCATGCCTTGACGGCTCGTGTCGGGGGCCGAGCGACAGTCTGACAAGGGTTACGCGAACACCTTCGCGACCTTCTCGAGCGACCCGAACAGCGCGTCCACGTCCTCGAGGGTGTTGTAGATGTAGGGACTCGCGCGACTGAGGGCCGGGACGCCGTACCGTTCCATCAGCGGCTGCGCACAGTGATGCCCGCTGCGGATACACACCCCATCGGCATCGAGGAGGCTCGCGACGTCGTGCGGGTGCACGCCTTCGAGCTTGAAGGCCAGGACCGCCTCCCGGTCGTCGGGCGACGGGGGCCCATAGATGTGCATGCGCTCCCCAAACAGTTCCTCGGCTCGCTCGAACGCCCGGGACTGGAGCTTCCTCTCGTGGGAGTGGACCTCCTCCCACCCGAGCCCCTCCAAATAGTCGAGCGCGCGTGAAAGCCCGTAGGCCCCCGCGATGTTGGGTGTTCCCGCCTCGAAGCGGGCGGGCGCCTCGCGGTAACTGACGCGGTCGGTGTGGACCTCGCGGATCATCTCTCCGCCGCCCATCGCGGGGGGCATTCGGTCGAGGAGCTCCTTGCGGCCCCAGAGCACGCCGATACCCGTGGGACCCAACGTCTTGTGGCCGGAGAAGGCGAGGAGGTCCGCGCCGAGCGCCTGGACGTCGACCTTGCGGTGGGGAGCCGACTGGGCGGCGTCCACGGCGACGAGCGCCCCCACGTCATGCGCCCGGTCCGCGATCTCCCGGACCGGATTCACCGTCCCGAGCACGTTGGAGACGTGGGTCAGGGTGACGAGCTTCGTGGTGCGGTTGAGGAGCCGGTCATAGTCCGACATTCGAAGTCGGCCGTCGTCGTCCACGTCCACGAACTCGAGGTCGATCCCCTGGGCCGCGCGGAGGAGGTGCCAGGGGACGATGTTCGAGTGGTGCTCCATCACCGTGGAAACAACCCGGTCCCCCTTCTCAAGAAACCCCCGGCTCAGGCTCGTCGCCACGAGGTTGAGCGCCTCGGTCGTGCCGCGGACGAAGATGATCTCCGAGGGGTCGGCCGCGTTGAGGAACCGAGCCACCCGGGCCCGCGCCTGCTCGTACGCGTCGGTGGCTTCCTCGCTGAGCGCGTAGACCCCCCGGTGGACGTTCGCGTTGTAGAGGGAGTAGAATTCGCTCTCGGCGGCGATGACCGAGCTGGGCTTCTGGCTCGTGGCCGCCGAATCGAGGTAGACGAACGGCTTTCCGCGGATCAGCCGCGTCAGGATGGGAAAATCGCGGCGAACCTCTGCTGCGTCCATCCCCCGCTCCGCGTGCCCGGCGATGACGGTCAGTTGCTGGTGGCCGCCCCGACGCGCACCCAGTCGTACCCCTTCTGCTCGAGCTCCTCGGCGAGCTCTCGCCCGCCCGAAAGGGCGACCAGGCCGTCCACCATGACGTGCACTCGGTCCGGTTTGAGGTACTTCAGGATTCGCTGATAATGGGTGATCACGAGGACGCCCACTTCGGGTCGATGGAAGCGGGCCACCGCGGTCCCGACGGCCCGAACGGCGTCGATGTCGAGGCCCGAGTCGGGCTCGTCCAGGATCGCGAAGGTCGGGGCGAGGGTGGCCATCTGGAGGACCTCGGCCCGTTTCTTCTCTCCGCCCGAGAATCCCTCGTTCAGCGAGCGCTTCAGCATGGAGCTATCCATCTCCAGCCACTTGAGATGCGTCTCCAGGTCCTTTCCGAACCCTTCGGCATCGGCATTTTCGGCCGTATGCCGCTGCATGTAGGCGGTCCAGAGGAACTTCGACATGGAAAGTCCTGAGACCTCCTGGGGATACTGGAACCCCAGGAAGAGGCCCGCCCGCGAGCGCAGGTCGACCGTCATCTTGAGCAGATCCTGCCCGTCGAGCTTGGCCTCCCCCGCGGTAACGACGTACTTGGGATGTCCCATGAGCGCGTAGGCGAGCGTGCTCTTCCCGGAGCCATTGGGTCCCATCAGCGCGGTGATCTCCCCCGAGTTCAGCGTGAGATTGACGCCCCGCAGGATCTCTTTTCCCGCCACGGAGACGTGGAGGTTCTTCACGACGAGCGTATGCGCTGGGGTAGGGGTGGCCCCCGTCATCCGGTTCCTCGAGGTTGACGACCCGATAGGGTTATTTAAGCATGGCGTGGTGTCTAAACTCCGGAGCACCGAGCGGGGGGGAGCCGATGTCAATCGCGACCTCCGATCTCAAGGTCGGAGAAGGGACCCGGGGGCGAATCCTCGAGGAGTTGGCCCTCTCGCCGCAGACGGCCCGGGACCTCTCGAAAAAGCTTGGCATCCAGGAAAGCGCGGCCCGTGGGCACTTGGAACGACTGGCCGGCCGCGGCCTCGTCACCCCCTCGTTCCGTCGGGAGGGGGTCGGCCGACCCCGCAAGCGCTACGTCCTGACCTCGGAGGGCCAGGAGCTATTCCCCCGACGCTACGAACTCCTCCTCGATTGCGTCATGGAGGAGATGCTCAACGAGAACGGCCCCGCCGCCGCCTCGGCCTTACTCGCGCTCGCGGCCCGCCGGATGGCCCGTCAGATCGCGAGTCGGCTTCCCCAGAACCGGCCGCTCGGGGACCGAGTGGAGGCGCTCGCCAAGTCGCTCAACGAGCTCGGGTTCCGGACCACCGTGGAGCGGACCCCAGAAGGGGCGTACAAGATCGTGCGGACGAACTGCGTCTTCCGGCACAACGCGCTCACCCATTCGTACCTGCTCTGCGACGTATTCGATAAGCACCTCACGGAAGAGCTGCTCGGGCAGGTAGGGATCGACCTCCAGGATTCGATCGGACGCGGCGGCATGCGCTGCACCCACCTCATCCAGCTCCGCTAGCTCCGAGGATGACCGAACAGGAGCCGGGGGACGCCGCGCCCTCACGCTACGGCGGTCCGCGATGGGAAGGTTCGTCCCGCCCCGGGGTTCAGGACGGGCCCCTCTTTGTCACGACGCGCGCGCTGCAGTCGATCCAGTCGCACGCGGTAGCGGCCTACCCGCTCGAAGCCTGCGGTTTCCTCTTGGGCCCCGCACGGTCGTACTCAAGACAACCGTGGCGCGTCGACACGGCCGTCGAGGCCACGAACGGCGAGTCGCAATCGCCGGGGACCCGATTCTCGATCGGGGCTCACGCCGTGTTTCAGCACGAGCGGCGAGCGGCGGCCAACGGCGCCGCGGTGATCGGTTTCTACCACTCCCACCCGGACCGCCCCGCCCAGCCATCGGCCCTCGACCAGATGGGCTCTCCGCCGGGCTTCGCGCACCTGATTGTCGGCGTGAGTCGACGGAGGACCGTCGAATGGCGCGCCTTCGTTTCCGCCGACGTTTCCGGGGGTCTCCGGCAAATCAGGGCCGTCGCGTGCGACACCTCGGAAGGTGCGGCCGGTTCGATCGGGGGGAACCATGCCTAAGGTCCGGCTCGAACTCCCCTCCTCGGCACGGCCCTTGCTCGACGGAGCTCGGTTCGTCGACGTGGAGGCGGCGACCGTCGGCGAGGCGCTCGCCCGATTCAGTGTCCAGTACCCTCAGGCTCGCCGGCTGATCTTCCGAGTGGACGGCCAGGTGCGCGAGTCGACCGCGGTCTTCGTCAACGCACGGGACGTCGCCCGCGAAGAGGTCACCGCCCGTCGCCTCGAGGAGGGGGACGTCGTGACGATCGTTCCCGCGATCTCGGGCGGCGCCGAGGATGTGGGGAGGGCTGGAGCCATCCCCGTCGAGGCCGAACCCGAGAAACTCACCCTCGAGGAGATCCGGCGATACAGCCGTCATCTGCTTCTCCCCGAGGTCGGCCTGGCGGGCCAGCGACGTCTCCGTGGGGCGAAGGTGCTCCTCGTGGGCGCCGGGGGGCTCGGCTCTCCCGCCGCGCTCTACCTCGCAGCGGCGGGAGTGGGCACCTTGGGCGTGGTCGAATCGGACGTCGTGGACCTCTCGAACCTTCAACGGCAGGTGCTCTACCGCAACGCCGACGTGGGCCAGCCGAAACTGGAGCGCGCGCGCGAGACGGTCCACGCCTTGAATCCCAGTGTCGAGGTCCGGGCCCATCCGACCCGGCTCGACTCGACGAATGCTCTCGAGATCATTCGCGACTACGAGGTCGTGGTCGACGGGTCGGACAACTTTCCCACGCGCTATCTCGTCAACGACGCGTGTGTCCTTCTTGAAAAGCCGGACGTGTACGGGTCCGTCTATCGGTTCGAGGGCCAGGCGACCGTCTTCGACGCCCGGCACGGTCCGTGCTACCGCTGCCTTTTCCCCGAGCCTCCTCCGGCCGGGTTCGTACCGAATTGCGCGGAGGGCGGCGTGCTCGGAGTCCTCCCCGGCCTTATCGGAGAGATCCAGGCGACCGAGACGCTGAAGCTGCTCCTGGGGATCGGAGAGCCGCTCATCGGCCGGCTCTTGATGTACGACGCGCTCGAGATGCGATTCCGAGAGCTCGCGGTCCAACGAGATCTCGGCTGCGTGATCTCAGGGACCCATCCCTCTCAGGTCGGCCTCATCGATTACCCGGCCTTCTGCGGGGTCGACGAGGCCGGCGAAGCCGCGGAGAGCGGGGTCCCGGGCATTTCGGCCGAGCAACTGGCTGAACGTCTCGCAGAGCCCGACCCGCCGCTGCTCCTCGACGTCCGGCAACCCGGCGAGTGGGCGCTCGGGCACCTTCCCGGCGCGAAGCTCATCCCTCGGGCTGACCTGGCCGAGCGAGTGGACGAATTGAGCGGGGCCCGGGAGATCGTGGTCTACTGCTCCGCCGGGAGTCGGTCCGCCCAGGCGACCCGACTCCTCACCGAGCTTGGGATCCAACGAGTGCGTCACCTGGAGGGTGGTCTTCGCGCATGGTCGGAGAAGGTCGACCCGTCCATGCCCCAGTATTAGCGACGCTCGTCGTCACGCGTGGTCGGGCGGCGCTCCCACATCGACGTCCAGCGGACCCACGACCGAGCGGACGCGCCGGGAGAGTTCGCGGGCGAACCCCTCCGCGTCCCTGGGAGAGATGAACAAGGGCACCTCTCCGCCGGAGATCACGAGGCCGTTCGACACCGTGTAGACCGAGTCGAACTTGCCGAGAAGCGGGCTCCACATCCGTCCCCGCCACCCCCAGGAACCGAAGAACCCGACCGGTGCCAGGTCTCGCAGATTCCCAAACTCGATGCGACGGATCCGCTCGAACGGGACCCGCCGGGAGCCGAAGAGGCGCCAGGCGGTCAAGTGGTCGGTGTCGAGCCAATACCGCGTCGAGAGGTATCGCGCGAGGAACACGACCAACAGCCCCGCCAGGACGTCGCTGACGTAGGGAAAGCTGGAAACCAGCGACGCCCGAGCGGTGGCGAGGAGGAGGACGGCCAGGAACACGTACGTTCCCATGGTCGCGTACGACCAGAGCGGAAGGTAGGATAGGCGCTCGGGGGGCGCGCGGGTCGAATCGGGCTCGGCCACTTTTCCCGTCCGCCTTCAACCGAAAGCGGTCCCCAGGTGGGCCCCTTCCGCAGCGCCGTTGGCGAACCCAGGAACGACGGACAACAGGTTCACCTACGGGGAGCCCACCCCCGCGCCCCTATTTCACCATCTCCCGCCGGAATCGTTGGAGCCACCCAGGTCCTCCTGGGATTCTTCCCCCGGAGCGGATGTCGCGACCCTCAGACGGTGGAAAGGATCGGGGACAGGCTTTATGAAGCCCGACGCTGCGCCGAGTCCTTAGGCACGCGCGCACAGGCACTCACATGGCCACCCCGAACCAGGAATCGTACCCGCACCTTCGTGGGGCGCGCCCCGTCCTGCCACGGGCCCGCGGAATCCAGACGGAGTGGCTAATCGCGGCCTCGATGACCGCTACGCTTCTCGTGGCGGGCGCTCTCGCCGCCATTGGCCCGGTCCGGGCGGACGCATCGCCCCCCACCGTCTTTCATCTCAGTGCAGGCACGAATTACACCGTCGTCCCGTATGTGTCTTCGGTGGATGGGTGGAATCTCTCCTACGAGGAGTTCCTGCCCACGGGATTCACCCCGCGGGCGACCTATCCGCTGGTCGTCTATCTCCACGGACTCCAACCCGACGGCGCGAAGTGGGTGAGCGGCGGAGTGCCCAGTGACTTCGTCTCCCTCCTGAACCAGTCTTCGGGCGGAGGGCCCACGATTCGGGGCATCGTTCAGAACGCCTCGACCCTCGGCTACCTCCTGATCGCCCCGAACACCCGGACGGGCGAGGGATTCTATCAGAACACCGTGTGCGGCGGGCCTCAGGAGCAGGACATTCTAGATGCCGTCGCCCACGAGGTCAAGGGTCGGCACGTTTCGTCCGTCTACCTGATCGGGTTCAGCATGGGGGCCATGGGGGCGCTCAACCTCGCCGCCCACCATCCCGGAAAGTTCGCGGCGGTCGCCGTCGCGGGGACGCCGACCGACCGGTTCGCCGGCTACGCCTACCGGCAGTATGCCATCTCCATCGGAGAGCAGTGGGCCAACCAGTCGCTGTTCGCGGAGACGACGGGGACCTGTGGAAGCGGCCCAGGGCAGGGGAACGCGACGACGGACGCGGTCTACGCGTACGGCAGCGTGGTTCGGCTCCACCCGCAATCCCTCGCCGGGGTGCCCATCTGGGTCGCTGCCGGCGGCGCCGACACGCGGGTGCCGACGAACCCCTCGATCTTCGCGTTCTCGCAGGTCAACAACACCTTCGTCAACTCGACCTGCCTCGTGTTCCCGGGGGAACCGAGCAACTGTACCACCACGCTGTGGTCGCTCCACAATGCGACGCCGTCGCTCTACAAGTTCCGATACGTCTACGAGCCGGGGGCGGTGCACTCCCCCTCCCAGTTTGACCCGGCCGATATCTTCGCCTTCTTCGCCGGAAAGAAGTCGGCGGGGTTCTTCACCTCCGCGACCGTCCCGCCGGTGAAGCTGGTCGCCAATCCGCATCCCGGCAGCTAGCCCCTCCGCGGCACCGACGCTCGACCGGCCGCCGACGTGGCGGGCGCCGACGCGGGCTCAGGACGCCGGTTCGTAGTAGTACTCGCCGGAGGCGCGCTGCTCTCGGTCCAGGACCGAGCCCTCCTGGTTGATGCGAGGCCGCAACGTTTCCGCATCTCGGCGGAAGGTGATCTCCACCGACCGGAGCAGCCGGTTCATCCCTACGCGCATGGGGAACGGGCCCTCCCCTTCGCCGGCTGCACCCCTCTCCCGCTCATGGAACACCATGAGCCCGTCGCTGGCGAGGTCGAGGAAGTACACATCATGGTCCACCACCAACGCCGTAGCGCTCTGGCGCTCGACCTGGCGGCGGATGAGGCGGGCCATCGACATGCGCTCGTCGGCGTCTAGATAGGCGGACGGTTCATCGAGGAGGTAGAGCGTCGCGGGCCGCGCGAGGGCGAGGCCGACCGCCGCGCGTTGGAGCTCCCCTCCCGAAAGATCCGGGAGCGCGACGTCCAGGATGCCCTCGAGGTGAAGGGCCGGAACGAGCTCCCGCTCGAAGACCTTCGCGTCAAAATTCGGGTCCGACGCCAGGGCGGTCATCCGTTCGCGAAGGCTCGCCGACTGGGTCGCCTTCAGGTACTGCGGCTTGTAGCTCACGGTGACCCCGGGCGGCGGGGTCCCCGAAGTCGGGGGCTCGACCCCCGCGAGCATCTTGACGAAGGTGGTCTTCCCGGTCGCGTTCGGGCCGACGATCCCCACCGTCTCGCCCTTCGCGAGCTCGCCGGCGCCGACGGACAGGCGAAACTCGGGATACTCCTTGGTGAGCGCCGGAAACCGGACGGCGACGTTCCGTTGGGCCGGCGGTTTCGGTGGATGGGCGACGAAGCGGACGGGCTCGGTTCGGAAACGTACGTTCTCGTCCCGCAGGAATCCGTTGAGGTAGGTGTTGACCGCCGATCGCATCGGGAGGGGGTGGGAGATCACCCCGAACGCCGCCTCCTCCCCGTAGAGGAGATGCGCCTGGTCGGCGAGGTAGTCGAGCAGGGCGAGGTCGTGCTCGACCACGAGCACGCTCTTCTCCTGGCCCAGCCGCCGGAGCAGTCGCGCGATCTCGAGACGGTGAACGATGTCGAGGTAGCTCGATGGCTCATCGAAGAGGTACAGGTCGGCGTCGGTCGCGACCGTCCGCGCGATGGCCACCAGCTGAAGCTGGCCGCCCGAGAGCTCGGTCAGCGGTCGGTCGGCCTTCGCGGCGAGCCCTACGGATTCCAGCGCGGGGAGGGGGTCGCGACCCGTGGCGCCCACGTACTCTCGCGCCGTCAGTCCCTCCTCGGCGATGCGGTCGACGTACTGGGGCTTCATCGCGGTCCGAAGCTCCCCTTTCTGGATCCGGCTGAAGTGCGCGTGGAGCGCCGTCCCCCGGAACCGTTCGAGGACCCGCTCCCAGGTCGGAGGGGTCGCGTAGTCTCCGAGATTGGGCACCTCGAGGCCCGCGAGGATCCGAAGCGCCGTCGACTTTCCGGTCCCGTTCGGACCCAGGATGCCGGTGATCCCGTGCGGGGGCGGCAGGGGAAGCCGGTAGAGGCGGAACCCGTTGTAGCCGTACCGCTGGACGATCTCGGCCTCATCTGCCTCGGGCGTGTTGAGGATCTTGATCGCATCGAACGGGCACTTGTGCACGCAGATGCCGCACCCGATGCAGAGCGTCTCCGAGATGATCGGCTTGCCGGTCGGCCCTTCGATGATGCACTCCTGCCCCATGCGGACGGGGGGACAGTACGCCTGGCACTCCCACTGGCACTCCTTCTGGTGGCAGCGGTCGGCGAGCAGGATCGCGATCCGCGCCGTGGTCAGTTCCCCCCGAGGTCGGAGACCAGCCGTCCATCGGCCATGCCGAGATGCCGGGTCGCGCGGGCGGCGACAGTCGGGTTGTGGGTCACGATGACGACGCTGGCGCCCAGGTCGCGGTGAGCCTCGACCAGCAGTTGGAGGATCTCCTCCGCGTTCGCCCGGTCCAGCTCGCCCGTCGGCTCATCGGCGAGGATGACGCCCGGCGCATTCGCGAGCGCCCGGGCGATGGCGACGCGCTGCTCCTCCCCGCCCGAGAGCTGGTGCGGATACGCCGCGGCCCGCGCTGTGAGTCCGACCCGACGCAGGAGCTCCGTGGAGCGGGTCCGCCGCCCGGCGGCCCCGGTTCCCAGAGCCCGCATCGGCATCTCGACATTCTCTCTCGCCGTCAACGTCGGGAGGAGGTAGAATCGTTGAAAGATGAAGCCGACGGAGGTCAAGCGGCGTCGCGCTCGCTCCCGTTCCCTCCACCCGGACGTCGCCGCTCCGTCCCAGCGAACGGAGCCCGTGCTCGGCGTATCCAGGAGTCCGAGCAGGTTGAGGAGCGTGGTCTTGCCGCAGCCGCTCGGTCCCTCGACGGAGACGAACGAGTGCGGGTCGATCGTGAGCTCGACCTCCCGGAGCGCGGCGAGACGCCCCCCTTCTCCACCGTAGAACTTACTGACCGCGGAAAGCTCGAGCCGCGGCGCTCGGCCGTCCGAGCTCATCGCAGCGCCTCCGGAACGCTCAGGCGAAGGGCCGCCCGTGTCGCAGCGGCGCTCGCGGGGAGGGAGAGCGCGAGCACTCCCGCCAAGACGAGACCCAGCGTCGTCGGGTCAAACTCCGCGAGCCCCCCGATGCGGGCGACGTTCGGCGAGCCCCACATCGCGAGCGCCCGGACGATGGAATACCCCCCCGCCAGCCCCAGGACCCCCGCCGCCGCCGAGAGGGTAAGTCCACGACCGAGCATCGAGGCCGCGATCTGAGAGGCGGGGACCCCGATCGCCCGCCGTATCGCGATAAGCCCGCGCTCGGCCTCGACCCGACGGACGAGAACCAGGGCCAGGAACAGGAAGCCCACCGAGAGCGAGACGGACGACAGTCCCAGGTAGAAACCGTTGAGAACCGCCTCCGAGCCTTGGAGTTGCGCGGCCTGCTGGTCGAGGCTCGTCACTCCGTAGTACGGGACGAGCGACTGAATCTCCCCCGCGACCCGTTCCACCGTCGCGGGGTCGGTCGTCGCGGGGCCGGTCAGCGCGACCTGCATCGTGTCGGCCTCGTCGAGGATCGCGCCAGCCGACCCCCCGGCGCGGGCGACGCCCGTGAGCACTTGGAGGTCGCTCAACGGGAGGATGACTGCGTCGGCCGCCGTGGGGCCGAGGAGGGACGGCGGGAGGCCAAAGAGTCCCGTCACCCGAAATCCCTGACCTTGACTTGCGTTCGTGTCCGGGGACAGGAGGACCGTGGAGCCCACCCCGACGGCCAGGGTTTGGGCGAGCGGCGTGGAGACCAAGACGTCGAGGCTGGCCGGCCCAGTGAAGCTCCCGTTTGCGAAGTGGATGCGGTCGGTCGGGTCGCCCAACGGGAGCGGCGAGGGAAGGATCTCCTGCTCCGTGGGAGGTTGCGTCGCCGCAAATGCGTTCGGCACCACGCCTTCCGCCAGCACCGGGTTCGCGCCCTTCCCCGGGGCGAACACATCGATCGCCGAAGAGAGGACGGGCGACGCCCAGGCGACCTCCCCCAGCCCCCCCACACGAGCGGAGAGGTTGTGAACGTCGCTGAGCCCGTGGACCCCCGAGCCCGAGACCGCGATCTGATACCCCGATTGCTCGAGCTGGGCGATCTCGTGGGCGGCGACGCCTCCTCCCACCGAAAGAAGCGTTACGGGCAATGCGACGGCGGTGGCGACGGCCGCGACCGCGAGGAGCGTTTGGAGTTCCCGGTGGCGGAACGTATTCCTCCGGCTCATGGCGCTCGCAGTTCCTCCGCCACGGGGAGCGAAACGGCACGGAGCGCCGGAAGGATCGAAGCGACCAGGCCGACGACGAGGACCTCAGCCACCCCGTCCAGAACGACGGGGAGATTGAAGGAGACAAAGGAAAAGCCGGCGGGAAGCCCCGCGACGAGCCGCCGCAAGAGATCGTTCAGCGCCAGGGTCCCGACGAATCCCCCCACCAGTCCAATGCCCAGGCCCAGGACCGCAAGCAGCACCCCTTCCTCCACGACGAGCTGGCCGATGGACGCGCGGGAGTGCCCGATGGCGCGGAGGATCGCGATCTCCCGACTGCGGTCATCGACCGACATCAGGAGAACGGTCGTCGTAAACAGGGTGGCAACGACGACGCCGATCACGCCGATGATCTCCCCGAACGTTCGGTAAAGGTCGACGGCGCTCGCGACGGCGGTTAGGATGTTCCCGACGGTGAAGACGGTGAGCCCGGGGAACGCCAGCTCCAGCTGGTGCTGGTCCGCCGCGGCGTGGCTGGGGTCGTTCAGGTGCAGGAGGAGGAGGCTCGCGGTGTCGGAAGCGACGGCGTTTCCCCCCAGAAGCCCCTGGAGCTCGGAGAGGTACAGGAACGACAAGAGGGCCGAGGGAATGAGCCAGAACGGCTCGGAGATCCCGACCACCCGGAAGGCGGTCGCGTTCCCAAACCACCCCGGTAGATCGGAAGGTCCGGCCACGGGCCGGTCGCTCGCCCAGACGACCGCGCCCACGCCGACGTGGAGTACGGTGGCCAGACCCTGATCGAGGACGATCTCCCGGGTCGCGGGACCTTGGTAGCTCCCGTTGGCGTAGTGGGGGTCTCCGAGGTCGGTGAATCCGGGCCCACTCAGTACTGCCGGCGTCTCGAGGCCGGTGTTGTCGCCGGGCACCCAGCCGACGGCGCCTGAACTCGTCGGAACCCACGAGGGGGGAATCGGAGGTCCCGCCCCGGAGTGGTTCGAGGCGGCGTAGAGCGAGCTGTTGCCAAAGACGAGCTGTCCGATGAGCCAAGGGCTCGCTCCCGCGACATTCGGGTCGGCCGTCCGGACCTTGGTGCTGAGCGTATGAGCGTCGGTAAGGGGTGGAAACGTCCCGCTCGAGAGCGACGTGTTGGCGCTCGTGATAAGCAGGTCCACGCCGCTCGCGGCGGCGAGCGAGGCGCTGCTGCTCTGCACCCCCTCCGAGACCGCGAGCAAGAGGACGACGAGGGCCGTGGCCAGGCCGAGGCCCAGCGCCGTCGCCGCGGTCCGACCCTTCCGGCGCCACAGCGCGTCGGCCGAGTAGCGCATGGGCTTTCGTGCGGCTATGCGGCCGCGCGTTGCCGCAGTTCGCCGAGGCTGGCCGCGTGGGAGGCCACCACATTGTACTTGTGGATCGATTCTTCGCTCGTCGTTTCGGCGCGGACGATGACCGAATCCTGTAGGCCCGGGAACCTCGCGGGCACGGAGGCCAGGAGGTCGCGGAGGACGTCCTCGACGAATCGCGGGGATTGGTGCGCGGCGAGGACGACCTTCGCTTCGTCCCCGCGCTTCAGGATCGCGTAGGTGGGCGAGGACTGGGCCGCCTCCACGGCGGCCACCATCTCATCCGCCTCGACCTCGTCCGGTTCACCGAGCTCGAAGGTCAAGCGCGTGCGGTTCCGCTGGTTGTGGGTCACGACGGGCATCCCATCGAGCGAACTGTCGCGCATCGCCGGATACTGGTCCCGGAGGAGGTCACGGGCCGTTTCCATGGCGCACGGGCACGCCGTCATGCCGACCGCCTCCGCCCCGATCGAGCGCCGGATGCGCGGGGGGCCGCCCTCGACCCGGGTCGCGTGGGCCTCGGCGACCAGGAGGTAATCCTCGAGGCTGGAGCGGTCGCGAGAGAGCCCATGCGGGAGGAAATAGACCGCCGAGGCGCGGACGCTGGACTCCTGGGCGTACGGGTGTCGGGTCAGGAGCTCCCGGGCGATCTCCGAACACGCCGACTCGAGGCTCGGCACCGGGTGGGTGACCGTCCGGTCGACTACCTCGGCGAGCAACTCCGCGTTCCGGGAAAGGTCGGAACCCTTCCGTTGGGCGGGAAGGTCCACGGTCACGCCGAAGGTGACGGTGAGGGTAAGGACCCGGCCCCCGCGATCGACGTTGAGTGGTTTCAGGACCGATTCGACCCCGACGTGTCGCAGGTCGAGTTGCCCCGTCTCCGGGGCCATGGCGTGAATGTCCCGCACGTCGTTGGGAGCGGGGGTCGCCTTAAACGGATTGCTGAGGCGCGATCCGTAGCCGCCCCGCTACCCTATATCCCCTCTCACCCTGGCAGCCGGCATGTCGGACGCCGCTCCCGAAAACGCCGCGGCGAACACCGCGGCGACGCCCCCCGGCACGCCTCCGGCGTCGCCCTCTCCGCGCGCCGAGCAGGAGGGGCTCATTCTCCAGAACCTGAAAAAGATCTACGACCCGGAGATCCCGATGAACATCGTCGACCTTGGTCTCATCTACGGCTTCGACTGGTCGGGGGACGACGTGAAACTGCACATGACGCTCACCGCTCCGGGGTGTCCCGTCGCGGGGATCCTGGCCGAGGAGGTCAAGCTCGCCGTCGAAAAGGTTCCCGGTGTCAAGAGCGCGACCGTCGACATGGTCTGGGAACCCCCGTGGACCCCGGAACGCATGTCCGAGTTCGCGAAACGCCAGTTCGGCTACCTCTGATCCGTCTCGTCGGTCTCGGCCGCCGGACGGCGACGTCGGGCGGCCCAAACGGCCAGGGCTATGACTACGACGAGGACCAGGACGATCCCGAGGATTCCCACCGTTCCGATGCCGAACGTCGGGGAGGGGCCCGACCCGGGCGTGAGGGTCAGGGTCGCATTCGAGGTCGCCGACATTCCCTGACCATCGTAGACGGTCACGGAGGGCGTGAAGGAGCCGGAATCGGAGACCTGGCAGGCGAACGAGGCGTTGGGGGCGACCGCACAGCTGGG
>DASRSW010000060.1:0-30474 GCA_035656275.1 Thermoplasmata archaeon
ATCGTCGATACCTGGTGGCAGACCGAGACCGGCGGGATCCTCATCAGCCCCGCGCCGGGGCTCTCCCTGGTTCCCATGAAACCGGGGTCGGCGACCTATCCTCTCCCCGGTATCGACGCCGACGTCGTGGACGAGGAGGGACGCCCGGCGCTCCCCGGGCAAAAGGGGTTCGCCGTGATCCGGCGACCCTGGCCCGGGATGCTGCTGACGCTGTACCACGCGGAGGACCGGTACCGGGCCCAGTACTGGCAGCGGTTCCCGGGCGCCTACTATCCGGGGGATTATGCCGTCAAGGACGCGGACGGCTACTTCTGGTTCCTCGGTCGGGCCGATGAGGTCCTCAAGGTCGCGGGGCATCGGCTGGGCACGATTGAGATCGAGGACGCGCTCCTTGCGCATCCGGACGTCGCCGAGGCCGCGGTCTGCGGCGTCGCGGACGTCGAGAAGGGGGAGGTGCCGCTCGCGTTCGTGGTCCTCCGGTCCGGGGCGGTCGCCTCGAGCGAGCTCGGGCACGAGCTCGTGGACCACGTCGCCGGCCGCATCGGCAAGATCGCCCGGCCGTCGGGGGTCCACTTCGTCCGGCTGCTGCCGAAGACGCGGAGCGGGAAGATCATGCGCCGCGTCGTGAAGGCCGTGGCCGACGGTCGCTCGGAGGTCGGGGACCTCACGACGCTCGAGGACGGCGCCTCCGTGGAGGAGGTCCGGGCGGCCCTCGCGCACTTTGCGGGCGAGCTTGAGCGGACCCGACGCGCACCGAAGGCGGCGTAGGTCGCCCGGTCACTCCACCTTGAGATAGCGGGACGCGATGGCCGTCCCGATGATGGCCATCACTGCCGCGAACAAGGCGAGGTAGCCCAAGTACGCCCAGTTCGCCGTGCCGTCGAGCACGATCCCTCGGCCGAAGAGCGCCGCGTAGCTCACGGGGTTGTAGGCGGCGATCGTCTGCATCCAGGGGGGAAAGTTGGCCGCGGGAAAGAGCGCGCCGCTCGCGAACATGAGGGGCATGGTGATGAAATTCGCCACGACCCCGGGGGTCTGCCAGTCCGTGCTGGAGGCGGTGATCGCGAGGAAGAGGCACGAGAAGCCGAACCCGAGGAGGACGAGGCCCAGCACCCACGCGGCCCAGAGGAGGGGGTCCCCCGCGAGGCGGGCGCCGAACACGAACGCCGCGAGGATCATCACCGGGATCTGCACGACGCCCCGGGTCGCCGAGCCCAGCGCCTTCGTCAGGTAGACCGTGGTCTTCGAGGTCGGGGTGATCAGGATCCGCTTCATGAATCCGAATCGCTTGTCTTGGATGGTGCTCATCGCCCCGAACATTCCGATCGAGAGCATGGAGGTGGCGAGGACCCCGGGCAGCAGGAACTGGAGGTAGCTCTGGATCTGCGTGTGGAGCAGGACCTCGAGATACGGGATGGGCACGGCGCTGAAACTGCTCCCGAAAAACGCGAGCCACATGAACGGCTGCACGAGGGTGAACACCAGGACGAACGGGTTGCGGAACGTCTTCAGGAGCTCGCGCGCGTAGAGGCCCGCGAACTGGCTCCCCTGGCCGACACCGGCGACCGCGCTCTCCGTCCGGGTGCCGGGGATCGTCGCAAAGGCCCCCTCGGTGCTCATTGGCGCGCTCTCCGCATCTGCGCGTAGAACTTACGGTAATCCATCGTCTCCCCCGCGTCGGAATCGATCCGCTTCCCCGTCACGTCCAGGAAGACGGTCTCGAGGCTCGGTTTCTCGACGTTGATCCGCCGGATACCGTCGTTCTCGAGCGCGTGGAGGAGTCCGGGAAGGGTCTCCTCGGCCGCCCCCACCCGGAGGATCCACGCCGTGCCCTGTCGTCGGACTTCGTGGACCCCGGGGACGGCGGCCAGGCGGGACTCCGCCACCTCGGTCCGCGTCTCGAGCTCGATGAAGTCGGCGTTCACCTTAGACTTGAGCTCGTCCGGCGTCCCGGACGCGACGAACTTCCCGTGGTCGATGATCGAGATGTGGTCGCACAGCACATCGGCTTCTTCGATGTAGTGCGAGGTGAGGAGGACGGAGATGCCGAATTCCTTGTTGACCCCGCGGATGAGGCCCCAGAGCATCCGCCGGGTCCCGGGGTCGAGCCCGATCGTGGGCTCGTCCATGAAGATCACCTGAGGCTGGTGGAGAAGGGCGAGGGCGATCTCGAGCTTCTTCCGCATACCCGTCGAGTAGGTCGACACCTTGTCCTTCCGCCGCTCCGAGAGCTCGAAGTACCCGAGAAGGGTCTCGGCGCGCCCTTTCCAATCGGTAAGCCGCTGCAGCTTCGCCTGGAGCCAGAGGTTCTCCCACGCCGAGAAATCATCATCCAGGATCACTTCCGCGGCGACCCAGCCGACGCGCTGTTTGACCTGCATCGGCTCGCGACGGACATCGAAGCCCGCGACGCTCGCCTCGCCTTCGGTGATGTCGCTCAGCCCCGTCAGCAGCTTGATGATCGTGGTCTTGCCGGCGCCATTGGGGCCGAGAAGGCCAAAGACGCTGCCCTCGGGCACTCGCATGTCGACGTGGTCCACGGCGAGCAGCTTTCCGTACCGCTTGGTCAGGCCCCGCGTCACAATCGCTTCGGACGTAGCCCAACCCCAGCGAAGTCGCCGGCCTCAGCCCCGAACAGGCCGACGGGTTCTAAACCTCCACGTGGCTCAGGATTCACCCGCCCCCGGCGGGGGGGCCGCTCCCGGCGGTCCCGAGACCGGTAGCGGGGGGAGCGGTTGTCGAGAAGGGGGAGGACGCTCAGGCTAGAACCGGGAGGATGCCGCGGGCCGGGCTTGAACCGGCGGCTTCAAGATCTTCAGTCTTGCACTCTCCCAAACTGAGTTACCGCGGCGCTCGCGCGGGCCGACCGCGTCCGCCTATAAAGGCCCGCTGAAGGTCGGGTCGGGCTCCCCGACCACGCTTCCGTGCAGGAGTCAGGGGATCGCCGGACGCTGAACGCGCGCGCGCACTCGTCCACGGACCGCCGGAGGCGGGGCTCGCCCCTTCAGTTTATCTACGGCCGGGAACCTTTCATCGCGCGCACGTGAATCGAACGCTGGTCATCGCAGAGAAGTTCAGCACCGCCTTGCGGATCGCCATCGTCCTCTCGGACAGCCGCATGCAGCGGACCCGCGTCGAAGGGGCCACCGTCTTCCGCTTCGAGCGGGCGGACGGTGCCTACGCGGTCACGGGGCTGCGCGGGCACATCGTTGAACTGGACTACCCGGAAGAGCTTGCGGAGTGGACCCTCGCCGGTCTCCCGCGCCTCCTCGAGACCGAGCCCCGGAAGCGGATCACCGAGGGCGGGATCGTCTCCGCCCTTCGCTCCATCGTCCGGGAGTTCGACCGCGTCATCATCGCGACGGACTTCGACCGGGAAGGCGAGCTGATCGGACTCGAGTGCCTTCAGCTCCTTCAGGAGGTCCACCCCCACATCGACGTCAAGCGCGCGCGTTATAGCGCGCTCACCCGGGACGAGATCGAACGCAGCTTTTCCAATCTACAGGAGGTCGACCACGCGCTCGCTGAGGCCGCGGCTGCGCGGCAGGAGATCGACCTGGTGTGGGGCGCGCTCCTCACTCGATACCTTTCCCTGACCGCCGAGCAGCGGGGCCGGGGATTCCTCTCGGTCGGTCGGGTCCAGACCCCGACGCTCGCGCTCCTCGTCGAGCGCGACCAGGCGATCAAGGAGTTCGTGCCCTCGCCCTTCTGGCAGATCGAAGCGGATTCCGTCCACGACGGGACGGAGTTCAAACTGCGCCACGAGCACGGGATCTTCGAGGTGAAGGCCGAGGCGGAGCGGACCTTCGACCGGGTCAAGAGCGCGACCGAGGGGAAGGTTCTCGAGTTCCAGCAGGAGGAGACGCGCCGCCGGCCCCCGATCCCGTTCAGCACCACCCTCTTCGTCTCGGAGGCGACCCGGCTCGGGCTCGGGGCCGCCACCACGATGCGGATCGCCGAGGACCTCTACACCCAGGGGCTGATCAGCTACCCCCGAACCGACAATACGGTCTATCCACGGGGACTGGGTCTCAAGACGCTGGTCGAGAAATTCCGGGAAAGTCCGTTCGCGGAGGCCGCCGAGTTCGTGCTCGCCCAGCCGACGTTCCGGGCGACGCGCGGCCGGACCGAAACCACGGACCATCCCCCCATTTATCCGACGGGGGTCGTCGATCCGAAGAAGCTCAAGCCGGACCATGCGAAGGTCTACGAGCTGGTCGTCCGACGGTTCCTCGCGACGGTGGCCCCCGACTCGACGGGGATCGCCCGCAGCGCGAAGGTCGACCTCGTCGGGGAACGGTTCGACGCCAAGGGCCAGATCCTCACGGATCCAGGATGGTACCGGGTCTACCCGTATTCGCACCCCGAGGAGATCCCGCTCCCCGTCCTGACGGTGGGGCAGACGCTACCGATCTCCGCCGTCCGCCTCGTGGAGGATCAAACGAAGCCCCCGCGCCGGTACACGCAAGGCTCCCTGATTCAGGAGATGGAGCGGTTGGGCCTGGGGACGAAGAGCACCCGCCACGACGTGGTGCAGAAGCTGTTCGACCGCCACTACGTGAGCCAGAAGGCCCTCGAACCCACGAGCACCGGCATCGCGGTCACGGAGGCCCTCAAAGCGCACGCGCCCGTCATCACCCGACCCGAGATGACGCACCGGCTCGAAGAGGACATGGAGCTCGTTGCCGAGTCGAAGAAGGAGCGGCGCGAGGTCCTGGACGAGTCCCGTGCGATGCTGCGGGAAGCCTACGACCTTCTCGCCCGGAACGCCTCCGGCGTCAAGGAGACCCTTCAGACCGCCCTGGACCGCCAGCATTTCGTCGGTCCGTGCCCGAAGTGCGGAGCGGCCCTGCGCATGCTCCGGAGCCCGCGGGGGAGTCGGTGGGTCCAGTGCGTCAACAATCCCGCCTCCTGCACCGCCAGCTTCCCCCTCCCGCTCGCGGGGTTCATCGAACCGGCCCCCGAGTTCCTCTGTGCCACCTGCCAGACCCCCCGGGTGAAGATCATCTTCCGGGGCCAGCGGCCCGACCTCTACTGCATCAACCCCGAGTGCGCGGAACACCACAAGGCGTTCCGCATTGGGGAGTGTCCCGAGTGCTCCTCCCCGCTTCAGATCCGCTATTCGTTCGCTGGGAAGCGATTCGTCGGCTGCACGGGGTACCCGAAATGTCGGGTCACCTATCCGCTCCCGCAGCGCGGGAAGCTCGAGAAGGACCACCCTCCCTGCCCGATCTGTCATGCGCCGGTCGTCACCGCCATCGAGGCCGGTCGGCCGCCCTGGACCCTCTGCATCAATCCGGCCTGTCCGACGCGCGCCAAGGAACCGAAGAAGCCGGCCAGTCGGAAGAAAGCGGCGGCCCGGACCCCGCGAAGGAAGCCAAAAGCCGCGGACGTCGCTGCGGTGACCCCGGTCCCGGACGCCCCAGCCCCGGTAGCCTCCGCGCCTGCGAAACGGGCCC
Organism: Thermoplasmata archaeon; assembly: GCA_035656275.1. GTDB lineage: Archaea > Thermoplasmatota > Thermoplasmata > Lutacidiplasmatales > UBA184 > Lutacidiplasma. The sequence continues at coordinate 5,460 of DASRSW010000060.1, forward strand.
GCCGGCGGAGGAAGGCGGGCGCCAGCGACGCCGCGGTGGGGTCGGAAGAGGGAACCGCCGTGTCCGGATCTCCCTCTTCTGAATCCACGACGCCCTAACGCCGGTCAACCGGTCCCGGACGCGGCCCGGTGGGGGCCGTCGCGGGCCCGTTTCGAAACCCCCAACGGCGCGTTAAATAGGAGCCCCCGCTCGACGAGGCGTGAAAGGGGGGTCGTTCTACGTCGCGGAATTGGACTCTCGTACTCTGGAGGCCCGGGTTCGCGAGAACCCTCTCGTGATCCTTCCCGTTGGGGCGCTCGAGGCCCATGGGCCGCATCTCCCGCTGGGGGCGGACCAGATCCAGGCTGAAGCTACCTCCGACGCCCTGGCGAAGAAGTTGGGAGCCCTCGTCGCTCCCACGCTGGCGTATGGCTCGTGCCCAGGCGCGCGGCGGTTTCCGGGAACGGTGTCGCTCAGCCTCGCGACGCTGTCGGCCACGGCCTTCGGGGTCCTCTCCGAGTTCGGGCGGATGGGCCTTCGACGCGTGCTCGTGCTCTCGGGGCACGCCGAGCGCGGGCACATGGCCGCGCTGCGGGACGCGGCCGACCAGGCCATGCAGGCGCATCCGACCCTGCGGGTCGCGGTGCTCTCCGACTACGACTTCGTCTACGAGCTCCGGGGACGGGACTCCCCTTCCACCGATGGCCATGGGGGGCTCCTGGAAACCTCGCGCGTGCTCCACCTGGCTCCGGACGCCGTGGGAACGGAGCGACCGGTCGTCGAGCACCGCGGGTCTCCGTTCATCCCCGGACCCCCCCGACCGGAAGAGTGGGCCGAGAGCGTCCAGGGAGACACCCGGCCGGCGACACCGGAGCTGGGCGAACGCGTACAGGCGCACGTCCTGGCCCGGCTCGAAGCGACGGTGAAGGAGCTCCTGCCCCCGTGAATCGCGCCTCGGGACGCCCCTCCGCCGGGCCGGAGAACGTGATTCGCATTCGAGGCGCGCGGCAGCACAACCTCAAGAACGTCGACCTCGAGCTGCCCCGGGACCGCTTCATTGTCATCACGGGGGTGAGCGGGTCGGGGAAGTCCTCCCTCGCCTTCGACACGCTCTTTGCCGAGGGACAGCGGCGCTACATCGAGTCGCTCTCCTCCTACGCCCGCCAGTTCCTCGGGCAGATGGACAAACCCGACGTGGACTCCATCGATGGGCTCTCCCCCGCGATCGCCATCGAGCAACGCGCGGGGAGCCGGAACCCACGCTCGACGGTCGGTACCGTCACCGAGATCCACGACTTCCTCCGGCTCCTCTACGCGCGGATCGGGATCCCCCACTGTCCGAACGATGGCTCCGAGATCGCCCCGCAGTCCATCGACCGGATCGTCGACGCCGTGGAAGGCCGGGCGCCGGGCGAGAAGGTCGACATTCTCGCCCCGGTGGTCCGGGGAAAGAAGGGGGAGTTCCGGGACGTCATCCAGACCCTGCGAGGCCAGGGCTACCGCCGCTTCGTCGTCGACGGGGTCGAGGTCCGGCTCCCCGGCTCCGAGGTCCGGCTGGAGAAGAACAAGAGGCACACGATCGAGGTCGTGGTCGACAGTCTCGAAGTCTCCCCGGAGGAATCTAGCCGGCTCACCGACGCGCTCACCCTCGCCCGGACCCTCGCGGACGGGCTGGCGGTGCTCCGCCGGCCGGGCGGGGCGCGGGAGACGTTCTCGAGCTCGCGGGCCTGTCCCAAGTGCGGGTTCTCGATCGAAGAGCTCACGCCGAGGATGTTCTCGTTCAATAGCCCCTTTGGAGCGTGTCCCGAATGCTCCGGGATCGGGGCGACGCTGCACGCCGACCCGAACCTGATCGTCCCGGACAAGTCCAAACCGATCGGAAAGGCGATCGCGGTGTGGGGGCTCACGCCGGAGCGCGAGGCGCTCGAGCGGTTCGGCGCGCTGTTCGGCTACTCCCCCGACGACCCGATCTCCCGACTTTCCGAGAAGGGGTGGAAGGCGCTGTTCCAGGGCAGTGACCGGTCCCTCGGCCGCAGCGGCCACTGGGGCCATCACTGGTGGGGAGGCGGCTGGTTCCGGGAGGGGCTCGCGGCCGCCGTGGAGCGTCGGTGGAAGGCGGCGAAGACCGAGGGGCTCAAGGAGTACTACATGGGCTTCATGACGTTCACCCCGTGCCGACGATGCGGCGGTCGGCGGCTGAAGCCCGAGAGCCTCGCGGTAACGGTGCTGGGGCAATCCATCGCCGACCTCTCCGCGATGAGCATCGACCGGCTGAGCCACGCCTTCGACGGGCTCACCCTGACCGAGAAGGACCAGAAGATCGTGGGCCAGGTCGTCAAGGAGATCCGGGCCCGGCTGAGCTTCCTCGAGAACGTCGGACTGACCTATCTGACCCTCGACCGCTCCTCGGGAAGCCTCTCGGGCGGCGAGGCGGAGCGGATCGCCCTCGCGACCCAGATCGGGAGCGGTCTCGTCGGGGTCCTCTACATCCTCGACGAACCGTCCATCGGGCTCCACCCCCGCGACCACGAGCGGCTGTTGTCGACGTTGAAGACGCTCCGGGACATCGGCAACACGCTCCTCGTGGTCGAGCACGACGAGATGACCATGCGGGCCTCCGACTGGCTGGTCGACCTCGGGCCCGGTGCGGGTCGCCACGGCGGCGAGGTGTTGTACAGCGGTCCTCCCGCGGGCATCGATGCGGTGCGCCGGTCCTTGACCGCCGACTTCCTCTCCGGCCGTCGAACCATTCCCGTACCGGAACATCGACGGACCCCCGGCGAGCGATGGCTCATCGTCCACGGCCCGCGCGAGAACAACCTCAAGGGGGACGCGGTCCGGATCCCGCTCGGTACGTTCACCGCCTTCTCCGGCGTTTCGGGGAGCGGGAAGTCCACCCTGCTGCAAGAGATCCTCTGCAAGGCCGTTCGCCGGCATCTCGGGTTGGGTCGCGACCCGCCGGGGAAGCACGACTACATCGAGGGGATCGACCAGATCGACCGGGTGCTCCTGATCGACCAGTCGCCGATCGGTCGCACCCCCCGTAGCAACCCGGCCACGTACACGGGGCTCTGGACGCCGATCCGCGAGCTTTTCTCCGGCCTCCCCGAGGCGAAATCCCGCGGCTTCGGGCCGGGGCGGTTCAGCTTCAACGTGAAAGGGGGACGGTGCGAGGCCTGCGAGGGCGATGGCGTCCTCCGCTACGAGATGCACTTCCTCCCCGATGTCTACGTCGTCTGCGAAGAGTGCCACGGCCGGCGGTTCAACGCCGAGACGCTCGAGGTGACGTTCAAGGGGAAGTCGATCGCGGATGTCCTGGCCCTCACCGTCGATGAGGCGCTTGAGTTCTTCCGCAACCACCGTCGCATCGCGGGCCGCCTCCAGCTGTTGAGCGACGTGGGCCTCGGCTACATCCAGCTCGGCCAGGCCGCCACGACGCTCTCGGGCGGGGAGGCGCAGCGGATCAAGATCGCCTACGAGCTCGCGAAGACCCAGACGGGCCGCACCCTCTATCTCCTGGACGAGCCGACGACGGGCCTCCACTTCGCGGATGTGGAAAAGCTCCTCGAGGTGCTGTTCCGACTGCGCGAGGGGGGCAACACCGTGGTCGTCATCGAGCACAACGTCGACGTCCTCAAGTCCGCCGACTGGCTCATCGACCTCGGCCCGGAGGGCGGCGACGCGGGCGGGCGCGTCCTGGCCGCCGGAACCCCGGAGGAGGTCGCCCGGGTCCGCGGCTCCCACACGGCGCGGTTCCTCGCCCCGCTCCTCCTGAGCCCGCGCGTCGCCCCGAGCGCGCTCCGAGGATGACCGGCCCGGAACCGACCCTGCCCGGTTTCGTCCCCGCGAGCCAGCTCGCCGCGGAGCGCGGCGAGGGGTTTCGCACCGCGCCCACGGGTACGGGGGTCTACCTGTTCCGGACCCCGCGCGGCGAGGTCATTTACGTCGGGAAGGCGCGCAACCTCCGTCGGCGGATCCTCGACCACCTGCACGCCCGCATGGAGAAGGACGGCACGATCCTCGCGCAGAGCGGGTCCGTCGAGTTCGTGCCGACCGGCTCCGAGCGGGAGGCGCTGCTCCTCGAGGCGAGCCTCGTCAAGCAGTACCAGCCGCGGCACAACACGCTCCTCAAGGACGACCGGAGCTTCCCCTATCTCGCCGTGACCGCCGGGGAGGCGTTCCCGCGCCTCCTTATGGTCCGCCGCCCCCGCCGGGGGTCCGGCACGCTGCTCTTCGGGCCCTACACGAGCGCCCGCGAGACCCGCAGCGTGGCCCAGCTCCTTTCGGAGACGTTCCAGCTGCGCCGCTGCATCCGTCTCCCCCGTCGCGAGTGCCTCTACTACTACCTCAAGGCCTGCAGCGCCCCCTGCATCGGGGCGATCTCCCCCGAGATGTATCGCGGACGTGTCGACCAGGCGCTCCAGGTACTGCGGGGCCACGGGGAGAGCGTGCGCCCCGAGCTCGAAAAGGAGATGCGCGCGGCGGCGGAGCGAGAGGAGTTCGAGCGGGCCGCCCTTCTGCGCGACGCGCTCGCCGGGTTGCGGGCGCTCACGGAACGCCAGCACGTGATCACTCCCGGCGTCGGGCGCGTGGACGTGCTCGCCATCGCCTACCCGGTGGACCCGGGGACGCTCCACATCGCGGTCGGCCTCCTCCAGGTCGAGGATGGGGAGGTCCGCCGGACCGAGCCCCACCTCCTCGCCGTTCCCGCGAACGACGTCCCGGAACCCGCGGAGGTCTGGCGGCAGTTCCTCACGCAATACTACGGCCACCGGACCGAGCTCCCGGGGCGAATCTACCTGGACGGCCCTCCGGTCTCCGGACTCGAGCAGACGGTCGACTGGCTCGAGGGGGAGAAGGGGGTCCGTGTCCAGTTCCGGCCGACGGGGCGGACGGCCGCCTGGGCCCGGCTCGCGGAGCGGCTCGCCCGGGCCCATGTGGACCAGGTCGTGGCGAAGCCGGTCCCCCGCGAGGTCCTGGGGGCGCTCCAGACCCTTCTGCGGCTGCCGACGCTGCCGAACCGGATCGAGGGGGTTGACATCTCGATCTTCCAGGGCTACGAGGCCGTGGGATCCCTCGTCGTCTTCCAGGGAGGCAGCCCGGCCCGTTCCGAATACCGACGATTCCGCATTCGGACCGTCGAAGGCACGAACGACTTCGCGATGGTCGCGGAGGTCGTCCGCCGACGCTACTACCGCCGGCTCGCCGAGGCCGAGATCCTCCCCGACCTCCTCCTGATCGACGGGGGACGGGGCCAGCTTTCGGCGGCCCTTGGGTCGCTGCGCGAACTCGGGCTCGAGGAGCGGATCCCTGCGGTCGGCCTCGCGAAGCGCGAGGAGGAGCTCTACCTTCCCGACGCGCCAGAGCCGTTGCGGCCCAATCCGAACGCCTCGGCGATGCTGCTCTTGCGGGCGGTGCGCGACGAGGCCCACCGTTTCGCCGTGACCTACCACCGCACCCGGCGGCGTATCCGGCTGCGGGAGGAGGTCGAGGCCGCCGAGCGGCCCGAGGCGGGTCCTACCGGGCGCCCTTCGAGCGGTCCGCCGGCCCAATGAATGGAAGCCCCGCCACGCGGCGGGCGACCTCCTCGGGGGCGAGGTGCCGCAGCTCGGAGTGGGGTTCGAGGACCGCCGCATCGAGCGCCTCGGCCGGGAACGGCGTGGGCGAGCCCTCCGCGACCGCCTGGACGGCGAGCTTGAACGCCGACTCCTCCGTCCGCGACTCGGTCAGCTTCTCCTCGAGGAAATCGGCCACGGCCCGTCGGTTACGGCCAATGGCGTACGCCTTCCAGCCGATCGTGGCTCCGCTGGGGTCCAGTTCCACAAGCCCGGGCGTTCCGCCGCTGAACCCGCCCAAGAGCAGCGAGACCGCGAACGGTCGGGTCCCGCCGAACTGGGTGAACTGCTGGAGATGCGTTCCCAACGCCTGGCCCAGAAGGGCGTAGGGCGCCGTTTCGCCGAGGAGGATTTTGTGGCGCTGGGCTTCGAGTCGGAGAAACTCCACCAGCACCCGCGAGTCCGCGATGAGGCCGGCGGTAACACAGCCGAGCCCGGTATCGATCGCGAAGCTCTTCTCGATGCTCGTCGACTCCGCGAGGGAGCTTACCGGCAGGTTCCGGAACGCCACGAAGACGATGCCGGAATCGTAGGTGACCGCGACCGCCGTCCCCCCCATCTGGATGGCCTGGAGGGCGTACTCCACCTGGAACAGTCGCCCATCGGGCGAGAAGACGGTGCTGGCGCGGTCATAGGCCATTTGGCCGGGCTGCATCTCCATGATCGGACCCTCGAGACGGCGGGGGCCAATAGGGTGGGGGATTTGAGCGTACGCCCTTGACTGAAGCCGGCGTTAGTAGGCGGGACTCCGGCGGTGGAGGGCGGGCGGCTACGGCCGGCCGAAACGGTATAAGGGGCACCCGGCGTCGGATTCGCCATGCCAGAGGCCGGGGCGCTCCATCTCCTTCCGATGGCGTCCAGCTATCGGGGGCCGCTCTCGCCCGCCTGCGCCCAGTGCCGGCAGGGCCAGAAGATGGTCCTGTTCGTCTCGGGCCTTTGCCGATTTCGCTGTTTTTACTGTCCCGTCTCGTCCCGTCGGAACCAGATCGACGTGGTCTACGCCAACGAACGGAGAGTGCTCTCCGACCAGGACGTGCTCGACGAGGCGAACGCCATGGAAGCGCTGGGGACGGGAATCACCGGGGGAGACCCTCTCGGAGTCGTGGACCGGACGGTGCATTACATACGGCTCCTCCGGTCCGCCTTTGGCTCCGAACACAACCTCCACCTCTACACCCACGAGCCGAACGCGGAGAAGCTCGAACGGCTCGCCCGCGCGGGCCTCGACGAGTTCCGGCTCCACATTCCGCACTATCTCTGGGGTCCCCTCGGCGCGGAGGGCGGTGCCTACCGGAAGGTGCTCGAGGCCGCTCCGGCGTGGGGAATCCGGCGGGGGGTGGAGATCCCCGTGCTCCCGGAAAAGGAGGCGGAACTGCGCCGACTCCTCGTCGCCCTGGACGAGATCGGAGTCGACTTCGTCAACCTCAACGAGCTCGAGTTTTCGGAGACCAACGAGGAGAAGCTGCACGCCCGTGGCTACGCCCTCGACCCTCGGAACGGCTGGGGGGTCCGGGGCAGTCGCGCCGTCGCGGAGCGCATCATCCGCTCTTCCCGACTGTCGATGCCCGTCCACTACTGCTCGTCCCGTTTCAAGGACGGCGTCCAGCTGAAGCAGCGCCTGATCCGGCGCGCGGAGCGCTCCGCGCCTGAGTTCGCAGAGATCACCCCCGACGGCACCGTGCGGCTCGGCGTCGTGGAGTTCCCGGCGGCTGTGGCGTTCGGACCGGCCGCTCGCCGGGTGGCCCGACGCCTGGGGCTTACCGCGCCGAGCTATGCGCTGGACCCGAGCCGACGCCGGCTGGTCCTCTCCGCGGCCCGCCTGCGGCGGGGGGCGGCGACCTTGCGGGTCCCGGCCTTCGAAGTCGAGGAGTACCCCACCGCCGACGCCCTCGAGGTGGAGCGCGTTCCCCTCAACTCGGCGGCCTTCCCCGCGTCGAGCCGCACGGGCGGGACGTAGTTCTCGTCACACTCGTGCCCGCCGAAGGTTAGGTACTGGTCGTCCCCCCGGCGGTGCTTGATCGAGCACGGGCCCCACCCGTCGTCCTCGGCCCCGTACCACATCGGGCAGTCTCGGCAATGGAGGACGGGAGTTCCCGCTTTCGGAGACGGGACGGTCAGGGGGGGCTCCTTCCGGTCAGCAGTTCCCAACCGTGGACAGCGTTCGCCATGAGCTGGGCGACCGTCACCGGGCCGACGCCCCCGGGCACCGGCGTCAGCGCCTCGACCCAGCCCTCGAGCGCCGTCGCGTCGGCGTCCCCCACGACGCGTTGACCGGACGGCTGGGTTGCATCGGGGACCGTGCTGAGGCCGACGTCGATGACCACGGACCCCTCGGGGACGACCGACCGGGACAGGAGCCCAGGGGCTCCGGCGCAACTGAAGATCACTTGCGCGCTGGCCAGCGTCTTCGCAAGGTCTCTGGTCCGCGAATGGGCCACCGTCACCGTGGCGTCGGCCCCCTCCCCTCGCGCAAGGAGAAGGAGGGCCAGAGGGACCCCCACCGTCTCGGAGCGCCCGATAACGGTCACCCGTTGACCCGCGATCGGCACCCCGTAGTGGCGGGCTATGGCCATCGCCCCGCGAGCGACGGCGGGCGCCTGGATGGCCCTCCGCGACACGAGGAGACCCAAGTTGAGCGGGCCGACCCCGTCGACATCCTTCTCCGGTCGCAGTTGCTGGATCGCCCCGAGGAAGTCGAGTCCCGGCGGAAGGGGATGCTCTAGAATGACCGCATGAACGGTAGGATCTTGGTTGAGCGCGGCCACGCGCTGACGCAAAATCTGCGTGTCCGCGGCGGGCGGAAGTCCTTCGTCGCGGAATCCAATCCCTACTGAGGCCGCCGCTTTCGACTGGCGTCGTAGATAGACAGCGAACGGCGTCTGAGCACCCCGATGCACACTCGCGAGCACCGGCGGCGGCCGACCGGCGGAGCGGAGTTGCTCGACCTTGCTACGCGCTCCCGCAAGGAGGGCCTCGGCGACCGCCTTCCCTTCCAGGCGTCGTGTCATCGCGACCCGGACCGAGGGCGGTTGCGTAGATAACAACCGGCGCCCAGCTGTCGCAACAGCCCACTTAGTTTAGCCGACGGGACTAAAGGATTTATACGGTGGTCCCCTCTGAATCGTTCGGTAAGCGGTTCCCGAAGCACCCTGTACCGTCGAGGCAGTTACGGACCAAGCGGATCATCCGCCGGACGAGAGCGTCCCAAGCGATCTCGCCAACTGGGGGGCCGCTCTCCCGTACGAGAGCACCTCCAACGTCGAAGTCCCGCCCCGATTGCTCGACCAGGTGATTGGCCAGGACGACGCGGTCGAGGTCGCCAAAAAGGCCGCGACGCAAAAGCGGCACATGATTCTCATCGGCGAACCCGGCACGGGCAAGAGCATGCTCGCCCGGGCGATGGTGGACTTCCTCCCGAAGGAGCAGCTCCAGGACATCCTCGCCTACTCGAACAACGAGGATCCGAACGAGCCCAAGATCCGCGTCGTACCGTCAGGCAAGGGAAAGGAGATCGTCGCGGCCCAGAAGCTCGAGGCGGCGCAGAAGAAGGAATCCCGGATGATCCTCGTGGTCATCGGCGCCCTCCTCATCTTCGGATTCGCGGTCTTCATCGTCATCGAATATCCGCCCCACGACCCGATGGCCATCCTCGTGGCCCTCCTCATCATCTTCCTCCTCTACGCCGTCGTCCGACTGTCGGGCGGACGAAGTGACTCCGGACCCGGGGTCGCGAAGCTCCTCATCTCCCACTCGCCCGACGAAAAGCCCCCGTTCATCGATGCGACGGGCGCCCACGCAGGCGCCCTGCTGGGGGACGTGAAGCACGACCCGTTCCAGTCGGGCGGCCTCGAAACGCCTCCGCATGAGCGGGTCGAGGTCGGCGCCATCCACAAGGCGAACGGCGGGGTCCTTTTTGTCGACGAGATCAACCTCCTCAAGATCGAGAGCCAGCACTCGCTCCTCACCGCCCTCCAGGAGCGCCGGTTCCCGATCGTGGGCCAGTCGGAGCGCTCTGCCGGGGCGATGGTCAAGACCGAGCCCGTGCCGTGCGACTTCGTCCTCGTGGCCGCGGGAAACATCGACAGCGTCCAGGCGATGCACCCTGCGCTACGCTCGCGGATCCGGGGCTACGGCTACGAGGTGTACGTCAAGACGACGATGCCGGACGTTCCCGAGAACCGGATGAAGATCGTCCGATTCGTCGCCCAGGAGGTCGTGAAGGACAAGAAGATCCCCCACTTCGACATGGGGGCCGTCATCGAAATCATCCGCGAGGCCCAGCGCCGGGCCGGTCGCTCGGGCCAGCTCACGCTGCGCCTGCGCGAGCTCGGCGGCCTGGTCCGCGTGGCAGGGGACATTGCGAACGCGGAGTCCGCCCGGCTCGTCACGGCGGACCACGTGGTCCGCGCCAAGCGCTCCAGCCGTTCCCTGGAGCAGCAGATCGCCGACCGGTACATCGAGCGGCGCAAGGAGTACCGGATGTTCTCAACCGAAGGCGCGGCGGTGGGGGTCGTCAACGGCCTCGCCGCCATCAACGCCCAGACGGGCATGAGCGAGTTCTCCGGGATCGTCCTACCCATCGTCGCCGAGGTGACCCCAGCGCAGACGCGAGATGGGGGCGTCGTGGTCGCCACGGGAAAGCTCGGCGAGATCGCCCGCGAGGCGGTCCAGAACGTGAGCGCCCTCATCAAGAAGTACACCGGCGCCGACATCTCGGGCTACGACATCCACATTCAATTCGTCGGCACATCCGACGGGGTGGAGGGGGACTCCGCTTCCGTTTCCATCGCGACGGCCGTGATCAGTGCGCTCGAAGGGGTCCCGGTTGATCAATCGGTCGCCATGACCGGTTCGCTCTCGGTCCGGGGCCAAGTCCTTCCTGTCGGAGGCGTCACCGCGAAGGTCGAGGCGGCGTCCGATTCCGGCCTCAAGCGCGTCCTCGTCCCCGAGGATAATCTCAACGACCTGGTCCTCGAGACCCGGTACGCCGGCAAGGTCGAGGTCATCCCGGTCCGCACGCTCCGGGACGTTCTCAACTACGCCCTCGTGGGCCAGAGCACCCAGAAGGAGTCGCTCCTCGAGCGCCTCGCGGCGATGGTCCACGCCACGAGTCGCAGCGAGGTGGCAGGCCCGACGCGGAAGCTCCCGCCCGCGCGTCCGGCGGGGACGTGAGAGACCCGATCCGTCTCCCTACCACGCACCACCCGGCGCTCCACGATTACCACCCGCCCTCGCTCGAGGACAACGAGGAGGACCGGTTCATCGGCCGTCCCTGCTACACGTTCAACCGGTCGCTCCGCCCCAGCCTGGACGACACCCGGTGCGGCCACTGTGCCCACTACCTCACCGCGCGCTGCCCGCATATCGACGAATTCCTGGACGACGTCGAGGACCTCTCCCCCGACTGAGTACGACGGATGGGACGCGGGCTCCTGGTCGGCCGGTTTCAGCCGTTTCACCTGGGACACCTCGCGGTCGTGACGGGCCTCCGCACGCAGCGGCCCGGCGACCCCCTTCTCCTCGGCATCGGGAGCGCGCAACTCTCCTACACGTGGCAGAACCCGTTCACCGCGGGCGAGCGCGCGGAGATGATCGAGCGGGCCCTACGGGAAGCGGGAGTCGGTGAATGTCCTACGCTTCCGGTCGTAGACATCGACCGCCACTCGCTCTGGGTGGCCCATCTGGAGACCCTGCTGCCCCCGTTCGACCGGGTCTACACGAACAATCCGCTGACCCGGCTGCTCTTCGAGCGAGCGGGCTACACCGTAGAGAGCCCCCCGCTGGTGAACCGAACCGCGTTCGAAGGAGAGCGGATTCGCACGCAAATGGCGTCGAACGAGGAGTGGGCAACGGCGGTGCCCCCGGCCGTGGCGGCGTACCTCCGCGAGATCGGGGGCGAGGCGCGGCTGCGCCTGCTCGAGGCTCAGCGCGCCTCGCGAACTCCTACGGCATGAGCGAATCCCCCGAGGAGCCCCGGGAGCCGACCCGCTTCCGACCGTTGCCCGAGTGGGTGCGGCCCGCCACGCGCCTCATCCACGGCGCGCGGCGAGACGAGCTCAACGCGGGGGCCGTCGTCCCACCGATCTACCAGACATCGACCTTCCACTACCCAGCGGAGTTTTCCGAAGCCCAGGACCGCGGTCGTGTGGAGTTCTACACTCGCCTCGGCAATCCCTCGCTGGAGGTCGCCTCCGAGCTCATCCGGCAGCTGGAGGGCGCCGAGGAGGCCCGCGTTTTCGGCTCGGGGATGGCGGCGATCGCCACGACGCTCCTCACCTTCCTACGGCCGGGGGACGAGGTCGTGGCGCCGGAGGACCTCTACGGCGGGACTCTCGACCTCTTGCAGGAGCTCCTCCCTGCCCTGGGAGTCCGCGTCCGATGGCTGAGTGCGACCGAGGCGCATCACCCCGAGGAGGTGATCCGTCCTTCCACCCGACTGGCGCTTCTCGAGACGCCGACCAATCCGACGCTACATGTCTACGATATTCAACGCTGGGCCGAGACTCTCGACCACGCGGGGGGCCTCCTGCTCGTCGACAACACCTTCGCCACCCCGCTCAACCAGACGCCGCTCCGGCTCGGAGCGGACCTCGTCGTCCATAGCGCCACGAAATACCTCGGGGGCCACGCCGACCTCCTCGCGGGCTGCGTGGCCGGGGCGCGGGATCTGGTCAGCCGTATCGACGCGACCCACCACGTCGTGGGCGCCGTGCTCGACCCTTTCGCGGCGTTCCTCCTCACGCGTGGACTGCGAACGCTGGACGTTCGCGTCGCCCGTCAGAACCACAATGGGGCGACGATCGCCGAGGCGCTCGCGAAGGACCCCCACCTGGAGCGGGTCCACTATCCCGGGTGGGCGAGCGAATCGGAGGAGGCGATCGCGCGCCGTCAGATGCAGGGGCGGGGCGGAATGGTCTCGATCGCCGTGCGTGGCGGTCGTGCGGCGGCCCATCGATTCCTGGACCGGGTACGACTCGTTCATGTGGCGAGTAGCCTCGGCGGCGTCGAGAGCCTCGCCAGCATGCCGGCGGAAACGTCTCATCGCCACCTGGACGCCGCCGCGCTGGAGCGCCGCGGGATCGCCCCCGGGCTGGTTCGGCTCTCCCTCGGCATCGAAGCGACGGACGACCTGCTCCGGGACCTTCGGGAAGCGCTGACGACGAATTGAGGCGCGTTCCCCCGCCAGCATTATAGGTTGGGCACCCTCCGCCGGAGCGCCACGCCACTGTAGCTCAGTCTGGCAGAGCGGCTGATTCGTAATCAGCAGGTCGGGGGTTCAAGTCCCTCCAGTGGCTGCCGCTCGCGGGTAGACCATGGCGTGTCTCGCTCCCTAAGGAGGGGTTCCACGCGCCGGGCCAGCGATCAAGGCGGATTTCTTCTACCGGTAAGTCCTTCTCGTTAGTGGTGAGACCGCGCAGCCCTGCCACAGGTGCGTTGATTTTCCACGCTAGAATCGGGTCGCGAGCGGGAAGATCTCTCGGTAAGAGAGTCCCGGATTCAGGGCCGGGGTGTCTTTGTCAACCGGGACTTCGCGAAAGGCAGCGTTGTCCTGGAGATTGACGACTCGGACCCCGTCCTCGATCGGGCCCGCCTCACTCCGGAAGAGGAGATCTTCATCGACGTCTTTGTTGCGTACGATGGGGAGGAGAAGACTACGTGGATGAAGTCACCCGAGAAGTTCATCAACCATTCCTGCGAACCCGATTCCTATGTCCTGACCGACATGGAAACCGGTGTCCGCCGAACGTGGGCGCTACAGAACCTCCGGAGGGGCGACGAACTCACCTGGGATTACGCGTTGAACATTTGGGAGGAGTGGGTTGCAGCCATTCCTTGCCATTGCGGGGCGAAGAGCTGCCGGAGAAGTATTCAAGGAAACTACTTCACGCTCCCCCGCGAATCTCAACGGAGATACCTGCCGTTGCTCGACGAGCCCTTCAAACGACGATTCGGGCAGAGAATCCGATCGCTCCATCTCACGGCAGAACCCGATGTAGCCTGAACGACCGTGTACGCTAGGTTGGCGCGCGGGAATCGAGGGGACTCGCCGAACTCCCCGTCACTTCAGCCGCATCGTCCGGGTCGAGCTCACTTTAGGTACATCGCCGCGGTCCCGGGGGTGCCCCGTGCGCGCGGCCCTCGACTCTGGGCGGGGCCGTTCCGACGGCGAATCCACGTCGAGTTGCGTTTCCATGTCGTACCTCCGGGGGAGGCTTATAAGGCGGGTCCACCGCAAGGGCTTCGATGATTTCGGGCGAGTGGATCGGACGGTCACGGCCAGCGGACACGGGAGCCGGCGGTCTCACATCCCGCGGGGGAAGACTCAGATCCTACCGTCACCTGCTCTCGTTCGTCGGCCCTGTGCTCATCGTGACCCTGCTAGCCACGACCGTGGCATCCTCCCCTCCTGTGGTAGCGCCGAGGCTTGGCGCTTCGTCACCCACACTGGTGACGATGGCCCAAATCCACTCGGAAAATGGTTCCGGCGGCGGACCGAACGTCACGCTGCATGCCACGAATGGGAATCTCACCCTCGCCGCGGCCTTGTTCTACAACGCCACGCCGACGCAGTTCGCCGTGTCCGCCATGCTAACCTACTCCGGCGGGACCGCCCCGTATACCCTCCGTGTAGGGTTCGGCAGCGGAATCGCCCAGAACCTCACACTCAACTCCAGCACCGGATCCGCATCGGCGTCATACAACTACTCGGAGTCGGGCGAGTACGGCTTCTCCGCGTATCTGGTGGAGCTCGCCAACTACGCCTGGGTGGGCCTCTCGACGAACATCACCGCGGTCGCCCCGCTCTCTCCGCTCGAGCTCACGGTGGCTGACTCGAACTCGACCACCCACGGGCTTCCAACGACCGAGTTCGACGCGAGCTTGGCCGGCGGAGAACCGCCGTACGCCGTCGTCATCGACTTCGGCGACGGGGCGGTCTCCAATGAATCCGGCCTCTACTTCCTGGGGGCTCCCAGCTCCTCGCCCAGTCCGTGGCTGGCTCAACTGGCGTTCCATGCCTATGCGTCCGTGGCTCACCCGACGGTGTACCACGCGACGGTGACCTTGACAGACGCCCTTGGCGCCCAGGCGAACGAGACCGTCGCGGTTGCGCCGAACTACAATTACCCTACTGGCGGGGGTGGGACGTCGGGCCCGACCTCCCGGTTGAATCTCAACGCATCGAACGGTTCGCTGTTCCTTTCAGTGGTGGTTCAACTGACCGCGGCGCCGAACCCGTGTGGCTGCGACCTCTTCGCGAACGTCAGCGGATCCTTGACCGGCGGCACCACCCCGTACAATGGAAGCGTGATGTGGGGGGATGGCGGCTTCTCGAATCTCGGGCCGAGCCACAATCTGACGAGCTTCGACACGACTCACGATTACACAAGTCCCGGGAACGTGACCCTTTCCGTCAGCGTGTCCGACGGCAACGGAACATTCCTCGGGGTCCATGCGCTTATCGTCGTCCCCCAGAATTCCAGCGGAACGAATCATTCGGGCGGTTCCAACGGAACGAGTTCGCACCAAGTCATCCACCTCAGTTCGACCAATGGCTCACTCGGTTTGAACATCACCGTCTGGCTCAATGAGACGGACCTGGGTAACCTGTCCCACGGCCTCTCCTATCTCAATTTCACCGCCCAGGGGTACGCTTCGGGCGCTCCCTCATCGAGTCTCAACGTCAGCTACGGTGACGGTGGGTTCGCCGTCTACTATTTGGTGGGGAACGTCTCCTTCGTGCTGAGTCACACCTACACTTTCAACTCCCCCACGACGTTCAATTGGACCGCAGTGCTCCGAGATACGAACGGTTCGCAGGTCGAACTGCACTTGGCGGCCGCCGTTCCCCTGAGCTCCGGGGGGCACGGCGGGGGACCCCCCCCTCCCCCGCCCTATCCCACAGCCATCGCCGTGGTCGTGGCCGCCACCCCCGTCAGCGGGGTCGCCCCCCTCAACGTGACCCTCTCGGCTTACCTCAGTGGCGGCTCCCCGCCGTTCCAGGTGGTGTGGAGTCTGCCCATCGGGAACGCCACCACGCTTAATCGAACCGGGCTCGAGGCCACCGTCCAGTACACCTCCCCCGGGTGGTACCCGGCCACGGCGTTCGTCTACAACACGACGAGCAGTTACGGCACGGTGCTCGTGGGATACGGCAGCGTCTGGGTCTACGTCGCCGCTCCTCACTTTCCCGGAGGCCCCGGGTCAGGAACGAACAACACCTCGGGGAACGGGAGCCATGACGTCCGGACGCCGGGCGGGATCAGTGCGATCGATGCGGCGGCTTCCAATCCGATGTTTGTAGCGTTCCTGGTCGCCATTGGACTTGGAGCGGGGGTGGGCGGGATTGTGGGCTACTCCTTTGGGCACGGACGAGGACCACGGACGCGCGAGCCCCCGCCCGGGGGGGAAGCCCCCGTGTCGCCGCCGAAATAGAGGGCGGAGGCTGTTCGGTTCGTCCATGATCGATCGGACCCCCCGGGCCGCTGCGGGCTCGGCGGCCGTCCCGCGGTTGCTCGCGCTCGGGCTGCTAGTCGGGGGGCTGCTTTCCCTCGGCGGCTGCGGGGGCACGGGTGCCTCGGGCGGCGTGGCGGGTCAGGCGTGGGCCCCCGACGGCGCCGGGGCTCCCGCATGGTCGCTTTCCGTTGCGGCCGTCGTGGATGCCCCAATGCTCTCGTTGGTTCCCACTCCCGAGGTCGGAAACGCCCCGTTCAACGTCAATGTGAGCGTGAGCGTAAGCGGAGGCGTCGCTCCGTACACGCTCTCCGTATGTTTCGGGACGGCTGACCATAGTAGCCCCCCACCGAACTGTGGTGGCACCATCTCCGGTTGGATCCCCTCCGGCCCGCTCGTGTATTCTCACCTCTACCCGACCCCGGGAAACTTTAGCGTCGTGGGGGTCGTCACCGACGCACATGGAGCGGGGGCAGGCTCGACCGCACTCATCGTAGCCACGTCCGGATCCGCGCTCGCCGCCAACGCCCAGGAGACCGCGAGCCAAGGGCGCGCACCCCTTACAGTTGAGTTCACGGGGACCGTTTCGGGCGGAACGCCACCGCTCGCGCTCCAGTGGATCTTCGGCGACGGCGCCTCGGGTTCGGAGCTGCCAACGGTCCCGGTGCGCCACGTATACTCGAACGCCGGCGTCTACCACCCGACTCTGCGGGTGATGGACGGGGCCGGACACCTCAGCGTACAGGCGCTGCCCGCCGTGACCGTGGGCCCGGCGACCACCGGACCAGCGTTGTTCGATCTGGCCGGACCCTTCGGCCCTCTGATTCTCGCGTCGGCCGTCTTCCTCGTCGTCGCGAGTGTTATCGGCGTTCTCGCCCGGGTGAGAGAAAACCAGCGGCTCCGTCGGGAGGGAAACCAACTCATCGAACGAATGCGCGAAGGAAGAAGTGCTTCCGAGCCCTCCCCTCCTTCGCCGTGAGGCACCCGGCCTCTCGAGAAGCGTCGCCCCATCCCTCGCGGTGGTCGCGAGTCCGTTTCGTCACGACGCTGGGGGTGATGCTCGCGGTGAGCGGTCTCGCGGCGCCCGGCGGTACGACCGAGTCTCCGTCGGCGGCGGTCGGACCGTTCGCTTGCGGGTTTGGAGTTGCCGTGACCGCGACTCCTACCGCCGGGGCTACGCCGCTCCTGGTCCAGTTCAACGCGACCGTCTCGAGCGGGGTTCCCTCTGCGTACGATTGGTCGTTCGGAGACGGGAGTTTTTGGAACAGCTCGGTTCCCGGCGCCGACCGGCCTTTCCATCGATATTCAGCCGTCGGCCTGTATGTCGCCTCGGTCTTGGTTAATGAATCAGGCTGCGCCGTCGGCGCCACGGTGTCCCTCGCTGCGGTCGCGGGACCGCTACTCGTCACACTGTCAGAACGCCCCACTTCAGGTCCACCGCCGCTCACGGTCGAATTCAACTCTACCGTGTCCGGCGGCACAGGGACGTATCCGTCGGCCTCGTGGAGCTTCGGGGACGGGGGGGTCGGCAGCGGACTGAGCGTGGCGTATACCTACGAGACGCCCGGAGAGTTCACTGCCATCCTAAATGTTACCGACTCTGCGGGTCACTGGGCCGTGGCGGCGGTCGTGGTTAACGTGACGGGCCCGGGTCCGTCGCCGCAAGGTTGGATCAACCAAGCCCTTCCATATGCGATCCCCGGAGCCGGTGCGCTCGCGGCGGTGGCAGTCTTGGGTCTTTATCTCCGCTCGATGCGGCACCGGAAGGAGCCGGATTCCCCAGCCTCGGGGCCTTCGTCCCCGGAACGGAAAGAATCCGCGAGCAGGGAGTCGCCCAACGGGAACCTTCCGGGGGTCGAGGACGGGACCGTGGGTGGGCCGGAGGCGCGAGGCGCCAGCGCCCCGGTGGAGGCCGACGGCGTCCGGGGAAAGCCCCCGGAGGGGGCTCCCCCGGTGCGAGCGGAGATCGATACGGCCACGGACCGCCTCCGACTGACCCAGCGGACGATCCTGCACATCGGCCGCCTAGGGACGCTGGGTCCAAACGACGTGGCCCCGCTTGGCCTCACGCAGGCGGGAATGGCCGACGCGCTCGGCGTAAGCCAGAACAGCCTGAGCAATGTGCTCCGTCGCCTCGTTGCCGCTGGGGTGCTCTCCCAGGAGGTCCGCCACGTAAGCGGCCGACCGCGCCGCCTCCGCGTGTATCGATTTACATCTCGCGGTGAAACGATCTATCGCGACCTCCGCGGGACTCGGAACATCCGTGCGAGCCACCCTCCTCCTCGGTAACCCACCTGTAGCGGCCGGAGGGCCAGTCCGACCGGCGGCCGAATGATCCGAGGCCCTGGGTGAGGACACAACAAACTCCCCGCGCGGGCCAAGTCTGGGACCCCCACGGCTCGGGGGTTTAGTCCGCAGGGCTTTCGTCCCCTGGTTCCCTACGTGCCCCCCGGCAGGGGGCCCGCGTCCCCCGAGCCCCAGGTCCATCAGGTGCCTCAAAGAGACTCAGAATTCGCGAGAAGTCCCCGACGAGGAAATCGGTCCATCTTCGCCGGAGCATCGACGAGGCAGTGCGTTCGGTGCCTCGAGTCACTCCCTCGACTCGCGCCGCACTCGTCGGATCTACCGAAGTTCTTGGGCGACGCCCACGGTCAGGAACAGGTTCTGGTCGGTGGGGCCCTGGTCCCCCACCGCGAAACCCACCGAGAAGGTGGCCATCGTCACGCATTGGTTACCGGAGCCGTTGAAGCCGATGTTCACCGGCAGGGCAACCCCGTTGGCCTGCGCTACTGTGACGGAGAAGGCCCCCGAGCCGTCCACGCGCGAGAGAGAGTAGGTGTAATTGCAGTCGAATGTGTTGGACAGCATCGCCGTGAAAGATAGTCCGTCGGCCACCGGCACCGTATCGCCCGTCCGAAGGGTCTCGTTGCAGAGGCTCGCGGGAGTGCACGCGATGGCCGCCGATCCGCACGTTGGCGACGAGCCGTTGGCCTCGGGGCAGAGTGCCCAGGCCCCCGAACCCGTGAACTCCACTACAACCCCGGTGATTTGGAAACTGCCCGCCGGGGTCGACTGCCATATCGGCACGACCCCCGTGGCGACTAGGGCGGCAACAGCGACCGCCGTTACGGCTAGCCCTGCGAGTACAATCCGCCCGGCGCGGGGCCTGCGCGCTCGCGGCGGTTGGGCAACGTAGCTCGGGTCTCCCATAGGGAGTCTATCGGGATTCAGTCTCGCTCAGTATTAGTTGGCCCCGGCTCCTCGAGTTCACGACCGCACCGAGTCGTTATGGATCACCCCGACCAAGGTCGCCTCCTTGGCCGAGCCGGACCCTGACTTGTCCGTGGTTCGACGGCCGCAGGCCGAGCGCTCCCCGCACTCCAAGGACGGATAGGTCCTCTCCCACCGGTCAGAGGGTCTCGAATCCGGAAGCGAAAGAATGACTAGCCATGGCGCTAGAATTCCTACGGGCCCAACGATGTTCGCTCAGAGATGGCCCCCGCGGGGCGTGGGGCCCGGCCTGCTCCTGCTGGTCGTCCTCGTAGCCTCGATCGCGATCCTCTCGGGTTGCGGACCCCGTCTCGGGGTGCCTTTCACCGGAGCCTCTCCGCTTCCCCCCGCGCCCTCTGTGAAATCTCTCGCCGTGGTGGCGCCGACGCTCTCCGTCGGCGGGTCGAGCCCCGCCGCTATCGGCCTCGGATGGACCGCAACGAACGATCTAACGTTCTCCGAGTACGAGGTCCAAAACTCGGCTTCGTCTAGCTCGGGGCCGTGGACAACGGTGGGAACGCTCTCCAGTCAATCGGATACGACGTACTTTGCTAGCGGGCTGGCTCCCGGAACCACGTACTGGTGGCAGGTGGTCGAGGTCGACACCCTAGGGGTTAAGCTGGCTTCGAACGCGGTCCAGAATGCGCAACCGGCGGTGGCCCTCCTTACCGCGACGACCCTCACGTCGAGCTCGGTGAAGCTCTCCTGGGTCAATCACGCATCGTACGGGGGCCACCTCCAATTCCAGTCGTACTCGGTCTGGCAAGCCGTTACCGGCGGCACGGCATCGTCCGTCGGGACGATCACCTCCGCGTCCACTACCTCCACCGAGGTCGCCGGCCTGATCACCGGGACCAGCTACACCTTCCAGGTCGAAACGAGCGATCGGTGCAGTGGAGCGTCCAACTGCGGCTCCAGCACCCCAGCCTCCTCGACCTACTCCAATTCCGCCAGCGCGACGCCCAAACTTACCGCCCAAACGAACTACACGGTGGCCTTCTCGGAATCGGGGCTGTCCACGGGGAGCGCTTGGTCGGTGACATTGAACGGGAGCTCCGAGAATTCCACCGGAACCTCGATCCACTTTGCCGTGGCCAACGGGACCTACGCGTATACGGTCGGTGCCGTGGTCGGGTACTCCTCCACCCCCAGCTCGGGCTCGGTCACGGTCGCGGGCGCCGCCGCCTCGCAAGCCGTGGTCTTCAGTTCGGCCCCCAAGGGAACGTACTCGGTCACTTTTTCCGAGAGCGGGCTCGCGACCGGAACCTCGTGGTCCGTCCAGCTGGCCACGAGCACGCAGCGCTCGACGGGGTCGACGGACGTGTTCAGCGAATCGAACGGGACCTATGCGTTCTCGGTCGGCGTCCCCAGCGGCTACTCGGCAAGCCCTTCCACGGGAGCGGTCACCGTGGCCGGGGCCGCCACAGCGACCGCCGTCACCTTCACCTATTCGTCCGGTCCCCTCAATTCCTCCATTACCCACGTGGTCCTGATCCCCCTCGAGAACGAAGAGGTCACCAATGTCTGGGCGGCGGGACCGTACGAACGGTACCTCGCGAGCACGTTTGGCAACGTCACGCAGTTCTACGCCACGTGTCACGACTCGAGTGCCGACTACTTTGCGGTCACGAGCGGGCGCACGTTCGGATGTGGCATCGCTTACCCGAATCCAGGGTTCAGTGTCACCCAATTGGGCGACCTCCTGGAGCACCACAATCTCACTTGGACGGCCTATGAAGAGTCGATGCCGTCGGCGTGCGACCTCTCCAGCTCTGGGTATTACATCAACTACCACGACCCGTTCGTGTACTACCACGACGTGAACAGCAACCTCACCCGATGCGACACCCACGTTGTGAGCGCCAGTTCTTTCAACCAGAGCGTGGAGAACGGAAACCTTCCCGCGTTCTCGTTCTACACCCCGAACTGGGAACACGACGGGCACGGTCCCACGAACTCCCCCTGGACCCCATCGACGGGCCTCAGCCACATCGAAACATGGCTCCGGGGCTTCCTGCCGCCCATCCTGAATCATACGGGGAGCTTCGACACCACCGCCGAACGCACCCTCGTCAACCAGACGGCCTTCATCCTACTCTACGACGAAGGCACGACGAACCTCGGCTACACCACGGGCAAGATCTACACTTCGGGGTGCTACAACCAGACCGGCCGTGACGTCACCGCGTGCGGAGGTCACGTCCAGGTGACATTCATCAGCCCGTACTCGCTCCATCGACAGTACGTCCAGAACGCGACCACGTACAACGTTCAATCCACAATCGAGTGGCTCTTCGGCTTGCCCAGCGACGGAGGGGAGGACGGCACGTCGGACTTCCCGGCGATGATGTCCCTGTTCTCGTTCTCGTCCAATGGGTACCACCTCGCCCCTCCGCGGATGGCCGCACCTCGCACTGTAGCCCCCGGGGCGACCCCCGGCACCCCCTCGGGGGCGGCCTCGGCCCCCGCTTCGGCCTTCCCCCCGTGGCTGCTGACCGCTGCGGCCGTCGGAGGGTCGATCGGGAGCCTAGGAGGCTTGGGGTTCTTCGTGCGCAGGGCCCAAGTAAATCGACGAGGCAACAGACTCCCACCCGCTCGCTATCGCCCGCCTCCGAAGTAGCCCCGAGGGCGACTGACCTCGCCGTTGAGGTCCGGAGACGCCGCCCGTCAGCGAAGCTAGAATCACCCCAACCTCCTGCGAGCACCGACCACCGCGGCACGCCGTGGGAGCCGCGTACCGCCTCCGCCGTCGGGCTGGCCGACTCGGGGGTGGGGCCGTGGACGGGTGCCGCCCGATCAGGTACGACGTAGCCGGCAGCCCTCACCGCCAGTCATAGACTCAAGGCGCATTCGGTTCGTCGGCCGCGGGGGATTCCTGAGTCCGGGGTGGTAGCCACCTTGGCCTGACCCCAATGGGAGTCATCGCGCGGTCAACACGCCCTACCACCGGCGTATGCCCCGTCACCTCGGAGCCGCCGGGATCTTCCGACTGGAAGTCGACCAGGTGAGGGCCTGACGATGGCCGCGGCGGGGTTAGCGACTGACTCCCCGAGGCGAACCAACGCCTCGCCACCCCCGGCGGGCACCCTGATGGGCCGCCCGAGCCACCCCCATCTGCGGCAACCACGGGGCACAGGTTAAATAGGCGCCCTAATAGTTCGGTGACCTAAGTAATGTCGCCCGCCACTCCTCCCGAAGTCCAGATCGAGGACCGGATCCGCGAGGCCGCCTGGTCCGTCGCCCGGTCCTCCTTCACGTCGCTGCGTGGGCACTTGCAGCGGGTCCACCTTTCCCCGCCCCAGTACTGGGTCCTTCAGATGCTCGAAGGGACGGACCCTCTCTCCACGGGGGAGATCTCCGACCGACTGGGGGTTCGACTTCCCACGGTGACGGGACTCTTGGACCTGCTCGCCAAGCAAGGCCTTGTCGCGCGCCACGCCTCGTCGAGTGATCGCCGCAAGGTCCTGCTTCGCCTGACCCCACGGGGGGTCAGCCGGCTGCACGCGGTCCGAGGGAGGCTGCAGAGCGGCTGGCATGAGCAACTCAAAGAGCTCTCGAGGGGACGCAAACTCGAGATCCTCGGGGCCCTCCGGGACCTCGAGGCGCGGATCGAACGGGAACCGTCCCGCCGCGAGTTGTGCTCCCCCGGCACCGGCCCGGCCGGTGCACTCCGTCTGACGCGGAGGAAGGGGGCTGCGGAATGACCGACGACTCTCCGACGCTCTCGAGCAGCATTCCCCCGCCGGAATCGGCACAGGGCGGGAAGCATCCCGACGTGAAGCGGGGGACCGTCTTCGGAGTCCTCATCGGGCTGATGCTGGGCATCCTCATGGGAGCGCTCGACAACACCATCGTCGTCACCGCCCTCCCCGGCATCGTCTCCGACCTGGGAAACCGCACCGGCCTCGCATTCGTGGTCACCGCCTACCTAGTGGCCCAAACGGTGGCGATGCCGATTTTCGGCAAGCTGTCCGACCACTATGGGCGGCGCCTGTTCTTTCTCCTCGGCCTGGTCCTGTTCATCGGCGGGTCCATGCTCGCCGGGGTAAGCCAGAACTTTGACGAGCTGCTCGGATTCCGAGCCCTGCAGGGGATGGGCAGCGGCGCGTTCTTCCCCGTCGCGAACTCCATCATCGGCGTCATCTACTCCCCCAGGGAACGCGCCCGGCTCTCGGGCATCTTCTCGAGCGTGTTCGGTGTCGCGATCGTCGTGGGTCCCCTCCTAGGCAGCGTCATCGTTGATTCCATCGGCTGGCGGTGGATCTTCTACGTCAATCTCCCCATCGGCGTCGTGTCCTTCCTCGCGGTGGTGACGACGCTGGGACCGCTGCGGTCGCAGCATGCGATGGGCGCGTTCGACTGGCAGGGGGCGGCCCTGCTGGGCGGGTGGGTCGCTCCGCTCGTCTTTGTCCTGAACCAGATCACCAACGGCTGGAGCTGGACCGCCCCGGCGACGCTCGCTCTCCTCGGGTTCTCCCTCGCGCTGTTGGCGGCATTTCTCCTGTGGGAAGCGCGTGCGACGGAGCCTCTCATTCCCCTGCGGTTCTTCCGATCCCGCGTGGTTGCCGCGAGCAACGTCGTGAGCTTCCTGCGCGGGATCGTGATGCTCGGGGGCATCACGTTCGTGACGATCATCGTCACGCTCGGCCTCCAGGGCAACACCGACACCGTCCGTAACGTTCTCTACGGATTCCTCGGGCCGATGATCATCGGGTCGATGATCGGAGGGACCCTCCTCCCCCGCGTGGGCTATCGACCGCTGGTGGGCGTCGGGCTCGCATTGATGGCCGTGGGGTCCTTCCTCCTCATCTCGGTGGACTCGGGCACGAGCGCGGCCGCGTGGTCCAGCCTCCCGGTTCATCTCGCCGGGGCATCGTTCGGCATCCCGATCCTGACGGGCGTGGTCGTGCTGCTCATCCCCGCGGGGCTCGGCATCGGCCTCACCTTCGCTCCGGTCATCCTCGCCGTGCAGTACGGGGTGCCCCCTCGGGATATCGGCGCGGGCAGCTCGATCGTCCAATTCATGGGGAATCTGGGGGGGTCGATCGGCCTGTCGCTCCTCGGCTCCTACCAGGCGTTCCGATTCACCCAGCTCGCTCCGGCGGGTCCGAACCCGTGCCCAACCCCCCCAAGCTCGGCGTGCATCGGCGCGAACTACCCCTACTTCCTTTCGCTGCAACATGCCTTCTTCGCGAGCTTCCAGGACGTCTTCTGGATCACCACGGCCGCCGCGATCGTCGCTTTCGTGGTCGGCCTCTACATCACGGGTCGACTCCCGGGGACCGCCCCTACCCCGGAGTCGGCTCGTCCATCGGAGGCGGCGGAGCCGGCCCCGATGGGACCGGGGTAGGCGTTCCCCGTCTTCTCAGCTTGACGGTCCCAATCCCGCGGCCGCCGCCCGGTCGACGAACCAGAGAGTCGCTTCCCGACCGTGCACGAGGGCGGCGGGGGGACGTTCGTTCGGACCGTCGCCGGAGGCAAAGACCCGGACGAGCGCGGCAGACTTCTCCGGACCTGCGGCGAGGAAGACGACTCGCTGGGAGCGGTTGAGGAGAGGGAGGGTCAACGTCACCCGGGGAACCAAGGGGGGCTGGGAGGCCCGGGGCACCGCCACGACCCATCGGGTCGCTTCCCGCAGCGCGTCGGAGCCGGGGAACAGCGAGGCCGTGTGCCCGTCCTTCCCGACGCCGAGAACGGTC
>DASRSW010000061.1:0-2685 GCA_035656275.1 Thermoplasmata archaeon
AAGAAGACGGTCCCGACGAGACCCGCCTCCCCCGGGAAGGTTAACGCGAACCACAGCGCCACGAAGCTCTGGATCACCAGTCCTCCGGCGAAGGCGTCGACCGCGAACAGGCCGGCAAGGTTCCGCACCCGACGCCG
This sequence comes from Thermoplasmata archaeon, assembly GCA_035656275.1. Classification (GTDB taxonomy): domain Archaea; phylum Thermoplasmatota; class Thermoplasmata; order Lutacidiplasmatales; family UBA184; genus Lutacidiplasma. Next base: position 138 of record DASRSW010000061.1, read on the forward strand.
AGACTCGGGCGACAGAGCGACCTGCCCCAGCGCCGGCCGCCTGTCGACCGCGGAGGGGAGCCGCGAGGCGAGGAGTGCTCCGACGCACCCCAGCCCGGCGAAGGCGAGGAAGGCGAGGCGGAGGTTGCCGAGCGAGGCGGGATGGGGCGTGAACGGCCCGGTCAGGAGGACGGTGGCCAGCGCTCCCGCTGCAGCGCCCAGCGACCCGAGGAGATTGTAGAGGGCGAACCAGCGCGTGCGTCGGCCCTCCGGGGCGATTTCGGCGATGACCGATTGCTCGAGCGAGAGAAACGGTCCGACCTCACTGCCGCTCGGGCTGATCGCGCCTAGCGCGAGCCCGCTGAGGGCGAACGTGAACGAGGGGACGGCGGCGAGCACGGCGCCGGCGGCCGCCATGAGCAGGCCGAAGAGCACCATCGCACGGCGGCGCCCGAACCGATCGCCGTAGTAGCCCACGAGCGCGTTGAGCGCTGCTCCGCTCGCGAGGGACAGGCCCAGGGCGAGGAGAACCGCCGTCGGGTCCGCGCCCAGGTCGAGCAGGTAGAGTCCTAGGACGACGCTCGTCAGGCCGTAGCCGAAGGTCCGCACGGCCCGGTTGGCGAGGAGTAGTCCGAACGGGGAGGAGGACAGTGCCCGTCGCCCTCCGATTGGCATGTTGCGCGGGACTTCGTCCGCATCGATAAACGGGGCGCGTCCGCTTTCTCTCGCGGAGGATTCCGAGAGCCGTGTCGACCCCCCCGGCGCCCCCGCGTCCGGCCTGCGCCTGCTGCCAGTGCACGAGCTGCTGTCCGTGCTGCGCGTGCTGCTCCATCGGCGACGCGTGCTGCACGACGTGCCCCAGTGCTCCGAAATCCAGAATGGGATCCCGCTCTCGGGCGGGGTAGTCCCCCGGGGTTTCCCCCGGGGGGCCGAAGAAGTTGGACTATCCTGCGCCCGCCTTCCTCAGATCGAGTAGACGCTGACCTCAGAGGCCTCCGAGGCTAGGTTCAGGTTGTTCGCCGGGAAGAGGACGAACTCGAGGAACCGCTGTACCTCGCCGGTAGGGGTGTTGGTCGTCACGTACTCGAACGGGCGCCAGCCGACGTAGTTGGGGGTGGTCGCGCTGGACTTTATGCCGGCCGAGATCGTTCCCGTCGCGCCGGTGGTGGGAACGACTCCGCCGGCCGAGCAGCCCGAGGCCGCCGAGCACAGGGGCTGGGCGGGGCCGAGGAAGCCCGCGAAGGCGACGCCAGAGCCCGATGCGCGCGCCAGGCCGTCGGACGCGTAGCCGATGGCGTCCGGGTTACCTGCGACCGTCGAGATGACACCGGGGTTTCCGTTGCCGGTCTTCGTGGAGCTCATCCCGCAGTCCGCGATCAGGTTGTTCGAGCCGCAGCCGCTGAACCCGAGTCCGCTCACCGAGGAGGCGAACGCAGTCGCGCTCGTCGCCCCGAGGAGGCGGGCCTCGAACGTCTGGGTGGTTCCGCTCGCGTCGGACCGGGCAACCGTGACGATGGCCACGTTTCCGCCCGCACAGATCGTCCAGCCGCACGAGCTCGACGTCCCCGCCGCGGTGTAGAAGTCGTTGGTGTTGGGGGCCGCGCATGGGACGCCCGTGTTGGCGCCAGGGGTCGCCGCCACGGTGGAGACCGTCTCGGTGGTGACCGTGCAGCCTGCGACCGTCCCTCCGGCAACCGCGGCCGGAATGTCGGACCAGGTCAACGCCGCGTGGGTGCTCCACGGGGCGATAGCGTACGGGACTGCGGTGACAGCCGCGCCGTCGATCGACGGGGCCAGGAGGGTGGCCGCGCCACCGGAAGTTCCGTCATAGATCGCCGTCAGGGTGTCGTAGCTCATGCTCAGCAGGCCGTGGGTGTTCGCGCTCGGGACGATGACGTCCACTGCGTCGTAGGCGACCGTGGTGACGGTCACCGTGCTCGGGCAGCCGTCGTTCGTTTCAAGTCCCGTGGGGGTCTGCAACGAGCTCGACGCGCCGATGTCGACCGCACCATGACAAACCGCGAGCATGCCCGCGCCGGTTCCGCCCTGGTTGTCGGTCACTGCGATGTTCGAGTTGTTCTGCTCGAACTGGGCGATGGCGACCTCGGTGAACGGGAACACGGACGTGCTCCCGCCGATCGAGACCGTGTATTGGGTTGATCCGCCGCTGCCGATCCCCTTCGTCACTCCGCCCTGGAAGGCCACAAGCCACAGGTACAGGGCCGCCGCCGCCGCGACCGCAATCAAGATCAGGATCAAGGTTGCGACCACGGGCGAAACGGCCTTCCCACTGCGCCGCAGGTGGGCCTGTCGCCGCAGGACGAGTTTTCTCATGTCTCGCTCCATCTCTCTTTCCTCTCCTTTCCACCCTTTTTGGTTGGTTGCCACTCGCCCCCGGCGTGATGCCGGACGCCCCGCGGCGATGGTGAGACGGGGTCAGCCTAGATAGCCCGGGCCGAAATAGAAACTGAAGCCGAGAGTAAACTCGGGCCAACCTCGTGTGCGGGACGGTCGGACACGGCTTCGCCCGAAGTTTCGAAAACTACGGAGACTTCGTGCGGTCCGCTTA
>DASRSW010000062.1:0-85206 GCA_035656275.1 Thermoplasmata archaeon
CCAAACGACTCTATGAACGACTCAGAAAGCGTTCGGAAAGATAGACGCGCGGTCCGCAATTCATCGAGCTCGTCGGATGGCTGGCAGCCTTGCTCCGGAAGAGGCCATCGACGGCTACTGACGCCACGGTTCCAGTCGCAAACCAGGAACTTCACTGACGCACGGATTCTCAACTGAGGTTCGGGAAGCGTGCGGCGTCGCGGTTGGAGGATATCGACCTCGGACCTAACTCTTCGGGCCCGGTCTCACACCGCCTGCCGGTCGAGCGATCGTGTCGAACATCAAGGCAACGTCCGTGCCAATCCAAACGATTGCCCTTTTGTGCGTTTCGGGTCGGCTGCATTTCCAGCAGGCACCCTGGCGGACCGAGTCGGACTCTTCCAGCCGAGGCTCCTTCGAGTCTTTGTGGCATGGGTGCCTAGCGAGAGCGGGGCGACGAGAGTCTCAGCTGGCGACCTTGGGTTAGACCCGGGAGCTTCTCGAAGAGAATTCATAAATACTCACCGGACAAGACGACCCTTGCCTTCGGCCGTGAGCACCGGGAGCTTGCGGAACCACCGGAGACGAGAAGTGATCCATGCCGCGGGGACGCCAACAGCGGACGCCTGTTCCGAAGGCCATCTCAGTTTACTTCGACCCTCCGCTCCTTGAGGAGCTGAGAGATGCAGCCACGCGCAACCGGCGGTCTCTTTCGAGCGAAGCCCTGGTATTGATCGAATCCGCCCTGCGACAACGGAAGTCGCGGGACCCTCCCTGATTCAACGACCGGCGACCGCAATCACTCCGACAAAAGCGCGCTGCGAACGTTGGGCCTGGGGGTCCTGTTCCCGAGTCGCCAGCCTGCTCCACTCATTCCAGACGGAGAGCTGACAGGCTTGAGACAAGACCAGGAAGTACGCTCGAGCAGCACTTATCAACACGAACGCGCTCAGCGACGCGGGCGGCAGTCAATCTAATTCAGCACCTTACTGGCCAACCGGCAGCCCGGGTGTGCAGGCGCCCCTTGGGGGAATTGCTGCTAGATTGGGGCGGCGCAAATCTCTGGACACTACATTACAGTGTGACAACCTAGCAACCTACATCTACCCACACCACACTGTGGCGTGCGAGGTCCCTTATGGGAAGTCTTCGACTCTGGAAAGCGATCCCTGGACGGAAACCCATTCGAGCAGGACTAACCGGCATCGGCGGAGCGCTGGTCGCGCTGATCCTAGTCGCGGCCCCGATCTCCGCCTACACTTGGCATGGAACGACTTGGAATGCGCTGGGAACCACGTCGGCTGCTGGTATCGTCTCCGGAACTGGCGTCGTCACCCCTGCTCTTGGGCAGCCGACCGCGGCTGGTCCGGGTCCCGTTACGGTGACCTTCGGCGCCTCCGCCTCCACAGGAGGTGGGGTGGGGCAGGCGAACTACATTCAAACGGCCCATGCATGGACAGCGACGACCTTTGTGGCGTGGAAACCCGCCGGGTCGCACTACAACACCAGCGTCCTTTACGGATTCAAGCTGGCCGCAGGCGACCTGAGCGAGACCGTGAACTGCTATGCCGGTGGTTCGGCCAACGCCACCGCCGTCATCTACGTCGAGATCGCGATTTACGACGTAACGACGGGGGTCTACGCGGCCGCCCTTGGGCCAACGCCGACGCTCACGCCTCACGGGGCTTGGGGCCTTATCGCTGCGTTTGCGACACCAGCAGCCCCATTCAATGTGGCCTGCATAGGAGTAGGAACCGTGACGGCCAACAGCCTGGCGATGACCATTCCCCCCTACGGGAACCTGACGGGGCCGATCGGGATCGTGCTGAATCCTGGAAACACGTACCAGATCGAGGGCTTCTTGGGGGCCTACGTCGGAGCGCAAACGACTATCGGTGGCGCGACTGCGAGCGCGACGATTTCGTTTGCGCCGGGAGACGTTGCGGAGATCGTCAACGCGAACGCGTGGTGAAGCGCGTCCAAGAGGGACGGGCCGATCGGCCCGCCGGCTAACCCCGGCGGGCCAAATCCTTTCCTCGGCCGCGGGCCTAGCTCTTACGAACCCACAGCCGATGCGGAATCGAGTCCGAGTGACCTAAGGATCTGCCCTTGGTTTCGAGCCACGAACGCGTTCCGGATCGTGTAGACTCTTTCAGTCAGCTGGTTCCGACGGAGTCTCAGGAAGTCCTCCGTCACGTCGGCCGGTCGTTGAGTCAACCCCTCCGCATCGGCTCCGGCTTCGTGAATGTCGGCGAGACCTTCAACGAGCCCGAGAAGCATCTCGTTGCTCTCCCTCGTTACCTCCCTGAGCGATTTCTCATAGGATTCGGCTCCGTCCAGGTCGGGGAAGAGGCGTTCGCTTACGGCTCGCTCTTCCCATACACTCTTGAGAAGAGTCGAAAGCGCCCCGTTCCCATGAATCCATCCCGCGAAATTGACGAGTGGGGCCAGTTCCTCATAGAAAGCGTTCAAACGAGGATCGAGAAAGTCATAGTCGGGATTACAGACGTCCCCACGGAACCGCCCGGTGGACTCCAGGGTCTTCTTGATCGGAGTGCCGTCGTACGGAAGCATTCGACAGAAGATCGCCGGATTGGTGCCGTCGCCGACGATCTGACGAAGGAAGCGAACGTTGGAGCGGACCGAATCGAACGTGCTTGAGGGATCGAGGAGCATGAAGCCGAAATCAAAGCGGATTCCGAGGCTCTTGAGAATCGATACAGCCCGAAGATTCTCCTCCACTGTCGTCCCCTTGTTCAACGTCTCGAGGCCCTCCTCCGTACCGGACTCGAGACCCATGTAGACCATGTAGAGTCCGGCCTCCTTGAGCCTCGCGAATAAGGTCGATTCCACCGAGTCCGCCCGACAATTGATCTTCCAGATGGTGCGCTCCGGCAGCTTCGACCCGTGAAGTTCGCCGAGCAACTCATCGGTCCAGCGGCGCCAGGCTGGACCGAAAAGCGGGAAGTCATCGTCCTGGAACAGGAAGATGCTTGCGTCTTTCCGTTCGCGAAGGTGCAACATTTCGCGGACGACCTCCGCCGGACGGCGGGTCCGTACGACTTTGCCTCGGACGGAACGATAGAAGGCGTGGATCGAACAGAAGGAGCAAGTCCGGGAGCACCCTCGGCTGGCAAGTATCGGCATGATCCTTCGGCCCAGAATCATGTCACCGTCGTACTCTCGGTCGGGGAATGGCAGGTCGTCAAGGTTCGTAATCAGAGGGCGCAGCTCGTTGCAGACCCCCCCAATATCGCCCCGATAAGCGATGCCCCGAAGGTCATGCCACTCTCGGTGGGTTGCGACTCGATCGACCAGCTCAAGGAGTGTCTGTTCTCCCTCGAACCGGACGACGCTGTCCAGATCAGGGATCAGATCGAGGGTCCGCTCCCAACTGAGACTGGGAAAGTGGCCTCCGATCGTGAAGTGAGACGACACGCCATGGGACCGAAAATAGCGGGCAAGGTACGCGAATCGGTGGACATGGAACTGAAAAATCAGGGAGAATCCGATGACGCTGGGCTGCTCTTGCTGCGCCCGGCCCAAAAGCGTCTCGGCCTCGTCCTCGAAGTCGCCCACGATTACCTTGTACCCCTCTTGGCGAACCACAGCCGAAAGGTAACCGAGCCCCAAGTTCCCCTGTTGTTGGAACCCAATGAGCATGACCGGACGCGACAAGTCTCGAGCGAAAGTCGAATCAACTCTTCCTTCGAGCCTCGAGAGCTGAACGAAGGAGGGGCCGACCGTCATGCTCGGGGGCCGGCGCTAACGAGTGAGCGTCTTGGCGATCCTCTCGTTAGCCGAGATCTGGGCATCAATCATAGCTCTCTGGGCTGTGAGCATCGCTCGCTCCCGCTCGAGCACGATCCCGGCGAGCTGCACCTGGAGCTCCCTCGAGAGCAAGGAAAGAACCCAGGGAACGGGATCTCCGATCGGCCACCGCGGAAGGCGCAACACTTCTGCAAGCATCTCGGCCTGCCTGTCTTGCTCTGGCATGGCAGGGACATTGATATCCCCGATTAAAATCTATCTGACGGCCCTAGACACTTACCTACTACACCGGACCTTGTCCCAGAGGCTGAAGGTCAACCCGATAGCGCCCGAATGGGGGATTGGCGCTAGCCGCGCGATTGGTTCCCGGAGTAGTCTCGATGAGCGCAGCCCCCGCCCTGCGTGCGACCTCTCGGCGAGGCTGTAGGCCAAGTCTCTGTGCGAGCCAGTCTACCCCCGGCAGGATAGGTCGCCACAGTAGTTGACGGCAGAATAGCGATCGCCGCTTCTCTGGGACAGGGAGCTTCGACGCAGGCAAGAGAAAGCCGCCTGACAAGGTTCGAACTCGCCGACGAGCTCGGAAAGCAATCTGCCCTTCGTCGAGGTCTTCCCCGGCGAGAGCCCCCGCGACCCGGAGCTGCGGTGGGGTCCGGTAGCGACGTGTCTCTGTGGAGGTCCCGCGCGAAAGGACTCACACGGCCGCGTCGCGGTGGGGCGCTCGTGAAGCTGAACGCTACGCGGGCTGGGAGGGTCGATGGTTTCCCCATTGTCGGGAAACCGATTGGCCAACAGGGCAAGGATTGGAAGGTACTCAGCTCCGATTGAAGAAAACACGCGGCTGGTCAAGTCAGGGACCTCCCCCGCGGAGGATCGACTGAGGAGTCCAATGGCAGCCGATCTGACGTCGAGCGCGTAGCTACGCCTTCGAGAGCTCTTGTATCAGCCCTCCAAGGTCAGAGTTCAGGAGGCTGGTCCTTCGACTTAGGATCACTCGTGCGGCGCCGGTGCATGGATCGTCGGGGTCGAAGGGGGGGATCTTGTAGAGCCTCGTCGACCTGTGGAACAGGTTGGCGTCTGCGACTTTCACAGATAGCGCCCGAGCTTGGTGGAGTGTCCTGGCAGAGATGACCGCCTCCACGAATCGCACGTCGGCTGGCCGGAGCCTCAGTCGGGCTGACTCGTGACCGAGCAAGGTCCGGTAATTCGACATGGCACTGCGGAACGTGGGGTCGATGCGTACTCCCTCTTTCCTAGCGCGCACCTGGACTAAGTCGATGACTCCTTTAGCTGAACGGGGCATACGGGCCGTAATGTATTACGGGTTAAGGTGATTGTCTTGGATACCGAGGATTCACAAGCTAGCGAAACGCCTGCCCTGGACACGACCCCCCTGCCGGTAACTCCATCGAGAATGGGATCATCCGGCGGTCTCGGGCAAGGGCTGGTCGCTCAGCCGCCATCAGGAGCGACCATGGATGGCGCGTTATCTCAGAAGAGACGCACCGCGAACAAGGAAGGTAAGCCTTCGGAGCTGCAGACCAAGATCGCAGAGCTTCACGGGATTCTCGCGGTCGCGTCGGAGAATGGACTCTTCGCGAAGGGGGCGGCTGGAGAGCGTCACTTCGCGGCGTTAAAGACATCGCTCGAGCGAGCGTCGGTTCTCTCAGACGGTGAGGTTCCGAGTGAACACGAGGCATACTCCGCCCTCCAGGATTTCTACAAGGAACTGAGTGAAGCGCAGAATGAGGCGGGGTTTGGATGGCGGTTCGTCCAGCTGTACGCAGTCCCGGCGTGGATCTACCTGGTGCTTACTCCGTTGGCGGTCTACTTCATTCAGAACTGGTACCACCTCTTGCCAAGCTCGCCCATTCTCGAAGCATCAATATGGGGACTTCTGGGTGGCTGCCTGCAGGGTTTCTACTGGATCTGGCAACAAGTGAGCCGCGGACAATTCAGGGCACAGTGGGCCTTCTGGGTGCTCTCACTTCCCCCGGGCGGACTGATCTTCGGGGCGATTGCCTATCTGGTCGTCACCGGAGGATTGTTGTCGCTGTTCACCACGTCGCCGCCTGCCATCAACGAGACATCGGCCTTTCTTTTCTCCGCATTGGCCGGCTTCAGCTGGAAGGACTTTGCTCGCCTGCTGAAACAGTTCTGGGATCGACTGGGAACGGAACCTGCAAAAGGTCAAGCAACCAAGTGACTCGCTTAACGCGCGGGAGCCTCTGTTGACGACGATCTCCTAGGCACAGAACCAGGGTGGGAACCCGGTTGGTCGAGTCCTGACAAGGATTCGAACCGCCCAGCGTTTCAAAAGCTCTGGATTCGAGGGTAGGCATGTTATGGGGAGTTTCGGGGATTCGAGAGTCCATCCCCGGGTGGTCGACCACCTTTGTCCTCGGGTGTTGGGCGAGATTTCGTACTCATCCTGCACGGCCCGCGTCTCGCCCGGGATTCTCGGATGCTCAGATTCAACGTTCGTTCTGCGGGGGATCGGCTGGACCCCAGTTGGCGAGTTGTGTTCCACCGAGGAGCGAATTCCACTTGCGCCCCTCATCAGGTCCTTCCGAAGGCACCTGCATCTTCCTGATTCGTCTGCTCGGTACGGCAAGGAAGGATTGCAACCGAACGACCTCTCGGCCCGGTATGACTACGGGAAGAGGCCGGTGTCGGGAAGCGGATCAACTTGAATGGGTATGGCTCCGCCATAGGTCACCCGTGGAGTCGGATTGTCTCTGGACCCCGAATCAGGCTTGGAAACTGTCGAGTCGTTCGCCTTAAACACCCTATGGTAACGCAGCATCGCCTCATTCGCAGACTGAGCTCTACCGAGGTCCGTATACACCTCGATTAGCGCGGGCAATAGGACGAAGCCTTCCAGCGCCATGTAGTTCGCCTGAAGAATCCTGTCAGCTTCCTCCAAGTATGGTAGGGCTTGTGTGGGCATGCCAGCCACACGGTAAAGATTGCCGAGAAGGCTAGATAGTCGAGCCCTGATCGCCGGAGGTAGTACTGTTCGATATCGTTCTAGTAGGTCTTCGATAACCAGGATGCCCTCTGCGGCGCCATCCGGCTCTTCAAGGATGCAGTTGGCGTACAGCAGTTTGCATTGGGCTTCTAGCATCGGACTCGGATTGTTCAGGAGGTCCAACAATTGTACTGCTGTTGCGCTGTACAGGAACATCCTGGCTCGCATCTGTTGCACACGGCGAGTTACATCGAAGGGGGTTGAAGTCTCTGTGGAGCCAAGTTGCACCTGTCGGATTGTCGCGATTCTTCGTCCCACGGCAACCGCCGCAATGTAGTTTGTAATCAGCCTGTCCTCGACAGATTCTGCTGTCAAACTCATGCGGCTAAGATCAGCGGAGGGGATTTCTACCATGGACTTGCCGGAGTCGAAGGTACCCCACCAGGCCGCCTCTGTTAGGTTGAGGCGTATCACCGTCTGGCAGAACTGACGGGCGTTCGATAGGTGATACTGCAGCTTGTTGAGCTTTAGTCGGGGACTGGCTTGATGGACCGCTTTAGGACGGACGAAGTCCTCCGTGATGGAGAGTCTTGCCAGAAGTTTGGCCAGGAGCGCTCTCGTATCGCACTTGACAGCGGTTCCGTGTAGTGATCCCTTCAAGTCGCTCCTGAGAACTGCGTTCAGGTCCTCGACCTGGAACCCCGGCCCTGCCTCCTGGTGATTGACCAATATCAGTCTGCTATCAGTCGGACCGATGTCTCTGAGAGTTGGGTTAATGTCGAAGTAGTCAGAAAAGCTGTAACCAAGTACTAGCACGAGCCCATGCCCATCTTTTGCTAGGAGCTCTTCTAGACTTGAGCGGAGCTCCGGCCTGGCCTGATTACGAACAAGCTCCTCTGACGTGGCCTTAACGGAAGCGGGGTCAGAGGCTCGCCCGTGAAGATGGTCAACGTCCAGCCTGAACTCCTCAGTGGGGTCCAATCGAAACCGGCCCGACCGGCTAAGAGAATTGGCCGCTTTCTCCACAAGTTCATCAAAGTTTGTCGTCACTACCCGTCTGGTGCAGCCCGCCGACATAATCGCGGCGATGGCGTAGTGCTCGAACGTTGGCTCCGCCGATGAAAATACATCCAGCAGTTCGCCGTAGAAAGAACCACCAAGTGATCCGATTATCACCTCAAGCGGGAGCTGTCTCACTCGAGGAGGAATCGGGTCGAGCCACAGCGCCGACAAAATTGAATTCGAGATGCTGAGAGCACCAGGGATTCCCGATGGTATCGAGACTCCCGCACCTAACCATAATGCTAGCTCGCCGCGTCTCGCGGAGCCAGCCAGAATCTCGATGATACCGTCAACAGAGTCCGGAGTCGTCATGCTCCTGCCATTGAATTAGAGCGCAAACACTGTTTGAATCTTGGTTGCCCAGGCCCCCACGAGCCGCTTCTGTAATAGCACTCGGCCATTCCAACGCCGCCCTCTCAAGCACTCGCGAGCACGATTCGACCGGCGGAAGGTGTTCCCGCCCAGACCCGAGGATCCCGGTGCTTTACCGAGACTAGTGCATCAAGCCGTCCCAAGCCTGGATGAGGAACCGAACCAGCTCCCTTCCCTGGGCCAGACCCTTGTCCGGTCGCCAACTTCGATGCCGAGTGCGAGTTCTCGTGATATAACAGTCCTGGGGGGTTGAGATAGACCGACTTGAGGCAATCCGCCTAGCGCTTCCTACAACGTGCAGGTGACGGACTTCACATGGTGGAGGCCCACGAGGTCAGTGTACTCAACCGTAATGTCCAGCTGCTTCGGATCCTTGGTGAAATGGGACGAGTCGAGCTCAAATTCCGCCTTTTCACCTGCAGGAAGAACGGAAACGTATGGCCTCCGATTAGCATCCCATTGACCGGTCGGACTTGAGAACCTCAGGGCGATCGTTACCTCCTCGGCGGGACCAAGGCCAAGGTTTCGGACCCCGACCCAGCGATGGTCCGCACGTATCAGATGCCCTTCGAATCGATAGTAGGGATCCATTGCAGGAGCGATCTTTGCGCGCTCAGTGCTGTGGCGCTCAGACTCTGCCATGCGTTTCGCTTCCCCAGCTTCTGCAGTGAGCGAAACTATGCGGTCTTCCGCAGCGTGAAGGCGGTCCTCGAGCCGTCTTCTGTCTTCCGCGGCCTCTCGCCGCGTGTTCGTTACCTGCTCGCGAAGCTCCTTCTCGACGGCTTCGGCGGTCAGCTTTGCCTCCGAGGCTTCGCGTTGAACTCGCGAAATTTCCTGATCCTTCAGAGAAGAGTCTCTGCGCGAGGCATCCAACTCGTGTCGGAGGCGCGCGCTCCGCGAAATCGAAGCAACGAGGTAGAATCCGCCCAAGCCCAGAAGAGCGAGGAGCCCTCCGAAGGCGGATGCTTCGGATGGGTCTGCCCCAAAACGGCTGAGACTGTACGCAATAGCCGCAGCGATCCCTAGGATCGTGATTACCGCTGCGAGGTACCCTAGAGGCCGGTCGGATTCTGAGAGCAGGCCCTGGGCTTCTCGCATCACGGCAGACCGTACCGCGAGTGGTGAGATAGAGATATTGGGTTCCTATCAAGGAACGGTATCGTAGTGTCCGCGAAGTGTACTGGGTTTCTGCACGCGGCGGAAACCTGAGTGATGTCCTCGGCTGAGCTCGGTGGCCAACGACAAAAGAACTCTCCTGATGGTCCATGCACCTACACTCCTGCTGCCAATCTTGGGGGCGCTGAGAACCGCACTCCGTGACCGGTATCTTTGAAAGTTGAACAGGCCCGTTCAGAACCCTCACAAGGATTCGAACCTGGAATAGAACTCGGTCCTCGAGGCCTCCCCAATCGTTCAAGTCTGGGCCGGCCTATTCCTTGGGCTGGCACTCCTCGTCACTCGAACCTACGCCTTGCCGGTTGGTGCTGCTGGTAGATCTTCGGAAATCCCTGTCGCGAAATCCTGACTACCGACCGTGTCGCAGCCACCTGGCTGAAGCACGTCTCCTAACCTGTCCGACCGCATCCTGGGCGCCTGGGGTGAAATGCAGGCGAGTCCCCTCGCAGATCCATCTCCGTCACGGTAAGCGAAGATGGGTCTCCAGGTTGCCGCAGCTTTGTTAGGCACAAACGCGAAATGCCTCTGAGTGAGTCCTCCATCGATGGCCGAGAAGGCATTCCGGGTGATCTACACCACACAGTGGCTCGAAGACGGGCGGCCCAAAGTCTACAGTGAGATTGTCTATGGGTTGGAGCCGGTGAGCACGGGTGAAACATTCAAGAAGCGGAAGATGGACGAGCACAAGGGGCTGGTAGTCCGGTTGGTCGCGGTCAACGAGATCCATTTCTCGCCCAAGGGCACACCAAGTGAACCTTCCATCAGGCTAGTCGTCGGAGACTGAAGCTGTCTCTTCTTCCGCCCCGACGCACGCATCTGCCCCCAGCTCTCGGGCAGCCCCTGTACCACGAACCGGCGCTCTCGAACAGCTCCGTCAATCTCCTGAAGTTTCCCTGAGCAAGAGTTCCGGCTTTCCGCCCTCGTGACATGGGTTGCCACGCGAGTGGTTCGAGGGCGGACCACAGCCCAGTTCGGCGGTCAGTCGGAGGTAGGAGCTGGATGAAAGCCTCGTAGTACGCTCACCATTCTTTCGATAGCCTCAATCGAGCGATAGACGGCGGGAATCTCGAATCTCCTCTGACTCTTGTGGATGATGTTATTCCTGATGTTGTAGACTTTCTCGACATCCGCAATCAGCTGGCTTACATCAGACCGCGCTTCAAGTACTTCGATAATGAACCTGGTGAGTCCGATTAGTGGAATGTTCCTGATGATCTCCTCGGCGTGGGTTCGCCTTTGCTCCTCCACTCCGCTCTCGGTTCCGAATCTAGACGCGAGATAGGCTTCGATCTCGGCTTCTAGCGCTATCACCAGCTCGATGTAGACCAGGTCGTATTCCCTAGTCACGTAGTGAATTCTGCATCTGGCGAGGTAGTTTCGTCTAAGCTGCGTGCGTCCGTCGTAGTCGATTGTCAGGATTCTGAATCTCTCAAGCTCTGCCCGACCAGCCGGCCAGTCAGCGGTGTAGCACAAGTCTAGGTAGACGATTGCTTCAGGGGGAGTTGTCTCGAGAATGAAGCGAATCTTGCGTAACGTCGGTAATGGGCCTAGGTCCGCACTCTTCACGCGATAGGAGGTCTCCCAGTACCCTTCGGAGGCGGTATCGTCGATGGCGGCCGCGAGCCTTTCTTCCAGATTCGTTGTATCAAGGCGACCCGCCGAGGCCAATCCCAATTCGTAGTCGGAGTAGTCGAGCACTGCCAGTTCGACGGACTCGACCGGGATCCCCGCCGCTTCCGAAATCCACTTGTCAAGATTCTGACGGGTCAGCCCGAGACCGTCTAGGCGGACAATGGCGGTACCCACCGTAGTCTCGTACCAACAGTCGAGTCCGTCATGCTCGCGAGACGGAGCGAACGCCGCAGAATCGGGATTCGGCCGGCGAGAATCTAAGTCTATTTTCCGATCTGCAGGTCGGAATAGACAGCTCAGGGCGTGGTCGTCAGTCTCCGGGACCGCGTTTCGCCATTTCAACGCCGCTGAATCGCCTATCCAGAGAGTCGACCAATCCGCCATCGCCGGGACAAAGGGCGCCGTCCCAAAGCGATTGTCTTGTACCAGGTCCGGTGGGGCCTATTGACACGCGACTCGACCTACCTCGCCCGGCTCCGTGCGTCAATGCGCTGTTGCGAGGTCCCCTCTCAGACCCGTTTTGAGAAAGAGTGGCCCATCACATGCCGTCTCCGCCCGGGCTTCTCGCACCTCGGCCGTTACGGGCTCGACACGGTGTGCGGGCCGAGCGCACCATCCGAAAGGTGGCTTCAGGCGGCGCGATCAAATCGTCTCTTCCCTCCCACCCGAAAGCTCCCGGGCACGGCCTACCAAGAGCAATCGCACTAGCGCCCGGAGGTACCCATATCCGTTATTCAACTCGTCTGGGCTCTTCGCGTCCCACTCGTCATGCACGACCCTGTTTCGGGTCTCCCCCAGGGCCTCCAACTTTTGGACCTCGACATCATTCAAGCCGAGCCTCCGGGCGGCTTCCATCCGCTGGGCCTCGTGCTCGTTTGTAAGGCAGACTACGGCCTTCCACAAGAGGACCATCGCGAGCGCCCCCGCGTATCCAAAGCCCTTCTGGACCTGAACCATGCTCTCGCGCTCCTCTCGTGCCGCGTTGATTCCGGCCTCATACACCCAAATCGCCCGCTTGTAGAATAGCAGTGCAGAACTGAGGGCGCTGTCCGCCGCTGTGGCCCACTCTGCTCCTTCGCGAAAGTCAGAGGCGAGCCGCGTCGTGTTCCAGCCGGCAAACGAGTGAGTCATCATCTCGGAAGTTCCGACCGTTCCGCCGGCCTCAGTCCAAGCACGTTGATACTTCGCCTTGAAAACCACGTTCGTCCCCAGCCCAGCGGTAACCTCCAGGTCCCGAACAGCTTCAGTGGTGAGGTCAATCGCGCCCCAGAGATCGTTCCCCATAACAGTGAGGGACACAACCAAGATGTTGTCCTTGAGAGAGTACTGGTAACCCTTGAGGGGGAACGTGATGTCAATCGCCTCCTCTGGCGACCTGCTCCGCGGCGTAGTTTCGCCGTCAGGCTGTAGCAGGGTGGTTCCATCCGGAAGTCCGAACTGCGTCCGAGGTTCGAGTTCGAACTCGACGAATGCTCGCGTGGGGACTGGAGGTGGCCCGAACCACTTCCTACGCGCTTCCTCATCCATGCGACCCAACAGGTCCTCCTTCTCAAGAAAGCTCCCAGAGCTCGACGGTCTGATCGGTCGGGTCCTCCCCCTGGGCCGCAATGGCGTGGATTCTCGGTCCTACCCCTCGGGCCGAATCCCTAACCAGGAATCGCAGATCTGTTCGCATCTGGAAACTGGTGCCCCGCTTGCGGACCGTTCATTCCTTTCAGCCTCGGAGCCAATCGGAAGTGAACCACATGGACGCGACGTTCAACTTTCTGGACGCCCCCCTGTCACCGTAACAGCGAGGGCGGAGAGCCTGAGGAAGGACTCCTGACTGGCCCCGGCTCCGAGACCCATCTCCTCTCGCCGGCAGGCCTGCAACCCGCCACCATGTTCGTCTTCAGACCCTCCCTTACCCGATCATGGGAAGGGTTTCACGGTCCAGGAATCGGCACAAGAGACCGACTTTGTCATGAGGTCCAGCCGCGATGCTTGCATTAGACGGATCACCCTCGCCGAGCAAGGATCCCAGCAGCCGTGGGGTCCGTTATGTGGGCTAAACCGACTCTGCGGCCAACGCCCTGTCTATGAATACAAGAGCTTGGGCCGACGTCGATCTAAACTCTCTTCGAGCCACCTTCTGAAGCTTCGTCAGAAGCCCCTTCGGCAGGTAGACGGCTAGCGCAGCTCGGCCCTCCGCTTGCGGCTTGCGTGAACGCGACATTCCCCGGTTCCCTCAATGGCCAGCAGCCAATCCGTCGAGAGGACACCCGGCGCCCCCTCGACTCGGGACGTTCGGTGGACAACAGCGGCGCGTATATATTCGTTAGCCGAGGCTCGCTCTCGGGTCTCATTGGCCAGCCGTTCCGGCTCTGACTCCTGGGACAGGAGTCGCACCTTGAACTCGCACCGCCGTCACCATGCTGATAGGTGTCGGCGAGAGTAGAAAGCAAGAGCCTAACTAGTCCTATCGACGCTGTACGTCACAGCTCGAGGTTTCGGGCAGAAGATTTACGAGGGGGCCGATCTGCCCGATGGCGGCTGCCTCCGATCGCACTCGAGATGGTAAAAGTCTTGGCGCCATCAGCTAGCAAGCTTGGCACCTAGCGTTTTCCCGGAACCGGGCTGCCATGTCGAGGGAGCAAGCCAATCGATGTCGTTAGGGCGTTACAGACGACATTTGTGACTGTTCACGATGGATCATTGGCCCGATCCGGCAACTCTCCGCGAGCTGGCCACTAGGCATCCTATTCTTCTAGGACGCCCTCTCGCCTCTGGCGGTTACTAATCCTTCCCGGCATCCATTTGGCCAACCGGCAAACCGGGTGTGCAAGGAGCCCCTTGGGTGACCTGCTGCTAGAGTACCTCCGCGCACGACACTATACAACATGTTGCAGCACTAAGACGCTAGGGTACGTTATATTCTAGCGTGCCACTACGGCGCACAGGTGGGTCTATGCGACGAAATCCTCAAGAAGAAACTGCCGTCCACGTGAAAAGACGAATCCCAAGGGGAATGATCGGCCTCGGGGCCGTTGCCCTGGCGCTGCTAGTAGCAGTGTCGCCGTTGGCGTCGGCCAACTGGGTCAATGGGACTTGGGTGAGAATAGCGACAGCCTCTGTGGCGGGCCCGACCGCAGGGAGTGGGGTCAACACCCCGACTCCCGGGCAGCCGACAGCCGTGGGCCCAATTCCCGTCAGGGTAACTTTCGGCTTTACAAGCACTTCGGGCCCGGCGATTGGGTGGGCGAACTACCATCAGCAGGCCACGGCCTGGGCCCTCCCCACTTTCGCTGCGTGGAAGGGGGTCGGGGCTAGCTACAATGTCAGCGTTCTCTTCGGTTACCAGATCAGGGCCAACGACGTCGTGGCAAGCGTGAACTGCGTGAACGGCGGGACAGCGAACGCGACCGCCATCATCATCGTCCAGCTTGCCATCTACGACGTGACCACCGGTACGTATGCAGCGGCGCTGGGCCCCCCAGGCGGGATACCTATCTGGCTTCCGTACCAGGTCAGCTGTACCACCGGCGGGTCCGCTACGGCTGGCAACCCGGCGATGAGTCTTCCTGCGCTGGGCAACCTGACGGGTCCAATCGGCATCCACTTGACCGCCGGAAATGTCTACCAGGTCGAGGGACTGATTGCGGCGTACGGGAGCGCTTACACCACGGCGGTGGGAGCCACGGCTTCGGCGACCGTCAACTTCCCCGCGGGCGATTACGTCGAGATCGCGAGCTCAAACGCGTACTGAGGGTGAATCCGCGGAGCCGTAGCCTGCCGCGCTGTGAGCCACGCCAACCCATTCCCTTCTCTCTTTTCAAGGGGCGCGCCACGTGACCTGAGTGGATAGCCCTGATCGAGCATGCCGGCCACGAAACTTGGATCCATCCGGAGTGCGGGTTCCTACGGACGCAACTCTGGAATCCGACTTCCTCTTTCGAGCTCACTGAACGCGTGCGAATGTCAACAGGCATTAGGACTGGGGCAGACTGTCCAAAAGATCTCGGGCGCCTCTCGCTGAAGGGGTTGGCAAGGCGAGGGCCGCTACTACGTCCGGTCCGCTGATGCAACGCGGTTGGAACGTACGCTGGCGCTTGGCGCCCCGGATTCTGCAACAGGGCTCCATATTGCCGCCACTAGTCATCGAGATGAGCGCACTCAAACCCTCGCTCCGTTCTCGGCGGTAGAGCGGAAGCCCACTACTCATCCGGTGGGGGTATCGTTGGTGTTTTCTCCTCCGATCTTCTTACCCATGAACTGGTACGTAGCCTCGTAGCCCATTGATCGGTAGAATGCATGCGCTTGCGCATTCCCGGCGAAGGTCCCCAAAGTCGACCAGTCGAATCCGTCGCACGAAAAGGCCTGCTCAATCGCGGAAAAGAGTTCCCGCCCTATCCCACGTCGACGGAAGGCCGCATCCACATGGGCCTCCATAATCATGAGCGTCTTCTTGCGCGTCTGATCCCACGGCTGAGCCTCCTTGGGTAGTGCTGCAATGAACCCGCACCTCGTGCCCTCTTCCAGGGCAACGAGGAACTTGCCCCCCTCGTTTTGAGTCTTTTGAATCAGTCTTGGGAGGTAACTGTCGGGGAAGTCGTCTCCTACACCCATTTCGGGAACACGACGTCTCTCTTCTTCAAGATAAGCGGCGAAAACCGATCTCACGAATCCAAAGTCCGTTTCCTCATAGGCCCTCACCACGCGCGTCATTCGCGGGACCGAGGGCGGTAACTGGTACAAATAGCGGCACCCTTCCGCGACCTTGACCTCGCCCCTCGCAATCCGGCTTCACGGTAGCTTGAGTTCGTCAAGATCCCAAATTAGTGCTTGCTGCGGGCTATTTGACTGTCCGTAGAGTTGTGGTATTCGAAGCGGCTCTTGTCCGAATTCCATATCTTAACCGAAGTGTAACTCCAGCCTACAATAGATCTGTTGCCCGATTAGGAAACCAAAAGCGACGCTCGGAAGAACAAGGCTAGCGTACGGCCCTGATTCAGGATCGCGTCGGGCCATCCGACACGCGGTAGGTTCCTAACACCAACCGGAAAGCATGCGATGGCAGTCCCAAGGAAGGTAGTTCCGAAAGGCGATAGGGAGAGGCTGCTCGAGTGAGCAGTCGAGTGAACCCAGAGCCGACCCGTGGCGGGCGAGGAGGTTCCGTGTCTCGCGGGGTTCTTGAGCGACCCGGTTCCTCCGGACAGTCTTGGTGATACGACCGTTCTTGATCTTGTGGTCCACGTCGCACCGCTCCGCGATCCACGGATCGTGGGTCACGATGATGGTGGTCGTTGCCGATTCGCGAGCCGCCCGGAGGAGATATTCCAGCACGTTCGACCGTGCGCTGGGATCGAGATTGCCTGTGGGCTCATCGGCCAGGATGAGTGCAGGACGCTTGGCGATGGCGCGGGCGATTCCCGCCCTCTGCTGTTCGCCACCGCTCATATGCCCGGGGCGATGTTCGGCCCGTTTAGCCATCCCTACTGCGCGGAGCGCCTCCATGGCACGCTCCCGCCGTTCCCTCTTCGAGACGTCCAGCGGCTCCAGCGCAGCCGCCACGTTCTCCCGAGCCGACAGCCAAGGGAAAAGATAGTACGATTGGAAGATGAACCCCACCGTGTGCGCACGGTAGTCGACCAACTCCCGATCCGACATCTCGGTCAGTTCACGGCCGTCGACCGAGATGGAACCAGAGTCCGGCCGATCGAGGCCGCCAATCAGACTCAGCAGGGTTGTCTTCCCGCTGCCGCTGTCGCCTCGAATGGCCACGACCGCTCCCTTCGGCACGCGCAGACTGATCCCCGTCAATGCATCGACTTCGGCAGTCTTTCGAGTCGCCCGATAGCGGCGGCACACGTTCCGCACAACGACCATGTCGCCGCTGTCTCCTTCGAGTTCACTCATCGCGAAGCGCCTCCGTAGGCGGCAGGCGAAGCGCCCGAATGCTCGGATAAATAGCCCCGAGGACGCCGAAGAGAAGGGTCACCGCCAGCCCGACCAAGAGTAGGTCCGTCGTGAGAACTATCTGAACGCCATTCAACAGTTGGCCGCCAGCGTATCCCCCGGCCGCGCCGCCCACCGCCCACTCAGCCACTGCGGGGCCCAGGAGGAGGGCCAAGCCGAACGCGGCGGGGAGTCCGAGAAGTGCTACCAGAAACGACTCCAGTGAAACTTGGGCCAGGATTCTGGAATTGCGGTGGCCCAACGCTTTCATGAGTCCGAATTCTCGGGTCCGACGCGAGGTGACGACAACCATGGTCGTGACGACCACAAGCGCGCCCCCGACCAGTGCGACATACTGGGCGGTTTCGGAACTGGCGAGGATCGACGATACGGCTCCCCGAAGCGCCTCATGATTGGCGTTGGCGAGGCTCTGGACGTTGTAGCCGCTGCCGAGGGAGTGCTGCAGGCTTGAGACGACCGAGGAGACTTGCGCCTTCGGCGTGAGGTAGGCGTACACGATTGTGGCGTTCGTAGTGCCGAGCGCCGACGTTCCGCTGGGGAACGGTGCGATGACGGTTTCTCCGCCCTCGGCACAAGTCGGCGCGTTAAAGATGCCGACCACGGTGAATGTCGCACCGTTCAGGCTGAGCGGACTCCCCGCCCGTAAGCCATTGTCGGAGGCGTATTCTGACCCGACTACGGCCGCGCTTCCCTGCTCGTCACCGTACGACAGGGTACGTCCGGCGTTCATTGTGAGGGTGGTCGCGCCTCCCAATCCCGCCAACAGGAGGAAAACCGGGCCAGTCGTATCGATGGCCTGAACGTTCGGATCGCTGCTGGACCCGCATATCGGGTTAGAGGGGTTCAGAAATTCGGGCTGCCAGGTGATGCGCTGGACCGATGCTACCGTCGATAGCTGATCGATTTCCTGTACCGTGCCCGGCGTAACTCCAGCCCCAATCGAGAAATTGAACGTCCCCCCGCCGAACGAGTTACCCGCCAACTGAACTGTCACAATGTTCTGAACCGAACTGACGGCCTGCCCGGCCCCGGAGACCACGGCGGCGTTTACTTGGCTCAGAACAAGGAACACCCCGAGCGTAAGCGCGACGACGACAAGGACGCCGATGCTCCGGACAGGGTGGCGACTTACGGTCGAACCTACCCTCGAGAGAAGGCTCACCCACGTTGGAGCCCGCCACTCCTACATATTCCTTAGTGGTCTTCTCAGCGAGTCGAGGGGCCGAGAGGGGGCCTCCGTCGCCAGAATCGCCTGTTGCGTGACTTCGACGAACAGCACCTGCCGGAGACGCGCATTCACCTGACGCCACTGCACTGCACCCAGAGCAGCTGTTGGAACTCACCCACTCTTCTGGTCAGACCGCACCGTTTCACCTGCCTTCCGCGGGGTGAGACGATGAACCAAAGCATCACTCCGCCCACGACCGAGCCCGCCGACCCCCGCTGCGACAACCGGTGTCCCCCGCCTCCGCACCGTCACCGGAAACCGATGGCCCCGATAGTGCGGCTGTAGCCAGCCGATCCCCCACGACCCCGAGATCCGCTAGGTCGTCGACTTCGGCGCCTCGCGCCCCTACCCCGCCTATCTCCGTGAGCACTCCCCCGACTTCGGGAGCTATCGCGGGGCGGCGTCCACCGGGCCGAAGGTGACGGTCGTCGAAGTCCCCCGGTTCACCCCCGCGAGCGATCTTCCTTGTCCAACGGCCGTCGCGCCCGAGATCGCCCACGCCAACGACGACTCCTCTCCCTCGCCCGAGGCCGGTCGCGCCTGGGCCCTCGGCCAGCTCGTCATCAACGCGGGCCAGTTCGAGTCCGCCCGCAGCGGCTTCGCCTCCTACGCCGCGAACGGCGAAACCGAAGCGCAGCTCCGTGCCCGCGTGAACCGCGTCATCCTCGAGGACCTGGAGCAGAAGGTGCTCGCCCTCCGCGAGAAGCTCCGCGACCGCCTGGAAGGCTCGTCGTTCGGGGATTTCGTGGCGCGTGGCCATCCGAGGTAGGTCCGGCTGGGGGGAGCTCGGGGAGATTACTATCAAAGCCTCAGACTCTGAAGTTTGCCGCTGCCACTAATCGATTCACTTTGACGGAAGGACGAGAACTTATTCGAGTCCCAAATTTTGGGCTTTCTTGCTTGGTGGGAGGCTGTTTTGGCTCCGTCGAGCTCGGGGATCTAACTTTAGTCGACCGTCTGGAAAGTCGGAGTCGGCGTCCTACTCAGTCGTGAGGCTCGAGCCATTTTCCCATGCACAGAACGTCGGTCGGAACGTTTCGTAACACGACGTGACCCCGAAGGCGACCCTCCACCTCGAAACCCACCTTCCGATAGAGTGCGATGGCCGGCTCATTCGAAGCGAATACTACGAGAGCAAGCTTTCGAATTCCGACGTGCCGACTCCACTCAATCCCCTGGAGAAGTAGTGCTTCGCCGAGGCCCAGCCTGCGCGCTCGGCGTTGGATCGATATCGCAATTTCCCCTACATGGGCGTTCTTTTCGAACTTTCCCCGAATGAAGTCGATGGCGGCCACTAGTCGACCATCGCGAAAGGCTACAAGGGAGAGACCTCGCGTCCCATCGTAGCTCTCAAGTCGCTTTCGTTCTTCCTCCGGCGAGCGTGTCACTCGCTCGGGTCCAATGTAGACTTCCTCCGCGCCCACTTCGTTAAGGTGGGCCAGAAGGGCTTCCGCGTCACCCTGTTCGGCTCGACGGACTAAGGCAGTGGATCCATCCTTCAGCTGAATCGTTCTCGGCGAGAACATGATTTGGAAACCGGGCATTGACCCGCCTAGGGCCAGCTCCTCAGCCCATACAGCGGATCCCCGATACTCCGACCCCCGTCAGCCCCCTCATCTGGATGGTCAGCCGCCCACTCCAAGAAGGTGTCCGTCGCGGCCGCCACGCATTCGGGGTCGAGCACCAGCCGGCGGAGAAGGAAGCGGAGCTTCCCCAGGTCGACGTCCGCCGAGAGGCGACTCTTCAGCGAGCGGGCCGCGTGCCAGGAGCGGACCTTGGGGTTCTGGGGCAGCCCATGGCCGGGTCCAGGGCCGATATTCGCAGGCATTCCGGGGTTTCCAAATCGGTCTAGTATTTGTGTATTCAGACCGCTCCGACCGAGGGGCGGGGACGGATTCGAACCGCCCGGCGGTTCAAGTATTGTGGAGGATGGCGAGGAGACTGAATCGTCGGGACGGCACGCTCAATTCAGTGTCGACTTACGCGCCTCGCTCGCAGACTTCTATTCCCGGTCGAAGTGCAGAATTGGCGGGGCGACCGTCGACAGGGGCTCCCGATCCCAGGGCCTCTGAATCCAGGACGCAGTTCGTTGCCCACCCATCCTGGCTAACAGACGAGGTTGGCCGCTAGTTCTAGTTTGTCGAGACAGTTGTTCGTCCCCGGGACGAGCTTTGCGAATACCTGAGGCGCACGATGCTCGAGTTCCTCCAGCCCCTCGTGAACGACTAAGATGCTCGTCCGATTTCCCGAGCGGGGCCTGAGACGGACCGTGACGAGCGTGTCAATGTACTCCCCCTTCTCCGGCTCAGTCCCGACAAAGGCCCACCGGTATACGAGGTGTTTTGGGGGGTCTATAGTGAGAAAGACTCCCACAAACTTTCCGGTACTGGACCCGTTCCTCGAATGCCAAACCTCAATCCGGCCGCCGACTCTCGGATCGACGGTCACTCGATCAACTTCCAGTTCATCGGGCGCAATCCACCGGCGCAGTAAGTCTGGGTCCAAAAAGGCGCGGAAGACGCGGTCGGGCGGGGCGTTCAGGGTCCGGCCAATCCGTACCGCTAGGGGAGCCATTCTGGGCCAGATCATCGAGATTCCCGTCCTCGGGGGCGTGCCTCTTCCGAAAGAACCCTATCGAGCCGACTCAAGCCGCGCGCCCAGTATCGCTCGTAGTACGACAGCCACTTGGAGGCCTCTTGAAACGGTCGGCCTTGAATCGAATACAGATGCTGCCGGCCCGCTTTGCGGAGGCTGACCATCCCCGAGTCCAGCAGCAAGCGCAGCTGCTTCGACACCGATGGCTGCGACAGGCTGGTCTGGTCGACCAATTCATTGACCGACCTCTCACCGTGACGAAGGGCGTCGAGCAACCGTCTGCGTGAGCGTTGAGCGAGGATTTGAAAGACGTCGGCCATGGAGAAGGAATGCCCAAAGGGATATATGTCAGCTACGGCATGCATCTACAGCGCGAACCGTAGTACTGAATTCGGACGGCGCCGCCAAGGGAGTTGGAAACCGATGCGCAAAGTCACGGCCAATGTCTACATGACTGTCGACGGGCGTGGAGAATTCCCAAAGTACCCCGGATGGGATAGAGATTCGGGCGAAGCCAATCCGCTATTCGAAAAGATGTGGATTCCGAGATACAACGACGTGACCACAGTCGTCATGGGTCGACGGTCTTTCGTCGGTCACCGGAAGGTGTGGACCGAGAAGGCGCGGAAGCCGAAGGACCCGAAGTACGCTCACGATTTCGCTCGATTCCTTGACCGGGTCGACAAGGTCTGTCTTTCCCATCGGCTCAAAGCCTCGAAGTGGGAGAACACTCGGATCATGAAGGGGGACCTTTCGAAGATTGTGGCGAAACTCAAGCGCGAGAAGGGCGGGAACATCATCATCGAGGGGGGCCCTCGGCTGATTTTCGATGTGTTCCGCCGGGATCTCGCGGATGATTACTGGTTCGTGATGATGCCGGTGGTGTACGGTCGCGGGCCGCACTACTGGGGTAAAATGAACAGTCAGTGCACGCTGAAGCTTCTGGAGTCCACTGCGACCCAGGATGGTGAACTCTTCCTCCACTACGATGCGGTTCATGGATTCAAGGGCTAGTCTGGCCCACGCGCCTTGAATCGTTCCACGGTTAAGACTGCCGAGAGAGACCTAACGATCGCTGCCCCAGTCAGTCCAAGAAGTCCCTGGATTTCGTGTAGTCCCGACCTAGCGGCAGATTTCTTGACCCCAAACAAAACTGTCGAGCTTCAAACACCTGTCGGCCTGTGCTGTCGGAATGGGGGTTGAGCGGCATTCGTGCGTTGACTTCACGTCAATCGGGCCATCTCCAGCCCTTTGACTCGACTTCCTCAAGCAGGTCCGCAAACTGGCTATGACTCTCTCGACTCCCGTGAGAGCTTCGGCGGATTTGTGGTCGTCAATGCAACCACTCGCAACCCCGCAGCGCGAGCGGACTCGATTCCGAGTGGTGCGTTCTCCAACACCAAGACTTCATCGGCATTGACGGCCAGCTTCTTCAGTGCAAGCAGGTACGCATCTGGGTCGGGCTTTGTCCTCGAAACATCCTCGGCGGTCACAATCACTTTGAAAAGGCTCAGTATGGCCCGAGATTTCTGGTGACAACGTCGTGCCAATTGCCCGAAGCAAGCGCGAGGCTTACTTGATGCGCTTGGAGTTCGCGGATGACCCTCTCGGCATCAGCGTAGAGAGGCATCGTCCCGAGGAAGTGGAAGAGCAGCTGATGGAGCTCGCTCATCTAATCCAACTGTTCCTCCGTGAAACTGACCCCGTGGTCCTGTGCGACGATACTTATCAGGTCCCGGGATCGTCTACCCTCATTCGCGAGGACTTCACCAGGAACGATGGCTAGACCGAACCGACGAAAGATGGAAAGGTACACCTCGGCGTTCAGTTCCATCGATTGGAAGAGAACTGTGTCTCCGTCGAAGATGACCCCCCTTAGTCGCCGCCGGATTGTGTCGGGGCCTGGGGGATGACGAATCGACGCCATAGCCCACAGTCAATCCGCCTGGGCGACCTTCATCCGGGACCTCGGGGCACCGCCCCCGAAGGTCCAGATCAGCCGCGGGGAGTTGTATTCGACCTGGACGGAACGCTGGTCCCGAGTCACCACGACTTTAGGAAGATGCAGGACGCGATCATCTCTATCGCTGTTCGTACTGGCGCCCGGGAGAGGACATTGGTCGCCACCGAAAGTGTCGGAACGAGTCAGATTCTGAGCGACGCACGGAGAGAGTTGATCCGCGCAGAAGTCTCGACGAAAGCCCTTGCACGATTTCACGAGGAGGTGGCATTCGTTGTAGACGCAATAGAGATGACCGCGGGCAATCGGACGACGCTCCGACGCGGGGCGAAGGAACTCCTCGAGTACTTGAAAGGGCAGGGCTACCGGCTCGGGCTCTTCACCCGCGCATCGGGCCCATTCTGCGTTGAAATCCTGACAAGGATTCGAATCCAGTCCCGCCGCGTGTCACAGCGTTTTTGAAGGGTTCGGCTGATTGGCACGGGCGGTGCCCTCTAGCTCAACCTCGGGACACAGTATCGTGTCCTGTACACCACTCGACTGGAGCTTTTTCCACCGTCGGGCCGTGGCCGATGTTCTGACTACGGCCAAGCGGTGGCAATCTGCCATGATGAGCGGCGAACTATGACTAACTCGTGCTACTTTCACCACAGCGAAGGACGAAGAGGAAGATCAGCGTCGAGTCAAGGGGGGTGGAGCAGGTAGTTTACCGCTCCGGAGCTAAAATCCATAGAAACGCTGCGTCACGCGCAGCCATGCACTGATTCGCCGACGCTCCCCCTCCAATGCCGAACTCGGCGGATCGACCTACTACAACTGTGCATTGTGCTCACCATGGTGAGGGCCCTGCGAGCCTTCACACTCAGAATCGTACCCAGCCCAACCACTCCGCAAGAGCGATTCCCCCTGCGACTACCGCTGAGCCCAGGACCGACGCTTGGAACCACGCTTTCTCCCAGAACGACCTGATCTGAAAGTCAAGTCTGTAGGTTGAGGACTTGACACGACCCGCTGTGCTGTAGCTCAGGGTAAACGGAATGCTGTAGGTTCCCGCGGCCGCCCAGAACGGGATTTGGGCACGAATTAGGAAGGGCTGGTGGCGGACAATGACTCCCTCGGAACTGATTTCGGTGATGTCTACCTCTCCCACCGTCCGGTACCCCCTGTCAACTTCCGAGTCCTCGGGTCGGCGAGAGCCGCGGGGATTCGCGCTCGTCAGGAGGGGGAAGAAGTGGGCGATTGGCACCTTCATGTCCGCGCCATGTTGAGTGACAAGGATTTCGTGGACGTCCTTGATCGCGACCAGCGGAGTTCCTTCTGGAATCGCTTCTTCCGCGATTCCTTGCGGCATGCCGGTCGATATCGATGAGGTTACTGAAATGCAATCGTCCTCACTCGATTGTCCTCGCTTGAGAAACAGCCCGAGCGGCGGATAGAAAGAGAGCTTTGCCCACTGAGGTATGCCGTAGCCCGAAAAGTAAACGTGAACTAGCAAGTCATCACCCCACCCGAGAGAGTGTTTCTCCACTCTCGCGGAGAGATCCCAGTTCGCTTCACCTGCCCCGGCCTCTCCATAGGGAACCACCGGACTGAGGATATCTCGGGCGGGGACGTGCGGGGGCCCGTGGGCAGGGAACCCTTGGTCGGGGACGTTGACGGGGCGAATCCTCTTCGGCAAATTCGATTCTCGCTCTACCGCCCCTCAGCGGCCGAAGCTGCCTGCGTCTCCTGTGGGTCAGTGAACGTGGTAAGAGCTAGGGAGTGCCGATACAAGGGGATGGCGCACGTGGATCATAACCTGGAATGCTGACTGGCCGAAATACACCAGCTGCAATGGTCAGGCTAACGCAAAGCTCGAAATGCGCGACACCCTCAAGCTTGATTCTGCGGCCATGGCAAGCTTTCGGATTGGCGTCTAGTCCGACCCGTCAGATTGCTCAGTCTGGGGCCTCAGACCCTGGTTCACTAAGGCTCGGAATCAACGCGTCGGCCGAGCTTGCGCCTCGTCGAAGGAACTTCTTCACGTAGCTTGGAGGCGGATCAATCATCAGATCTTCATAGGGATCAAAGTTCAGAAGTCGATCGGCCTCAGCAAGACACTGCTTCTGATATCCTACGTCGCTCCCGATTATCGAAACTCGAACCTGTTTCCGTTCACCGACTTCCCATCGAGCTTGATCTCGTATGAGGAAGGCCCTGAGCATGTCGAACTCATCGGTGGGGAGCGTAGTCTGAAGTCGAAGTCGCTCAGACCTCCAGTCGAGATAATCGACGAGCTCCGAGGATGGGATCTTGTCGAGCAGGTAATTGAAATCGAAGACGTTGATGATCAACGGCCTCGTCAGTCCTTGGAGTGCCTTTCCAATTGTCCCTTTCATCGTGCATTGAAGGGGAATAGCCGGAAAGTAGGCCTCGAGAACAATGAGATTCCCGAATATGTTAGCCGAGTCGAGTCCCTCCTCGCAGGCGTGCGCCTGCTCAGCGGCGTGCAGAATCGTGCTTTCGACGTCGCGGTAGAATCCGAGGTAAGTTCCCCAGCGACCCGCGGGCGATAGGGGGCGGGCTTTGCATTGGACAAAAAAGCGGCCACCGCTTGGGAGCACCATGACGAGATCGATTTCTGGAGACCGCGGGTTCGAGCGAACATCGTTGTGAACCATGACTTCAGGCCAGGACCGCTTGATTCGGCCTGCGACGACTCGCTCAAAGGACTTGCCAATAGTCGACCCGTAGTAACCTAGTTCTCGCGAGTCGAGACGTTCGGCCAACCCCCAATGAATAGCTGACGGAAGTTCGCGATCGAGGATGTGGGTGTCGAGCAACTGAACCCCTCCGTCTCGTCTCTTGAGAAATGTCCAGCGGCTGATCGACGGAAAGGGCTCTGCGAGAGCGTTCAGGTCTGTCGCCAGGAAGAATGGAACCGCTGGATTCAGTCCGATGAGTGGAAGTCGGTCGAGCTTATCCTTCGAAAGGGTGATTGCATCCACTATCATTTCGAGGAACACGGCGGGAGGAAGCAGGACTCGGCCCGCGTACTTGTGCGGGTGCCGGCCGTACCATCGCATCTGAGCCATCTCCTTACGAAACCCGGACACGGCCGGCGTTCCGCGATGGACCATCCACCATGCAAACCGACAGGCGTCCTCCGAGGTGAACCCAAGGTGCTTGACCAACAGCTGGTCTGATGTCCAAAACTTCTCCATCACATAGACCACGCATTCACCCAGAGTCGGACCTCCCTCCACCAATTCGGCCAGACTTTGAAGGGCAAAGGCAGCCGAACCCGATTCCGAGTGTTCCGGCTCCAGGTCGATGGGCTCCAAGGGGTTCAATCCAGGGCCTTCGCCGAACGCCTCGTAAAGGCCCTGCAAGACCTCACGAGTCTTGACCAGAGTCGCCCGCTCTCTCCCGCTCCCAGAGCTGCGTTCCAGTGTTCGACGGACTGCAAGGTGGGTCGGGAGGAGCTGTCCTGGCATTTCACCGTTCCAGAGATGGATCGCTGCCTCAGCAGCCAGGAGCTCCTCAACGTCGAGCTGACTGATCCGCGCTGTGAGAGCCTCTGGTTGACTGACTTGGGCTCCATGGTGCGCGTCTCGTCTGGCGTGCCTCATCCTCAGGACATTGGGTCCTGCGCCATAAGAGTACAATAGGAGAGGACAGGTCACCGATGCGCTTCAAACCAACCCGGCTCACCACATTTCGATCTCCAGTTCCGACTGAGGACCCTGACCAGCAGTCGACGAGTTCACGACTGCTACTCTGAGTGTGGAGCAGGAAACAATGGTCCTGAATGTGTGACAAATGCACGATGATTCCGCCGGTCCGACTCGTAGGCCTGACTAGAACCAAACCCTCAACGGCCAGACCATGATTCCCCCAGAGCAAGCCAGGGACTTCGAGCTCAGCCCCACGGGGACAAGACGCGTGGCCAGCACGCTTACAGAGGGGGGCTCGTCAATCACTTCCGCATTCCTTGCAGCCCGTGGGTTCCCTAACCAAGAACTGAACGTGGGACGGGCGTAGCCAACGTCGAGCCGGCGTCGGTTGGTCAGATGGTCCCCAATGTGCTCTGGTTCGGGGTCGGCCCGCGGTGCCTGGCTAGGCCTGTTGCTTGAAAGATCCTCGAAACCCGGTGTGACCCGACTCGGCCAAACTTCACGAGCTCACGCTGCCGAAACCCCCGTCGGACGAGGTTCTCGATGACCGCGTCGGTCGCTCCGAATCTCGCGAACACTTCTACCGGTGAACCTTCGGTCCAAGTCCGCACTCTCTCGCCACGCTCTCGGGCCGCCTCCTCCTGGGCACGCCGCTCCGCTTCGGCGGCGAGTCGCTGGCGAGCAGCCTGGGTGGCGAGGGCTAGATTCCGTCGCGCCCTCTCAGCGGCTTGTGCTCTCCAGTACCGACGACATTCGAGCTGATAGTCGTTCACCGCTCGGACCAAGGCTTGGTCAACCTCGGGAGGCGGAACCAAGTAAGTCTGTCCTGCGCCCTCGAGAAGTAACCCGTTCGCCACCGCACTCTCCAGCGCATGGGGCATGATCTTGACTTCCCCCCAAGTACCCCCCCGTCCGGTTCGAGTCTGCCAGCGCCAGCAGGCTAGCACCGCTTTG
The DNA here is from genome assembly GCA_035656275.1 of Thermoplasmata archaeon. Lineage (GTDB taxonomy): Archaea > Thermoplasmatota > Thermoplasmata > Lutacidiplasmatales > UBA184 > Lutacidiplasma. Next base: position 27,309 of record DASRSW010000062.1, read on the forward strand.
TGGGCGTCACCGGCGCGACGGAGATAGTCGAGGTAGTACCTGTATCGTGCAGGGTCATCCAGCCGCCGAAGGAGTTCGCGTCTCACGAGATATGTGAGAACCCGCGGGCCTAATATCCGCTTTGGAAGCGACGGCATCCGGCCGGCATCGTAACCAGCATCACGGGGACATCAGCGTCGGCATCAGCCACGGCATCAAGCGTCCGGCTGACCCATCCGGCTACGCGCGCGTGCGTAACGCGCGCGCCTAACGCGCGCGCGCCAGGCAACCCCGTCCGCATCCGCCTGACCCCGGCGGACGGATCACAGCGGGGTGGTCAGCCGGACCGTTCGCCCAATGCTTAGGCTACACGAGAAGGCAACGCGTGTGCTGAAGATGGATCGGTGGACCGCCTAAGTAGACGACATGGTCGAGATTCACGCGAATCATGCCAGTCGGTTTGGGCCATGGACGTCCCCGACTGACTCGAGAAAGACTGGCCTCGACTAGTGGTCGAAGGACGCCGGCGTGCCGGTTGCAACCAAGCGCCAACGGGCCCGTCAGCGGCCCAGCGATGGCGAAGGTTGCTTTGGCCCCACATGCGCCGCATCGTCTCGGGTCGGGGTTTCCACTCTGATCTCTCCAGACCAACTGCGCACCACCCTCGGCGGACATACACGATCGCCCCGTGGGGGTGGCGCATTAGGTGTTCGCTCCATCGGCGCCGACATCCGGGCCGATTTCCATGCCACAAGTCTGACGGGGTCGTCAACTGACGGGTGACTGGCCACCTGCGTCTTCCGCGATCGGCCTGTGAGCCATCGGCACGGACCCCGTCCGACCCCGCGAAGATCGCTTTTGCAGTCCATCGGTGGGACGGCTAGTCCGCGGGGTGCCGACCACACTCGCCGGAGTTCATCCGCACTCGATTCGCTCACCTTGATCGTCGGACATTCCTGGGCGACGGCGACCGCGGAGCTGGGTCACCTGAAAGGGAACGAGCACCGGTTTCGACGCCGGTCAACCGAGGGATGCACAACGGGTCGACATCCCAGCGAAACGGTGCGGATGGGTAACTCAGGCGACCACTTCTTTTCCGCCGATGGCGGCCGACTGCGTCCCAAAGGAGGTCAGTGAATCTCGTTCCACCGGGGAACGCGATACCGCGATGACGGTGCCGAAGTCCCGACCGACTCTGACCCTCACGTCGACAAGTTCGGGTACTTCTGCGAGGAGAGGTTGCCACCAAAGCGGGTCGGACTCGCCCTTCGGTCGCCGCCACCGCACATCGGCGTCCGTGACACTCGTAGGATTCACTGCTGAAACGACCGCAATCGCTCCGATGCTCACTGCTGGGTAATGTCCGTCGGCGAGTCGGGGGAGCGGGCGCAAGCGATTGTAGAGCGAGTATCGTGCCTGAGGGCTTCGCGCCTTGCACAGAGCCGAGAAAACGCCTCGACGGTGGGCCTCAAGGTATTCGTCGACCTTAACGACCTTGCTGTGGCTTCCGCATTCACGAAAGGCATCCGCAATGGCATTGGTGAGTTGGTCCTCACTCAACCCTGAAACGAGAATCCTTGGACCGCGGTGATCCCGCCGTGCCGTCATCGGCCGGGGAGGGCACTCCTGCATTTCTCGTCTTCCTACCCATGGACGTAGCGCCATGGGTCGCTCTCCGTCGGGCAAACCCACGGGGCGCAGCGGGGACGCCCCGGCGGGAGACGACCGCGATCAACTACCAGCCCGCCTGAACGCCGCTTGCCTACACCTTGCTCCGCTCCCCGCCGTCCATCCGTGGGCCCAGACGGGTGGGCCCCGTGGGCGAGTCCGGTGACCGGGATTCGACCTCAGATTGGCACCGAAAGACCGGCGAAGCAGAAGAGCAGAGGGTGATCCGACATGGCTGATCCAGGGAGTTCCCCGGAGCCTGCCGAACCCTCTGAGGGCGGAGGGTCCTCAAAACGCGCTGCGCATGCTGCTGAGGAGAGGGTGCGCGCGTCTGTATTCGTGGGTTCCAACCTTCTTTACGCCTGGCGATTGATTCAAGCCAGAGCTAACGAACTAGCAACCCACGTTGACACGTCTTCGAAGTCGAAAACTCACGATGTGAAGGCGCTCTCGAGAAAGCCAAAGCCCGGCAAAGCGCCCCCGCGGGATGACCCCCCTCTGACGGCTCCCGGTCAGTCACATGCCGAAGGACGTACCGACTTCTGAGCAACCGTCGAGAGCGGCCGACCCAGCGTCCGATTCTGTCGACGGTGAACGTGGCGTCGCTCTTTACATTCGTGTGAGCACGAACGATCAGAGCCTGGAAGGACAGGAACGCGAACTGCGACAGGAGGCGACGAGCCGTGGCTGGACGGTCGTGGCCGTCTACAAGGAGAAGGCTTCGGCCAATGGCAAGTCGGCACGCCATGCCTACGACAGGCTGATTCGAGACGCCGGCCGACCGCGCCGACCCTGGCGGCATCTGCTGGTCTGGGCGCTTGACAGGTTCAGCCGCGATGAGACCTTCACTCGGGCGACCCAGACGATACTCGACTTGGAGCGCACGGGCGTCAGATTCCACTCCCTAAAGGAGCCGACGTTGGACACTCCGGACGACGGACGACCCAACCTGGGTCGGGATGGCCTCCTCGCCCTGCTCCCGGTTATCGCCAGTTTCGAGTCGAGGCGTCGCTCGGAGAGAGTCCGAGTCGCGATGAGAGAGATTCGAGAGGGTCGCCGTCGCACGCGATCGGGTCGCCCACCGGGTCGACCGCGGAGGCTCACACCGGAGAAGGTGCAGCAGATTCTTCGCTTCCGGTCGCAAGGCCTCCCCTGGTCAACGATCGTTCAACGAGTAGGCTTACCCTCGGGCACATGCCGCTACGCCTTTTCGATGGCCAAACGCGCGGCTGTCGAGAACTCCGGTATGTGCAACGCGGGGGCGAGTAGCGGGAGTCCTGAAGGTCCTCCAACGGCATGACGCCGCGCGAAACCTAAGGTAGAGGGCATCCTGGACTCCCTTCGCCCTCACCGAGTGGGACGATTCGACAGGGCGCCACAGGCTTACGGTGACCCGCAACCTCCCATGGAATCCAGGAAGGACCGGGAAGCTCGGCTCACAGCGCCCCTTGGAGGGCCAAGGATTGCACCGGACGCGACGCGAGTAGCTGAGAGCACTCCGGGAAGGAAGTTCGACAGGTTCGCGTTGTCAATGCGGGACGTTGGAAAGGGTCAGACTTCCGGGCTCTCGGTGGGACGAGCCACGTGCGGGTGCGACCCCGGACTGCTGGCTGGGTGATACCGGTTAACCAAGAGTTTCCGGCTCGGTGCCGATCCCCAACCCCAGCATGACGACGTCGGTTACTGCGTCAAGTGCGAAATCCTCTCCCAGACCTTACTGGAGACGTCCTGAATCTCCGAACAGTCTGCCGCCCGCCGAACCACAGTTTATATACCGTAACCCCCGGAGTGCTAGCCGTTCCTCGACATGGACCCCGAACTGACTCTCGCACTCGCTTTGCGCATCCCCGCTGCGATACTCTTTGGAGGCGCGATACTGATGCTCGCCCTGGCTTGGAAACGAAGCTCGCTCCAGGCTGCGCTGGCGGCCGCAGTGCTAGATCAGAGGCGAAGGGGTTCGACGGTCGCGGCGCTGCTCGTCTTGTTCGCGTTCGTCGGCATCGCAGTGGGCCTCTCGGCGTTCCAGGATCTGACCGCCGTCCCCTTCGACCTTTCTCAGGTCGTGGGCGGGGTGTTGCTTCTCTCAGCTTCACTTGCCACCTTCACGCTGACCTGGGTGGGCTTCACGATGCTGCCGACGCCCGCGGAGGCAAAGATAGTCTTGGACTCCCCGGAGCCCTACTTGGCGTCCGTAGGGGTCCTCGACCGGAAGTTCGACCGGTAGCCCTGAAGATTCGATTCTTGGTTCGATGGGCGCAGCGGTTCCCTTTCGGGGCATTGCACCTAGAAGGGTTCGATTTGCCATTCGGCCGCCATATCCTTAGGACTATCGAACCTCCTTCTCCTCCCTACGTGACGGAATACTGCCGCCGCCAGTCACATTCCGCCGCTTGACACGACCCGGCGTTTCGGACCCAAGTCCTGGGTTTCAACCCGGCGTATCGGGCACGGGTCAGTTCTCCGCGGGGCGTCCAGTCATCGTCAAGGGGGTTCCGGCGCCGGTGGCGAGGTCCTCGCCCCGGGGGGAGTGGGTCCCAGCGGTCCGGGGGAGACTTGATCCCGCCAATCGCGGGAGAGTCGGTCGAAGGTGGGTCGCCCGGCCTCGGGTAGAGGTCTGGAACGTACTTGAATCCAAACCCGATATCGACGCCCGCTTCTGCCGGCGCCCGTCTACCGATTGCGTTGGCGAGGTCGACAAGGGCGTTGACCTTCTTCGCGAATGCGTCCCACTCATCGGCAAGGTAGTTCGGCAGGAGACCGATACCCGCACTCCGCCTGGCGTTCACGAAGTTCTGCGCACTGAGGGGTGAACGAGAGAAGTCGACCCCGAAGAGCCGGGCGGTGTAGAAGAACTCGTACGTGTCGAAATAGGCAGCCTCCCGGATGCGCCAGTCAAGGAGTCCCTTGAGCTGCGTCGCATAGGCGGCGCCGTTCGACCACGCCGTCAATTGAGCATGCGCCCGGGTTCCGGAGTCGCGCTGGGGCTGATTCCGTGGTGAGCCGCTCCTTTGACTTTCTTGGAGCCAGCTCTGCATGAGGCGATTGCCGACGGAGAGGAACTCCCGACCGGACCTGAACAGTCTTTCGTACTCGTTGAAGGCAGACGCAAGTTCGTCAACGAGGGCGCGATGCCTTCGAATGTGCCGGCGGATGACCCACTCGCCGTACCACTCGAACGATCGCTGCCAGAAGCCGAGGTAAACGAACGACACGAACGCAAAGAGAACCACAACGAGGCCCAGTGCCCAAAGCCGTTCGCCCGCTGCAGGGGCTATTACACCGATCTGGAGTGCGGCCGCGAGAACGACGGCGGTGAGGATGATGAGAAACGCTTCCCGGTGGGCAAGTGGCCGGGCGTCGGTATCGGTAGTGGCGGCCATTCCGGAACCTCCGTAGACGCTGAGAGTTAGCGGGTGAGATAAGCCCCCGGCGGTCCCGATGTCCCGCCCGAACCGGTCTCCCCGGTGGTTGCCCTCGGCGGTAGGTTCATAACCGGGCTATCGTCTCAACTCCGCCGTGAGCCTCGCCTACGATGTCCTCGACCGGTATCTCTACAAGGAGGACGTTCAGCAGCTCGCCCGCGATCGAGGACTTCCAACTAATCGTCCGAAGGATGAGCTGATTGCCACACTCCTCGGGTCGGGGCGATTCGTCCCGGCAGAGGCACTCCGGTACCTGAACAAACGGGAACTTCGCCAGATCTGCCGTGAGTACCTCTTACCAGACGAAGGAGGCCGCGAAGTCCTCTTCCGGAGAGTACTGGCCGCGATCTTCGCCGGAGAGAGAACGGACCTAGCCGAGGAGGTGCCCGACGTAGACGATGAAGATAGCGATGAAGAAGAGACCGAACCGGGGAATGCAAACATGGGAGAGGAGGAGAATCACCGCGACAAAGGCGGACCTGGACCCCCGAAACGGCGTACGTCTCTCAGGTGGCCGGCTAGTGAGGCCCCGGTGCCACGGGGTGAGAATCTTGAACCAGGCGCGGCTCTCGGGTTCATACGGATGCCCCCCGCCCCCTGGCCCACCTCTAATCCCTCGGCCTCGTACGCTCTGGCACAAGACGTGTCTCGAGAACATCCGGATTCCACCGGGCCGTGGGCGGTCGCGTCGATTGTCGCAGGAGCAATCGTGGCAGCCGGGTTCTATCTCCTCATTCCGGCACTTGGCCTCGGGGAGGGCCTTGCGGCCGCTATCACTCTGGCGATAGTCGTCGCGGCGGCTTTGATGCTAACCCGACAGCGGTGGGTTCCGTGGCTCGCGGGACTTGGTCAATCCTCGTAGGATGGAACGACTCATAGACCGCCGTAGTCGAACGCGCCCTACTCCCCCTAGCGTCAGCAGAGTTCATCCCACCTTTAAGCCGGACCGATGGAAGTGTACCGAATCCTGCTGGATGGTGACCAGCAAGACGACCTAGCTAACGTCGCGAGACTAGGCCAATCACGCGCTGCTGAAAGGCCGGGTCCCGAACTTCTGAGAGCTTGGCTGACGAGTACGCTCTCAGCGCTTTCTGGAACACTGCGTTCGTCGTCCTGCCTTCAAGAGACTTAGCCAAAGTCATGAAGCGGGAGGCTCGTGTGCTATCTCCTATTGCCTGCCGAATGTGGTCCTCTCTTGGGGACTGTATGAACTCGACGATCTCTTCGTCCTGGAAGACGCTAATGAGAGTGTCGTAGATTGGCTTTGCGATGAAGGACACCCCGAACCTGTTTCCAAGTCTGCAGATTACGAGGGTTTGTACGTAATCCTCGACTACGTCTGGAGGGATTGCCCCGCTCTTCGGAACGAGTCGTAACAGTTCTCTGGCGTGCGGCTCTTCATTGAAGAAGTTGTCCCACGCGAAATGTGCGCTGCGCAACTCCTGTATGCAGCTCGCCATCTCAACTGCTAGTTGACCCGTCGGAAGGTACCCGAGTCCGTCGATTCGGGACAGAAACCTGCGTGCGAGGGCGGCGCGGTCCGTTTCGCCGTTTGCAGCAAGAGTGCCGTACTTGATTCCGATCCCGTGCCGCGCGGACTCGCCGCAGCGACCCCAAATCGACTGGGCAATGAAATCTACGTTGGTTCGAACTCGTTCGTCAAGGTCCTTATCCACGTACATTCCGAAGACCGCCTGAACCAAGGAGTGAGCAAAGTCGTCGGGGAGTCCCTTGATGCTGGCCTGTATGGGCTTTGCCTCCCTCTCGGTTAGGGTCGTGGTCCGGAGACTTGTCAGAAGTCGTTTCAGCTCGACCAATGGACCTTCGGATGGGGCAGCCTGGACATTCCTCAGACAGGTTTCCAACCACGAGACCAAGCTGATGCCCGTAATCTCATTCAAGTTCGGGTGCGCTGCGCTGGCAAAGTTCCTCATGTCGCGTATGAAGTCCAGTTGCCGATACGCGATGTCGGAGAGAAGGCCAATTTCCTTGCAGCCCCGAATAAGGTCCCAGTCGCGCAAATTGGCCAGGTCCTCCACTGCTTTGAATTTCAGTCGCTCTGCGGCGTTCGTCACAGTCGCATCGAAGAAGTAAGTCAGATCGAACAGTACCACTCTGTCACGAAGAGTTACGACCGTCGCATCCCAGAGGTAGTTCAGTGCGGCGTCGAACAACCCTACCGCACACGCGGCAGTGAACTTCGAGATGTAGAACGCCTCAGAACGCTGTTCCGACTTTAGTACCGAGACGGTCTCCGGTAGTAGAGAAAATACCTTTCGTCTCTCCGGGAGCGGGGCGAGAATGTCTCTTGTCGGCAGATCAAGCGCCTTTAGGTAGGATGTGAGATCTGAATCGAGCGAGGCAATCTGAGACTCGACGGGTTCGCTAACAACGAGTGCCTTTGAACCGGACTTACTCTTGGCCGCTTCTGCCATTTGCGCCAATCATGTAGCAGGAGTATGATTGCCTTTCGCAGCCGACCTCGATCGCAAATCTCGGCCACCAGATCCTGGGCGGGTCGCCCTCGGTCAATCTCGATTTACACCAAATAGTCGGCCGCCGAAAGGCCCGTCGGAATCCACTGCGTACGTGTACCGGAAGATAGCGCATCTAGTCCTTGAGGTCGTGTGCCCAGCTGCATTTAGAGTCGGATTCAGTTTCCTTCCAACATCCGGCTGAGAGACCAATCCATTCCCTCGGCCGGCCCCACTCCCTCTCGAACGCCCGAATCTCGAATGGAAAATGTCTTCATCGCTTGCCCATTACCGCGTCGGAATCCATTCAGGAAGCGAAGCCGACGTGGGAGTCGTTTAGGGGTCGGAGAATCATCCCCGTTCTTGGTGAAATCCACGAGCACATGGTCCGCGCTCGCGTTGAAGCGCGTAGGAACACCGCAGCCTTCGCCGAGGCGCTTCCGGTGCTAGCAGCGTTTCTGCTCGAAACCGCGCCACCAGAGGTCGTATCGACGTGCCGAGACGAGCCCACCTGTTTCCCGCTCGGTCTTCCCCTCAATGCCGCCCACTACTAGAGCGAGGGAGGGTTGCCACTCACCAACTACTTTGGAGCGAACGGCGAGCTTCCCCCAGAGGCCGCGCGAGAGGACTACTATCTCAGCAGTCGGAGCTTCGCGAGCCGAGTAACCATGGGTATGGTTGATCGGGGTGCGACGATGTTCGCATGCCTCTCAAAGGCGATGCACGGTCGCAGTGGAGGCCGTCTCCAGCTCTGGACTCCCGATACCGAACGGACGACAGTGTTACTTGCTCGATAGACTTCGACGAGCCGGATTGGACTCCCAGATCTTCGCTCGAGAGCCAGGTTTGGGAGCGGAAAGCTCGATCCCCCTTCGGGGCATTCCGAGTCTCGATGCAGCTCTCATCGATTCTGATCGAACCCTCCTCGGAGTAGAAGCCATTAGAGATTCTCTCCTTGGACGTTCACATTGGCCAGTGGAGTCGCGGCTGCAAGACAGCTGTGAACCGTTAGGCTAAGATTTGATTCTCGTTGCCGTGCGTCTGTTAGAGGCTAAGGCGTCACACAGTAGCTAGGACCAAGTTCTTTTACCCTGATGAACTCGGAGGCATCAGGGGAATGTTGCGTCAGGGAAAGAAGGACCTCAAGAAGCTCCTAAGTCGATTTAGTCGCACTGCCCTGGTCGAGATTCTGGATCACCTCGGAATCGACGCCAAGGCACCCACGCGCGCTGCGATACTCGACTCTCTAGTCCGAAAACAGTCGGAGACGGCGCTAAGAATTGTAAGAACATACCAGCGTCTCACTGGCGTTTCGTTGAACCTTGCGGTCGACCAGCTCTACCTACACGACCCCTCGCTTGGCCCGGTCGTCCGAGACTCGAAGAACAAGCCGGACCTCGTCCGGAGGCTCTTTCTTTCGGACAGGACGGAGGCTCTCGAGTCCATCGCCTCATTCGTTAAGTTCGCTAGGAAGAAGAACGTCTCGCCGCTCACTTTCGAAGGCAACGCAGTCCGTGAGCTCGACCAAAAAGGAGTTGAGAGGTTGATCCAACGAGCGATAGATCGAATCAACCCTGGTAGACCCCGCCCAATCCTTCTTGACCGTGTGGAAGTCGCAGCGGAGGTCGGTAGGGTCAAGGTGGCGCTTTGGCGAGAAGGAGGGAAGAGGCACGTTCGGCAGCACCCCGCACGCGTTGGACGTGGGGCAGCCGTGGAGCATGACGACTACCCGCTTCGACCCCACGTGATTGAGGTTAGCCTCAAGGAAGGAAGGATTCGCACGACGTTCCGAAGTACCGACCGTGACGGAGAGGGTGTGCTGCGGGCGGTGACAGAGTCATTCATAACGTACTCTGCACCCCCGGCACGGTCGCGGTTTCTTTCGAATCCTTTCGATGCGGATGAAGCCGAAGAGCTCAAGCGACGCATCGGAGCATTGAGAAGGAGTCTACGGGTCGACGATTCCCGAATTGCTCTTCTCGACGCTCTAACCACCGCAAAGAAGAATCTGATCGCATTCAACAGCCTCCAGACTGAAGGTAATCTGAAGAAACTCGAGGTCCGAGCCGACGATGCCGACAAAGCGCTCAGGGCTCTCGGGGCCAGGGTCGATCTTCTCCAAACGGCCAAAAGCCACGACTACGAATTGCGATTCGATGATGGGCGCACGATCCGAGTCTCACCTTGGAGGGTCGGTTTGACCGGAATCTTCACACCCGCCGAAAGGGAATCGGTCGAGCTTATCTTTTCAGAATGAGCCTTGCCAACCTCGCCCAGACCCTCGATTTGGTCCTCTCCCTTCCCAAGGGCCAAACCATTCCCGGTAGAAGCCCCCTTGCAAGGCGAACGGAGACGAAAGCCGCAGTAGCGGCCCAGGTTCTGTCTCGGACCTCACAGAGGGTCTACTGCGCCGAACACGAAACCGACTGCGAAGTCGAGCGACGGGGGGGTGCTCTGGTCGCATATCATGCGGAGGGCGGCGTTCACCAGTTCGAGGTGACTGAGGAGGACACGTTCCACTACGTCGTATCGTTCCCAGAAACGGTTCGCTTCACTTCTAAACGCCTGTTTGGGGATAGTGCAACCGTTTCAGAAGTGTCTGAAAATCATGACATGGCGTCCGCGCTTGTCGAAGTCGGAAGGGAACGCATTCGGCTCATACTCGTGCCGAAGGCATCACGGGGTACGGAGGGGGCGATCTACAGCAGGCTGGCGGAAATGACGGGCACTCGCGCCGCCGGGATCATCGCGTTTGACCTCGACATCGACAAGTGCTCGGGCCCCGTGCACCTCCTGAGCAAGGGCTACGCAGGGATTTGCCTGACTTCATTCTTCGAGGAAGCCGGCTATGCCTCGTCGTTTAGCCGAGAGTGTCTTCAACGCGCAGGCATTGAGCGCGTAAGTCTGGATCTCTTTGGCTCTGCTCACGCGAGCATCGGTTACGATATCGAGCCGGCCGTGTGCTCCGACACCAGCCGCTTTGTAGGTAGCCTTCTGGAGAGTTGTAGGGCTCATGAGTGGAAGGCCTATGAGAGGCTCTGTAGATTCGCACTCTCTCGATTGTATGCATCGCCGCTCGAAGGATTCGGAGCCGAGGACTCCGGAAGGCTCCCCGACTCAGTAGCCATCTTACCCGACAACAATGGGCGCCCGGACCGGTTCGTCATCATCGATTCGAAGTCGCTACTCTCGGCCAGACGCGAACGGTTTCGCTTTGAAAGGACCGACCCGGCCAAATATCTCAGCTACGTTCAGAATGCAGATGCGCTTTCAAATAGAATAGATTTGCATCGGGTTACCCTTCTTTTCGTAGCCCCCGAGTACTCTCCGGAGAATTGTGAGGCGTTTGTATCGGACTTCAGAACGGAGCGGGAGAAGGCCCGATTGCAACTCCCCACGGACGTCGTTTTCCTTACCCACACTGCACTTGCTGTACTCTATCTGACCTTTGCCAGCCCAACTCACTCTGTGGTCCTCAAGAGCAAGGACCCTCATGGAGAATTCGAGAGACTAATGATATCACCGCGGGAACTTCAGATCAAGCATCTGGTTGATGGCGGCGCACCATGCCCTAGATTTCAAGGCGAGGGCTATGTTATTCTGCACCCGGATGACATTGGACCCATCTTCAATCACATTCTCCAGAACCCTGACTACTTCGCGGCTCACTATGAGACTTACAGAAGACTTTCAAAGCAACTCTAGGGGGCTCCTATCCTCGCAGGCGCCTTCGTTGCGGAACTTGTGTTCAACGCCGGCACACTGGCCATATAAGTGTAAGGTGGTGAAGGGGCGACTTCAGCGGGTGTAGCTCTCCGCAGTGGTCATATCTTGCGCAGGGATTCGAACCCTGATTCGACTCCAAGTGAGCCTGCTCATTCGTGCCGCTGTATCACGGCAGACTGCGGGCCCAGCTATTTCGAGAACACGGTGGGGCGTGAACTCTGCCGGAATGCCTACCTGACTCGCCCGTGGTCGGCGAGCCGCCATCCCGCCGGTGGCACGGCTGTTGGTTCAGAGGAAACCACCAATAAGAGTTGCCACTTTCGCGACTAGAGCGAGGCAGCCCCCGACCGCAGATGAAGCCTTCACCGCTTCCCACGCAACCTTCACGATGCCCCTCGTTGGTTCAGGCTTGGCTAGCTGCGATTGAATCGTTTCGATGTCTGCGACAGCTGCCATCTTGTCAAGTTCTGGTGCATTTGACGCCGTGACCGCGTTGCGCAACTCGGCCAACGCTTGTCCCAGGTCGGCAAACTTGGAATTGACCTGATTACCGTCACCAACCGTTATCACGTTCTGTCCTGTCGCTTCTATTCTTATGCCGTGAAACTTGGCGGGCGTGAATTCGCCAGGACCTTCAATCTTGTCGATTCCAGCAGCCGTGATCTTGTAGAAACTTGTAGTTGAGGGGATAAGGGTTCCACCGGGCGCTGGGAATGACTTCTCTATCTTGTCCTCTTCCACCCATCCTTGACTGATAAGGTAGGTAAGGTTGCTCTGAACCTCCTGCTGAGTAAGATTGTTAGATGCCTTCAATTCACTCTTAACATCGCTGATCCTGACTGCCGATCCCCTCTTCCCCCGAGCGCTAGTCGCGTACTTGTTGCGTTCGTAGAAGTACTGAAGCATGAGGCGACGAATCTCGTTATTCGTTGGAGGAACACGGACGGTCTTCATTGCAATCGAAACACGGTCCTAATCGGAGCTACGATTGTGGCGATCAGTTCCTTCGACTGGCCCTGTCGGTACTTCATCATTGCGGTTAGCCAGCGACTTTCCGCCATCCCTGGCGTACTTGAAATGTGGGGACAGGGTTTACCGAAACGGCACACATGGGCGATCGAATCGTCATGCTCTCAGGTGCAATTGGTTCGGGTAAGTCCCTCCTCGGGAGGTCCCTAGCCGCTAGCGAGGGGGCCCGAGTATTCCGTACGCGGGATGTGCTGAGACGACTCGTCCCTTCGGAGAGCGCGGATGACAGAAAGGCGCTCCAATCGGTTGGAGACCGACTGGACTTCGAGACAGAGCACCTGTGGGTCCTGCAGGAGTTCCATCAGTGGCTCGCTGGCCAAAGCGCTTCCAGAATGTCCGTTGTGGACTCGGTCCGTACCCTCGGCCAGGTAATGGCCTTTCGAGAGGAGTACGGGGCACGGGTGACCCGTGTCCACCTTTCGGCCCCTGTCGTCGAACTCGAGAGCAGGTACGCCCAACGCGCCCAGCCCAGTTCGGGCCGCGCGTACTCCTTTGCCGAGGCGCGGGCGAACGCCACCGAGCAGCAGATTGAGGCACTTGGGAACGTCGCAGACCTGGTCGTCGACACAAAGCGCTGCACGCCGGCAGATGTCCTGATTCGTACACAGAGTCACTTCGGCGTGCGCCCCTCCGCGGGGCGTGGCTACGTTGACGTAGTGATCGGGGGACAGTATGGCAGCGAAGGGAAAGGTCAGATAGTCGATTTCATTTCGGAAGAGTACGACCTCCTAGTTCGGGTCGGCGGACCCAACGCCGGTCACTCGGTCTATCGAACACCGAGGCCCTACGTTCATCACCACCTTCCCTCAGGCACGCTCCGCGGATCGGCACGCCTTCTCATCGGACCTGGGGCCGTTCTGGGTGTTCAGACGCTCCTCAAGGAGATACGCGAGTGCGGGGTTGAGCAATCCAGGTTGACCATCGACGGAGGCGCTATGACGATCTCCGCGGACGACCTCACAGCCGAAAAGGGGCTCGTCGCGTCTATCGGGTCAACTGGTCAAGGTGTCGGGGCCGCGACTTCACGCCGAATCATGGGTCGTGGAACCGGGATCAAGCTGGCACGCGATGTGCCCGACTTGGCCCAGTTCATCGGGAATGCGCTCGACGTGCTTCGGGAGACTTTCGCCTCTGGCGGGCGCGTCCTCCTCGAGGGTACCCAAGGGACCGGTTTGAGCCTATTTCATGGAAGCTACCCACATGTAACCTCGAGGGACACCACGGTCATGGGTTGCCTCTCCGAGGCCGGAATCCCACCGTCCCGAGTTCGGAGGATCGTAATGGTCTGCAGAACCTATCCAATTCGGGTTGAGAGCCCGGAGGCCGGCAGTTCAGGCCCCCTGCGTGAAATCTCTTACCAGGAGCTTGCCTCGCGCTCGCATATCGACGAAGCTGAGCTACTTGCAACCGAAAAGACTTCAACGACCCGGCGACAGCGACGCCTTGGGGAGTTTGAGTGGGACAATCTCCAACGAGCCGCGTTCTTGAACGCCCCGACCGACCTAGCGATAACGTTCGCCGACTACATCGACAAAGGCAATCGCGAAGCACACCGGTTCGAGCAGCTTTCTGAAGAGACTATCAACTTCATCCAAGAGGTCGAGAGGGTTACTGGCGTCCCGGCCTCTCTGGTCGCGACTGGGTTCGGCGAGCGCAGTGTCATCGACCGACGGGCCTGGTAGGATATCGTGCGCGAGCCTGCCCTCTTCTCCCTATATCCGACCCTCTTCCACATGGCAGAGGACGGCAGTTGGCCAAGCATTCAGGAACGGGGTCTGCTCAGCACCACCGCCCTCCTCGACGCATACGGTGTGCAAGGGCCACAGCGAGTCGCAATAGAGTCTGCCTGGCGGCCCAAGAAGGTTGTTCTCAGACGTAGAGCGCTCCCAGACGCGGTGATTCGGGATCAGATCCCATTGCGGCCCGATCTGCTCGAACCCTGTCTCGTGGGCGGAGTTACGGTCCGGGAGTGGTACAGGTTGATCAACGGACGGGTGTTCTTTTGGCCAGATCGGAGGCGGCTGCAGTGGTTTCTCTCAGCCAAGGAGTACCGCGGCGAGCCACACATCGTCTTGACCATGGACACTCGCTCGGTAGTCCAGCGACACCGGGAGAAGATTACGCTCTCCCAAATCAACTCGGGAAGCGCGTATCCCTCCAAAAGCACCGGGGTCGCTCCTAAGCGCGGTCCCTCGACCTTTCAACCCATCGCCGAATACCCCTTCCAGTATGCGGCTGAGCTCGTAGTAGAGGGCGGTATCCCTCAGGTCAACGGTCTGGTCCGTTCCGTTGAGCGCTGGGTTGCTCACAAGTCCGGAGACGAGGAGGCTATCTACGAACTCTTGGAAAGAATCTGGCCCTAACTCGCAGCCTTGAACCCAAGGCCCCGTCGGCCGGCGCTGGCCAGGTCTTCATCGCGGTCGAACAGAGCAGCCCCCAAGTCGGGCTGCCCGATTCGGCAAGGGACCCCGCGACCGCAGAGCCGGTATGCCTCAACTGTCATCATGGCACCCCACATCTGCCCAATCCGCAGTCCTCTTTCCAACAAGCCCAAAGCATGCCTTGGCTGGGGAAGCAGCACGAATACGACGTGGGACGTTCGAAAGGCAAACATCCATTCGGCGGCGCCCAGCGCCCCCAAGCGAGCCGCGAGGCGCGTTACAAAAGCGTCGCGGGGCGTGCGCGGGAAGTGCTGATACAAGAGTACCGAGTGGTCCTGGTCCAGAGCACGGCTAACTTCCACTTCGAATAGGTACTTCGACGATCGCGGCTTCCCCCGGCCCACTGACTTGACGGCGAGCCCATTGTCAGGATCAAAGAAGACGAGGTCGGATCCGTCGGAGAGCTCGAAGAAGCGGTCGAAGTACTCGTTCCGGCCATCGGAGTCATCAACGAGATGGTCGTCGAAAAACTGGCAGTTCGACAAGATTCCCGCCTCGTGGATGGCACGCACCTCGCGTACGCCTCGGTCGATCACCTGGTGTCTGAGGAATCCGTAGACTACCGGGTCGTAGCCGCCCCAGGCATTGGGGTCAAATAGGTACGACGTGCGACTTCCATCACGACCTGTGTCGTCCGGAGTCAACGCCCAACACACGGTCGCGGCAAGTCGACCCCGCCCGGTCAGAGCCCGTATGAGGCTGTACTTCCGGTAGTCATTGAGGTCCCCGAAGTACTGGTTCTTCATCTCAAAGAACACCCCCCTTGGCATTTCGAACCAATGCACGGTGGTCCGAGGTCACGTGGACCTCACTAGAACCGCGAACGCACTGAGCCCACCGTATCTTCGCCCAACGGTCAAGGTCCCGTTGGGAGCGACCTGCAGATCGACCAAGACCTCGACAAAGCTATCGCTGCTGATCGTCCCCATCAGTCGGCGCTTTCGCTCCCCCACGGTCAGAGACTGAGACTTCTGGCCGGCTTTCCCCACGGCTCGAATGTGGGCTGTTCACGTACTTAATTCGTTCGCATGCGTTTTGACTACAGTCAATCATCTTCTGTAGACGGTGTCCGAGGAGGTCACGCCCAAGGTCCACGTACCCGCAACGACCTCGGCGGAGGGCGCCCCCGGGGAGAAACGCGGGGTTCAGGCGCCCAGAAGTGCCGAGGAGCAAGGAAGAATTCGACGGCAAGCACGGTCGAGTTTGGCGTCCACTTGGTTTCGGGTCAGGGTTGCTGCTTCATTCCGATCGCGCTGAAGCGCCTATCCCTCCGCCACAAGCTCGCTGCGTTGTATCCATCGGCGACGGTGCCATCCAGTCCGCATGGCTGGGCGTAGATGCTCGCGCGCGAAAGCTGAGAACGAGTCGCTTCTCAACCGCACCTGCTCCTCTCCTTTCCCAGCCCCATTTCAACGATGGGCAATTCAAACCTGGAGCCATTCGCGCTTCCCCCGTCGGACAGTACGGATGCCTCGCCATGAACCCGCCTCATGCGGGCCGCCTGTGACGCGCCCTCAATACCCCGGTGTTGGGCTCGCTCCGAATCTGTCGCGACGGCCGCTACACCCCCGTCAAGTAGGGTCGGCCCCCTAGGAAGTTGCCCGATTCCCTCCTATGGCGTCGTGCCGAGTCTCCCGGCACTCGATGACTATCGCTTTGGACGACGGACGAACGCTTACCCTGAGCCTGCCCCGGGCCGATTCGGTGGAGAAGTCGGCGGAATCAGTCCGCCGGCTCCTGATTCTCGATTCTGTGGTCATCGAAGACGATATCGTGGCTTGACGGCGGTGTCCTGTCCCTCGCTGAGCGTGCGTTTACCCCAGATGGCTGTCTGATGAGTCCTACTTCAGTGCAGTCGGCCGTCGTTGTCCGTCCGAGGGATCGGAGTGGGCCTTAGGATTGCACGGTTGGGTCCCAGTTGGGCCACGAACTCATAACCCGACCCGATGAAGCGCTCCGCCTCGGCGAGGGAGACCACTCGCTGAGTCGAGGGAGGGCTGGGGGTGGCAGCCGGGGTCTGGAAAGGTAGTTCCTCGTTCGTGGCGGTGGTGCGTTGACCAGACCGCTTCCCGGGCTCTCCTCGGCTCTTCTCCTGCTCCGCCAGCATCTTCGCGAGGAACTCGATCGCCTCGGGCTCGCGGAGTAGCGCCGCCAAGCGCTCCTCCGCGCTCCGAGCTTCCTCGATTTGCTTCACGGCTGGAAGGGAGAGGGGGCCTCCGCAGGTCATGCAATACACTGCGCCGGGCGGGTTGACCGTCTTACAACGACCGCATCTGGACGGAGCCCGGCTAGGCTCCGGATTCTCCCTCGGGTCTGGCACTTTCACCCCGTAGCGTGCATTCAGTGCACCGATCACATCCTTCCCACTCAAGTGGACGTAGTGCCGGGCGACGTCGCTCCCGGGAACCCACCCTGCTACCTTCTCGAGAATGGAGGTCGAGATTGCTGGGTCCTTAGCGAGTATAGTCAGCCGGGATCGGCGCAGCGCGTAGGCCGTCACCGGCTTCTTTATGCCCGCCCGCAGTGCGGCGGTCTCGAGCGCCTTGTACATCGCGCGATACGTGGCCGGCCTTCCCGACCGTTCCCCGCCCAAGTCGACCCAGAGAGGGGAGGAGGTGTCTTCCCGAGCCGGATGAGCGTTCAGCCAGGCCAGCAGCGCCGGGACCGCATCCTCGTAAACCGGGGCCGGCTCCGGGGCGGACCCTTTCTCCCGACTGACTCTGAGCTCGATGTATCCCTCGTCGTGAGGAACTACATCGCAAATCCGAAGTCGGTAGATCTCGCCAGGTCGGCAGCCGGAATTGAATAGTGTCCAGATCCAGGCCTTGTCACGGAAGTTCAGCGCCGCGTCAGCGATCCGAGCGACGTCCTCACGGGAGAGCATGTCCGATGGACCAGCCACGGGTTTCCATTTCTCCAGGCGGATTCGGAGCCAAGAAGGGTACTCCCTTCCCTGGCGGGCGAACCACCATCGCCAGAACGTTCCCAAGCAGTTCGTACCGGTCGCCCGTGTAGCTCGGGCGTAGACGCCCGGAGGAAAGGCCGCTGTGAATGCAGCCGGGGTCTCCTTGTCGGGGGAGAGGAAACGTGAGCCCAGCCGGGACGCTGCCAAAGGCAGCCAGGTTAGGAATGTCCGGATCCGGACCTCGCTGACCTCGGGCCGGCGGGCCGAGACAAAAGCGAGAATCGCGTCCCGTTCAGATCGCTCGAGGTCGAGGACCGTGCCGACGGGTCCCCCCCCACCCAACTGAGCGAGACGTTTCTCGACGTAGCCAGACACGAGGTGGACGTCCCCGAACGGATCTTCGCGAAGTCGCTTCCGGCCCGCCATCGCCCTGACGGAGAGGCAACATGGGATATGAACTGAACGGGAAAGCCGCGGGAGGGGTTTGAACCCTCGACCTGCTCCTTACCAAGGAGCCGCTCTGCCAGCTGAGCCACCGCGGCGCGTTGGGGGCTGACGCGTTTCAGTTCTTCCGCTTTGCCCCCGGCGGTGGCGGGGAGGATGCCCACGGAAACCCCTCCGAGAGCCGGTCCCAGTTCTCGCGGTCGCCCGGATTCCACGACCTCTTCTCGAGGAACGCCTGCATCCCGGCCTTCTGGTCGGGCGTCCCGAACAGTCGGGACCATAGTTCGAGTTCGTACGCGAGGTCGGCCTCACGCCCCGGGTCGAGGGCGTGGTTGAGCGCGTACTTGGCCGCCGCGAGCGCGGTCGACGATTTCTGGGAAAGTTCGTCCGCGAGACCTCGGGCGGCTCGGTCGAGCTCGGCCCGCGGCACGACCTGGTCGACCAGACCCTGCTCCAGCGCCTCGGGGGCTCGCACAGAACGCCCCGTCAGGATCCAGTGGCGCGCCCGGGCGGCCCCGATTCGGCGAGGAAGGCGCTGGGTCCCTCCCCACCCCGGCATGACGCCGAGGTTGATCTCCGGTTGCCCAAACACGGCGTCGTCGCTCGCCACGATGAAGTCGCAGGCGAGCGCGATCTCGGTGCCCCCGCCGAGGCAGGATCCGTGGACCGCGGCGATCACCGGAAGGGGAAGCTCCTCGATCGTCACCGTCACCCCCTGTCCACGGCGGCCGTGGTGGCGGGCTTCCGCAGGACCCATCGGCGCCATCTCGCGAATGTTCGCGCCTGCGGCGAACGCTCGCTCCGCCGCGCCCTTCAGCACGACGACGCGGGCCCCCCGGTCGCCTTCCGCGTGACCGAGGGCCTCCGAGAGCGCGACGAGGACCTCGCCGCTCAGGACGTTCACGGGGGGATGGTCGATCGTCAGGACTGCGACAGGTCCGTCGCGTTCGTAGCGCACCAGCGGACGGTCGGGAGTCATCGAGGGGGCGACTCCGCCCCGATTATAAAGCGCAGTCTTGGGCGCGTATCGGTCGCGTCAGGGTCGGTCACTTTCCTCCAGGCGATCGCTCGTCCGCGACGGGGAGCACGAGGGGGCGAAGGTGGGTGTGCTGGGGGAGCACGGTAGCGAGGTCGTCGAGACAGCCGACGCTCGCGTCGATATTCCCCCACTTCGGATGTACGAGCATCCCCTCGGCGACGAGGTCCCACTGGGGCGGGTCGGCCGGCCCGTCGACCGCGACCCCCAAGAACGGCTGGCCCGCGTGGCCGGCCCGATGGAACGCCGCGTAGCTCTCGACGATCTGGACGCCCGCGTACTTCCCGACGCCATGCCAGATCGCTCCGTCCTCCGGAGATACGAGCATGTAGATCGCGAACTGCGGCGAAGCCGGCGTCACGGCAAAGTCGTACTCCTGGAAACGGGACGGTTCCAACGAGAAGGCGGCCTCCGCGGCGGCGTGCGCCACATCCTCGGGGTCGACCTCGTTCGGATAGAGCGGGCCAGATCCGTAGCGGACCTCGACCCGTTCCACCCGTTCTTCGTTGACGATGATCTTGCCCCGGGCGAGCCGCTTCGACGCGGCCTTATCCGGAGCATGCGGCACCGCCGGAAGGAGGGTCTTCCGACGACCGAACTCCCGTCCAAAAAGCCCGTAGAGCTCGCGGAGGGTCGCGACGTCCCGGTGTGTGGCGGAGATCATCCGGTGCAGGAGACCGCTCGAGGACTCCGCGGTCAACGTGGCGAGCGGCATTCGGAGCGCCGGAATCCCCAAGTCGATGCCGAGGGTCTGAGACGCCTCCGCGAGCTGGCGGTACTTGACGCGGTCCACGAAGTCCACATAGCTTCCGTCGGTGACGGTCCCCAGCTCCTCCTCGATCACCCGGAGGTCGGGGTCGCCGATCAGCTTCCCTCGGTACTTTTCCACGAAGCCGGGGTCGAGGGAGAGCCCCTCGGTCCGGACCTCCGCGACCGCGCGCGCGCTCTGGCCCGACGCCACGATCGAGGCCCGGAGAGGATTGACCGAATACCGGTCCGGCTCGATATCGTCCACATTGAGTACGAACGGGACCACGCCCTCCTTCGGCGGGGCCCCCAACCGGGTCTTCATCTCGGCGAGGTCCCGCGGCTGGGGCCGTTGTCCCGGGTGGTCTCGCGCAAACGGCGCACTCACCTCGAGGAGCCGGGCCAGGAGCACGCCCTGGAGCTCCTCGAGGGTGACCTGGGGATTGGCGTACTCGACCGAAGTGCGGAGGAGGAACGTTTCCCCCGGCACAGACACGGGGTTGCGTCGGGACCCTTCGAAACGGAACAGCGGGACGGGGGGTCGCTGCCGCGCCGACCGGGTGCGCAGGGCCTCCGCCAGCGATTCGACCGCCGGCCACGAGTTCGTATGGAAGGAGGTCAGGAGCTGGCTGATGATCGCCTCCGACATGGATGGCAACTCGCGACTCTTCCCCCACAATTGAACTCTTGGGCGGGCCGGCCCGAGGCGGATGGTTCATGGGAACGAATGGCCGTCCCGCGCCCCGTTGACGGCCGGAAAGAGCGACCGCGCATGGGATTTGGACGTCGAGCGGCGACGCAAGCCCCGAAAGCGCAGGGTGCGTTACCGTCACGCGCGGAACGCGAAAGGGACCGCGCGCGCAGGGGCCTCCACGGGGGGCGGGACCCGTCCCGCGCCACGGTAGGCGGCAAGCCTATGGCGGGGGCGACGCTGGGCCGGAAAGTGCGCGCGCTGATCACGGGCGCCTCGAGGGGAATCGGAGCCGCGACCGCCCGGCGGCTCGCCGGACCCGGCGTAGAGCTGGCGCTGCATTTCCACGAGCACCGGGCCGAGGCGGAGAACGTCCAATCCGAGGTCGTTGCCCGGGGGGCTTCCGCTTTCCTCGTACCGGGGAACCTCGAGGATCCGGACGAGACCCACGGGGTCAGTGAAGCAGTACGATCGGAGTGGGACACTCTGGACGCGCTGGTGCTGAACGCGGGGGCGTACCCGCGGGCGCCCTTCGAAGAGATTAGCGAGGCCCAGTTTGAGGCATGCGTCCGGTTGAATTTGCTGAGCCCCGCGCAACTCGTTCGTGAGCTTCTCCCCTCGATGCGACGCGCGGCTTCGGGCCGGATCGTCCTCGTGTCGAGCGTTCTCGCCGTGACCGGCTCCGCGCACGGCGCCCACTACGCGGCGGCGAAGGCGGGGCTCCTCGGGTTGGGCCGGTCGCTCGCGCGCGAGCTCGCCCCGGCCATCACCGTGAACGTCGTGGCCCCCGGCTCGATCGACACGGCGATCCTCGCGGGAGACTCCGCCGGCCAGCGGGCGGAGCGCCACCGGACGATCCCCCTGGGACGGCTGGGAACGCCGGAGGAGGTCGCGAGTTCGATCGCCTTTCTGTTGGGCCCTGAGGCGGCCTATATCACCGGGACGACCGTCCACGTGAACGGGGGGGTGTATCTCTCGTGACCCCGCCCCCCCGTCGCGCAATCGTCGCCACGTGGTACGGCGCGTTCCTGTTGGAGGGGGGAGAGGTTCGGCGTTCCGAACTGTCGCCCACGGAGCCCGCGGAGCTCTTCGCCCGAGCCAAGACCCGGCTCGGTGGGGGCCTCACCGAAGAAGAGCACCGACTTCTCGAGGGAGTACCTCGGGAGGGTCTGGTGAGCCGAGACCGACGGTTCGAATCCGAAGGGGTCCGCTGGGCGCCGGTCGCGGCCGACGCCCCGGCCGCGGAAGGGCTGGGCTTCGCGGCAGCCCTCCACCGTGAGGTGCTCCTGGCCTCTGCGGCCGAGGCGCTGCGCAGCGCATGGGACCCCTCCATCCACGTGGAAGAGGCCGTCCGGGCCTCGGCCGACCTCGACCGGGTGCTGAATCTCGTGGCGGAGCGCCTGACCGGGTGGGCGGGACGGGATGCGATCGTCACCGACCTTGCGCTCTCCGATGACCCCCGACGCGTCGCCCGGGAGATCGTCGACGGCTCCTGGGGGTCCGCTTCCGAGCTCCCGCGCCTGGACGCGGCGCTTACCGAGGGGCGACGCGCGCTGGCACGGCTCTACCTAGAGGCGCTTTCCGCCCGGGACGCCCTGGACGCCGCGGTCGTGGCGACGCTTCCGCGCCGCGCACCGAACCTGTCGGCCCTTTTGGGACCCGACCTCGCCGCCCGGCTGATCAGCCACGCCGGCGGCCTCGAACGCCTCGCGCGTCTCCCCGCGAGCACCGTGCAGGTGCTGGGGGCCGAGCGGGCCTTCTTCGAGCATCTCCGGGGGCGGGGCAGCTCTCCGCGCCACGGTCTGCTGTTCCTGCACCCGAAGGTGCAGTCCGCCCGGCGGCCGGAACGCGGCAAGCTGGCCCGCGCCTTAGCCGGAAAGACCTCCATCGCCGCCCGGCTGGACTTCGCCGGTGCGGCCCTTAGGCCCGAGCTCGCTGCCTCCTTCGAGGCGCGCGCCAAGGCGATCCGCGCAAGCCCCCGGTCCCGGGAGCGCGGGCGAAAGGCCCCCTAGGGCTTCCACTTGACCGAGCAGCCCAGCACGGGCAGTTCGGACTCGGCGATCGCACGCCCGTCGAGCGCCGCGTCCAGGGCTTCCACGAGGGATCGTCGATGGACGGCCCCGGGGTCCCGGTGATTGTCGTCGATGCGCCCCTGGTAGAGGAGGCGTCGGTCGGGACCGAACAGCATCGGGTGGGGCGTCACCAGGGCCCCGTAGGAATGGGCGACCTGCTGGCTCTCATCGCGCAAGTACGGGAACGGATACCCTTTCTCCCGCGCCCGTTCGACCATCCGCTCGAAGCGGTCGTCAGGGTAGGCCTCGTCGTCATTCGGGTTGATGAGCACGACCTGGACCCCTTTCGGCCCGTAGCGGCGGCCGATGTCGATCATCCGCTCCTCCCACGCCTGGACATACGGACAGTGGTTGCACCAGAACACGACCAGGAGGAAGCGGGAAGCTGCGAAGTCGGGAAGGCTGTGCGTCTCTCCATCGACGCCCGGCAGCGAGAACGGCGGGGCACGCGACCCGGGATGCAGCGAGTACGTCGAGAGTTCGGCCATCGTTCTCCCGTCTGGCGAGGGGAGCCTTAGCGTTTCCGAAGCGGGGGAGAGGGTTTTCCGCCGGTCGCCCCCTGGGGAGGTGGGGCCGTGTATCGGGTTCGCGAGGAGGGGTGGCTCGACGCCGCCGAGAACCTGCGGCGGGACGAGGCGCTCCTGGCCCAGGGCTCGCCCGCCGCTAGAGTCGCCCGGCTGAGGGGCCCGGTCGTTTCCCTGGGGGTGGCTCAGCCCGCCGGGTCCCTGGTCTACGGGCGGGCCGAGAGGGAGGGGCTTCCGTTGGTCCGTCGCAGGTCCGGGGGAACCGGGCTCCTCCACCTGGAGGGGGACCTGGTCTGGTCGGTCGTCCTGCCTCGACCGGACCCTCGCGTGGGACGCGATTATTCCCGCGCGTACGCGCGGCTGGGGGATCCCCTCGTGACCACCCTCCGCGGATTCAGAATTGCCGCGGCGTGGTCCCCCCCGATCGGGGTGTCGACCGAATTCTGTCTCCTCGCCCCGCGGGGGCAGGCCCTCTGCGTCGGCGAGAGGGTCCTCGGGGGAGCCGCGCAGCATGTGACGCATCGGGCGCTGCTCCACCACGGCACGCTCAGCGTGCGGGTCGACCGCCCCCGGCTCTCCACCCTTTTCGCGGTCGCACCGAGCATCCTGGAGCGCCACGTGACCGCTCTTTCCGAGTTGTCCGGGGCTCCCGAAGCGGAAGTCGTGGCCACGACGCTACGGGCCAACCTAGAATCTTGGCTAGGCCCGCCTTAGCGCGGCGCGCTGGGACGGGCGGCCCAAAGCGCCTCGGCGGCGGTCTCGGCGCGCTCGCGCAGATCCTTCCAATCGGCCCGAACGAGGTGCCGGTGCTCCACCACGGGGCTCCCGTCCACGTAGACCGCGTCGACGGCTTCCTCGCTCATCGCGTACGCCACGTGTGACACGATCGCCTCCGGACGGGCCGGAACGAGGGTGGGGTGGTCGAGCCGGGCGAGGAGGAGGTCTGCCCGCTTCCCGACCTCGAGCGAGCCGATCTCCTGCTCCGCCCCGAGGATCCGCGCCCCCTCGATCGTCGCGAGGTCGAGGAGCACGGGGGCGGGAAGCGCCGCCGCATCCCAGCGGTGGTGCTTCTGCAGCAGGCCCGCGACGTGCATCTCCCGCAGCATCGAGAGCGCATTGTTCGACGCGACGGAATCGGTGCCGAGGCCGACCCGGGCACCGGCGTCCCTCAGCTCCACGACAGGGGCAACGCCGCCCGTCGCGAGCTTCAGGTTCGAGCTCGGGCAGTGGGCGACGCCCACCTTCCGCTCCGCGAGGAGCTGGATCTCCCGGCGGGTGAGCCAGACCCCGTGGGCCGCCACCTGGCCGGGTCCCAGAAATCCGATCGACTCGAGCCAGATCGCCGGTCGCTCCCCGGTCTTCGCCTCGTGCTCGTGCACCTCGCGCCGGGTCTCCGAAAGATGGTAGTGGACGAGGGTGCCGGACCGCTCCGCGAGCTCCTTCGCGCCGAGCCAGGTCTCCCGGCCACAGACGTAGACGCCCTGGGGCGCGACCAGCGGGTGGACCCGATCATCGCTCTTCCAGCGCTCGAGGAAGCCCCGCGCATTGTCGAGGGGCCGGCCCTTCTGCGTCGTGAGCTCGGGGTCGAGGACGGCCCATCCGAGGTAGCCGCGGATCCCGAGGGTGCGGACGGCGCGGGCGACGGCATCCTCCCCGTAGTAGAGGTCGAGGAACGTCGTCGTCCCCGAGAGGAGCATTTCCGCAATGCCCGCGGCCGCACCGGCCTCGATGTCCGCCTCCGTGCGGCGCGCGTCGACGGCGAACAGCGTCTCCAGGAACCCGGCCAGGTCCCGGTCGTCCGCGATCCCTCTCAGGAGCGACATCGCCACGTGCGCGTGCGTGTTGACGAACCCCGGGAGGAGGGCGTACCCCTCCGCCTCCACCACCTGGGCGCCCTCCGTGGGCGCGTGCCCGCCGACGTGCGTGATCCGGTGGCCGTCGACGCGAAGGTCCCCGCGCACGACGCGGCGGGCGGGGTCCTGGGTGACGAGGAGCCCGCCCCGGAAGACCGTCGAGGACGTCATCGCCGACGCGGGCGAGTCGGGGTGGGACTAAAGACGTTGCGACTCGCGGGGCGGCTCGCCCGACGGAACGTCCGGTTCCATCTCGGGAAGGTCGCGGACCCCCTCCGAGGCCCGGGCCTCGTAGGCGGGCAGCCCCGCGAGGATCGTGCGCACCCATCGGGGACGCAGCACCAGGGCCAAGGGCACCATGGCGGTCGTCACCAGGACGAGGTCGACGACCACCCCCGGCACCCACGACGCCGACGGCATCCCGAGGATGGTGGCCGCCGTGTTGGGAAACAGGACCACCGCGCTCACGAGGCCGAGGAGAAGCGCGATGTAGGTGAGCCCCAGCATGCGGATGTTCGAGATGTTCGCGAGCGCCGCGATCCGATTGGAGACCTTCGAGAGCCGGTTCGCCGCCTCCGCGATCCGGTTGGATTCCTCCGCGTTTCTCAGCAGGATGAGGTCCGAGAGCGACTGCTGGAGGTTCGCGCACAGCTGCTGCACCCGCCCCAGCTCGCCCTCAAGGGAGGGAAGCGCGGCGGAGAGCCCCGGGAAGGCGGCCCCGAACGGGCCCGCGAGCTCGGCGAGGGCGACCAGGCTGCGGCCGATCTGGGCGCGCAGCAGCGCGGCCCGCCGTTGGAGCCGCCAGACGTCGGGGAGGGGGACGGTGCGTCCGCGCTGCTGCGCCTCGCTCAGCTGCTGGTCCAGCTCCTCGATGCGCTCGAGGTAGTTCCGGGCGACGTCGACGATCGTGTCGAAGAGCTGGGCCGCGGGACCCGTGAGGCGATGGCTGCGGGAGGCGCCGTGGCTCTCGGCGGGGACCCCCAGGAACTGGAGGCCGGAAGGAGTGATCCACACCCCGCTCCAGAGGAGGCCCCCATCCGCGGCCGGTCGGCCGAAGGTGACGAGCGTCTCCCCGTTGCCGTGGAGGACCGGGTGGCGGACGACGTCCGCTTCCGAGCGACCCACCGCCGCGAGGGCGGGGACGAGGGAGGAGGCCATTGCGCCCGGGTTCTCCGATCCCCTAGATGTCGAGGTTGGTGACCTCGACGGCGTGGTCCTGGATGTACTGACGGCGAGGCTCGACGGCCTCGCCCATTAATATCTGGAACAGTTCGTTCGCGCGTCCGGCGTCCTCGACCGTGACCCGCAATAGCGAGCGGTGCCCCGGATGCATCGTCGTATCGGCGAGCTGGTCGGCGTTCATCTCTCCCAGCCCCTTGTACCGCTGGATCGTCGCTCCCTTCCCCCCCAGCTCCTGGACCACGCGGTCGCGCTCCTCCTCGGAGTAGGCGTAGAGCGCCTTCGAGGCCCGCTGGACGCGATAGAGCGGCGCCTGGGCGATGTAGATGTGGCCCTCGGTGATGAGCTCGGGCATCTTCCGATAGAAGAGCGTCAGAAGGAGGGTGCGGATGTGCGAGCCGTCGACGTCGGCGTCCGTCATGAGGATGATCTTGTGGTACCGCAGCTTCGTGAGGTCGAACTCGTCGCCGATGCCGGTGCCGATCGCCGTGATGAGCGCGCGGATCGCCTCGCTCTGGAGCATCTTGTCGAGCCGGGCCTTCTCGACGTTGAGGATCTTGCCGCGCAGCGGCAGCACCGCCTGGAACTCGCGGTCCCGGCCCTGCTTCGCCGTGCCGCCCGCCGAATCCCCCTCGACGATGAACAGTTCGGAGATGGAGGCGTCCCGGGAGTGGCAGTCGGCGAGCTTTCCCGGGAGCCCCCCGCCTTCGAGGAGGCCTTTCCGTCGGGTCAGCTCCCGCGCCTTCCGGGCGGCCTCGCGCGCCTGGGAAGCTTCGACCGCTTTGGTGATGAGCGCCTGGGCCACCGCCGGGTGCTCCTCGAGGAAGTCGGCGAGCTTCTCCCCCACGGCGCTCTCGACCTGGCCCTTGACTTCCGAGTTGCCCAGGCGGGCCTTGGTCTGGCCCTCGAACTGGGGTTCGAGGACCTTGATCGAGAGGACGCAGGTGAGCCCCTCGCGGACGTCCTCTCCGGTCAGGCTCTCCTTGTCGCCTTTGATGAACCCGCGTTTCCGCGCGTAGTCGTTGAGCGTCCGCGTGAGCGCGGTCCGAAGGCCGACCACGTGCGTTCCGCCGTCAGCGGTGTTGATATCGTTCACAAACGCCAGCGTCGTCTCGTTGTAGCCGTCGTTGTACTGCAACGCGACCTCGATGTCGGTCGTGTCGCGCTTGGCGTGGAGGAACACCGGCGTGGGAAAGAGGGGGTTGGACGACTGGTTGAGGTCGGCGACGAACTCCGCGATCCCTCCGGCATGATGGAACGTCTGCTTCGTCCCGTCGCGCTCGTCGGCGAACTGGATCGTCACCTCGGGGTTGAGGTAGCTCAGGTCCTTGAGCCGCCGCTCGACCGTTTCCTTGTCGAACGTCGTCGTCTCAAAGATGGTCGCGTCGGGCTTGAACCGCTGCTCGGTGCCCGTGCCCTCGGCCGCGCCGACGGAC
This sequence comes from Thermoplasmata archaeon, assembly GCA_035656275.1. Classification (GTDB taxonomy): domain Archaea; phylum Thermoplasmatota; class Thermoplasmata; order Lutacidiplasmatales; family UBA184; genus Lutacidiplasma. Next base: position 54,935 of record DASRSW010000062.1, read on the forward strand.
TTCAACGGCGCGACCGGAGCGCCCCGCTCGTACCGCTGTTCGTAGACCTGCCCATCGCGTCGCACGCGCACGTCGAACCATTCGCTCAGCGCATTGACCACGTGGAGGCCGACGCCGTGGAGCCCTCCCGAAACCTTGTAGGTGTTCCGGTCGAACTTCGACCCCGCATGGAGGATCGTCATGACGATCTCGAGCGCGGGCTTGTGGTACTTCGGATGCTCTTCGACCGGGATCCCCCGGCCATTGTCCGCGACCGAGCAGGTCCCGTCGCTGTGGAGCGTGACAGAGATCTCGGTGCAGAACCCGGCGAGGACCTCGTCGATCGAGTTCGCCACGACCTCGTAGATCAGGTGGTGGAGCCCGCGACCATCCGTGGACCCGATGTACATGCCGGGTCGACGACGGACGGCGGAGAGCCCTTCCAGGACCTGGATGGAACTCGCGTCGTACGCCGTGTTCGTGAGCGCGTTCTGGGCCATCGGAAAGTGCCCGATAAAATGGGCTAATTCTACCGAGTTGGGGTCGTGTAATAAGGCTTGGGACCGAGGCGAAATTCTGTCGCCACTTTCGCGCCCGGGCTCCTCCACATTCTCCCGTCGAATTCGGGACGGAAAGGGAGCCCCTGGGGTGGGATGGGACCCCTTTGCGCGGGGCCTCCACGAAGAGCGGCCGGCGCTCCGGCCAAAGCCCATATAATCGCCGTCGGTGCCCGTCCGGACGATGGCGGAGGAGCCGAACATCCCCCCCGCAGCTCCCCCGGAGACGACGCCCGCGGACGCGGCCGAGGCGGCTCCCAAAGGCGAGGACTGGGAGACCCGATTCAAGTATCTCCTCGCGGACTTCGAAAACTTCCGCCGGCGGACGGCGCGCGAACACGAGCGGGTCCGCGACCGCGCTCGGGCGGACCTTCTGCGGGCGATGCTGCCGTTGTACGAAGCCGTTGAGCACGCCCGCGAGTCTGTGCGACGGAATCCCGAAAATGACCCCGTTCGCAAGGGGCTCGACCTCCTCTGGAAAGAATGGACGTCGTTCCTGAATTCCGAGGGGGTCGAGCCATTGGCACGTCAGGGGCAACCCTTCCGCGCGGAGGACCACGAAGCGGTGGCCGAGACTCCGGTGACGGAGGAGTCCCCGGAGGGGACGATCGTGGACGTGGTCCAGCAAGGGTACTCCCTCGCGGGCGGCGTTCTGCGGCCGGCCAAGGTCGTCGTCGCCCGGAAACCGAGCCGGCGCCCGCCGCCCGCCGCGGCCGCCGAGACCGCCGTCAGCTCCAAGGAAGATACCCCGACCTGAAAGGGAACGAAGATGGAACGATCGTCCGAGATCTCCGGGTTCTACAAGCGAAGCGTCGAGGAGCGCCGCCAGGTCGTCCGCGAGTGGGCCGGCATCACCGAGGAGGAGGCCCGGGTCTACGACTTTCCGCCCGGGATCGACCCCACGATCCTCAATCGCATGATCGAGAACGTCGTCGGGGCATTCGCCCTACCGCTGGGCATCGCCACCCATTTCCGGATCAACGGGAAAGACTACCTCATCCCCATGGCCATCGAGGAGCCGAGCGTCGTGGCCGCCGCCTCGAACGCGGCCAAGGTGGCACGCGCGGCCGGGGGGTTTACGGCGCAGACCACGGCCCCGATCATGATCGGGCAAATCCAGGTCATGGACGTGCCCGACCCCGCCGCGGCTCGGCTGCGAATCCTCGCGGAATGCGACCGCCTCCTTGAGGCGGCGAACACAAAGGACCCGATGCTGGTCAAGTTCGGAGGAGGCGCCCGAGACCTCGAGGTCCGAGTCCTGGCCTCTCCCCGGGGTCCGATCCTCGTCGCCCACCTCCTCGTCGATGCCCGCGACGCGGGGGGGATGAACGCCGTGAACACCATGTGCGAGGCCTTGGCCCCGGAGGTCGCCCGGCTGGCCGGCGGTCGCTCCGTGCTCCGCATCATCTCGAACCTCGCCGTCTACCGGCTTGCCCGCGCTTCGGCCACGTTCCCGCGCGCGGCGCTTGCGACGCCCGAGGCGACGGGGGAGCAGGTCGTGGAGGCCGTGCTGGACGCGTACACGCTCGCCGCCGTGGACCCGTTCCGCTGCGCGACGCACAACAAAGGAATCATGAACGGGATCTCCGCCGTCGTCGTGGCGACGGGGAACGATTTCCGCGCCATCGAGAGCGGGGCGCACACCTACGCCGCCTTCCAGGCCCGCGAGGGGGGTGTCGTGAAACCGCTGACGACCTACGAGAAGAACCGGAATGGGGACCTGGTGGGCACGATCGAGCTTCCCATCGCGGTCGGGCTCATCGGCGGGGCGACGGCCGTCCACCCGACGGCGAAGGCGAACGTGAAGCTCCTGGGCGTCAAGGGCGCACAGGAGCTCGCCCAGGTCCTCGCCGCCGTCGGCCTCGCCCAGAACTTCTCCGCGCTGCGCGCGCTCGTCACGGAAGGGATCCAGCGGGGGCATATGGAACTCCACGCGCGGAACATCGCCGCCACGGCCGGGGCCAAACCCGAGGAGGTCGATGCCGTGGTCGCGCGTCTCGTGGCGGAGCACGCGATCCGCATCGACCGGGCCCGGGAGATCCTGGGCGAGCTTCGCCAGGCCGCCGCCACCCGATGAAGGTCGGGGTCCTCGCCCTCCAGGGGGACGTACCGGAACATGTGGCCGCGCTCCGCCACCTGCTCCCCCCGGAATCCGTCGTACCGGTACGGACGGTCTCCGACCTCGACCGGGTCGTTGCCCTCTTCCTACCGGGGGGCGAGAGCACCACCATCGGCCGGCTCCTCGAACACGCGGGGCTCGACACCGCGCTGCGCGAGCGGGGCTCGAAGGGGTTCCCCATCCTCGCGACGTGCGCGGGGCTCATCCTGATCTCCGGGGAGCTCGAGCCCAGCCCCGGCGGGCGCGACCCGCACCCCCTGGGACTGCTCGACGTCCGGGTGCGACGCAACGACTACGGGCGACAGCGGGAGTCGTTCGAAGGGCCGGTCACGGTGAGCGGCCTCGACACCCCCTTTCCCGGGGTCTTCATCCGCGCCCCGCGCATCCTCAAGGTCGGCCCGGGGGCCCAGCCGCTCGCCCTCCACGGAGAGGAGGTCGTCGGGGTCCGGCAAGGGCATCTCTGGGGCCTGACGTTCCACCCCGAACTCTCCGGCGACCCCCGGTTGCACGCGCTCTTCCTCGCGGAGACGCTCGGCTTCCTTCAGCCGGCTACGGCGAGGGCGAAGAGCACAGCCACCAGCAGCAGGGCGACCCCGACCAGGACGGCGAGCCAGTAGACCGCCCGGGCCGGGTGCTTCCAGCCGCCGAAGAAGAGCGGGAAGGGACCGAGCAGCAGGACTCCGCCCGATCCGCCCGACGGGCGGGAGCCGTCGCGCGCGCCTAGCGGGGAACGCGGCGCCGGCGGGCCTTCTTCTTCGGACCTCGAGGCCAACACCAGCGGTAGGCTGAACAATCCCAGCAGAAGGACGAGAATCCCCAGGAGGAAGAGGGGGGAGCTCCCGCTCACCACGGGAATCACGAGGAACAGCGACAGCGTCGCTTCTCCGCGCACGATCGCCTCGGCGGTGAGTCCGGCTCCAGCGGCGAGGAGGGCCAGCGGTAGCGCGCGGAGGGGCAGCGACACCGCCCTCGCCGTCCGGCGTTGGGGCAGCGAGGACCGCGGGGCCATCCTCACCCGAACTCACGTCCTTACTTCGGACGCCGGGTACCCAGCGGACCCCGTTGCCCCCACCGTCGGCGTTCCCACAGGACGGCGCCGGCGACGGTCGCACCGCCGACGGCCCACAAGGCCGACGCGATCCACCAGCCGTTGATTGAAGCGACCCCGGGACTTTGATTTGGCTGCGTACCCTCGAATCCCCCCGGCCCCTTGGAGGAGAAACTCGGACCCACCTGAGTGATCGGCCCCTGGATCGCACCACTGGTCGCGTTGGCCGACCAGTACTCCTGATAGCTGCACTCCCCGGACCCCCAGGTCCCGTTGGAGGGGCAGGTGTCGGTCCAGAAGAAGCCGAACGACACGAAGATCGCACCCGTCCGCGTGTTGCCGCCTCCACCGAGCGAAAAGTTCTGGACTCCGACGCTCCCCAGCAGCCGGACGAACTCCGGGAGCGGGCAGACCTGGGCGAACAGCTGGGCGACCCGGCCGTCGGTCAGATTGGGCAAGGGGGGGAACATGGGAGGAATCGTTCCGTTGGTTCCGGGCATCGGAGGTGGACCCCCAGAAAAGTTTGCCTGGCCGGTGGTGCCGTTGGACCCGTTAAACGCCGGGAAACCCGGAAAGAACGAGGTGTTGGACGTCACGTTCAGCAGCATCGGGTACACCGCACCGACCTGGTCGCAGGCGGGTACCACCTCCGGCGCCGCGCCCGCGGAACCGGTACCGGTTGCCATCGCCGTTCCAATCACCGCACAGAACGACAGCGCGAGGACGAGCACGCCCGCCGGGTGCCCCGCCTCGACGGCCTGGGCCCTACCGAGCATACGGCCTCCGTAGGGTCGTAAGGGGCCGCGAGGAATATCAGCCCTCGCTCCGCGTCGCCGTCCTATCGGTACGTGTCGAATCGATACGGGGCCAGGGGCAACTCCCCGAGGGCCATCAGGAACTCCGGCGGCGTCAATAACGGACGCGGATAGAGGGCGGAATCGTCGAGCGCGATGCGGGGACAGGCGGTGTTCACGTACGCCTCCATGTCCCGGCCCTCGAGGTCCCGCGGGTCGAGTCGGTCGAAGACGAGGATCTCCGCCTCTCGTCCTGCTCGCGCCGCCCGGCGCTGCAGCGCGAGCGCCATCGGATGCCGGTCCTGGCCGGCAAAGGACGAAGTGAGGATCCCCCAGCGCCGGGCATCGCGCACCGACGCCACCAAGAGCTGGCGGCGCCGGATGAGGGCCTCTCGATCGATGGGCTGTTCCAGGAGCTCCTGGAGCGGGTCGAGCGCCCAGACCGGGCGGTCGACGGCGAACGCCAGTCCCAGCGGGTGAAACCGTCCCGTACCCACGAACAGGAATGCCTCCACGTCTCGTTGAATCGACTCGGCCGTCGAGTAGTTGCAGCCGAGGGCCTGGGCGGCGTAGGCCAACCGATGGTCCCCCGTCCCCGTGCGGGGGCGGTACCCGCGTTCCTCGAGGGCGCGGGAGAATTCGGGCAGCAGGTCGAGGTGCTGGACCGAGGCGACGATCCCGAGGGAGCGAGGGAGACCCGCCCGCTCCACGAGCTCGGCCATGGCTCGCGGGTCGCCCCCCGGCTCTCGCATCTCCACGAAGAACGTCGGGCGGGTCAGGTGGACGTTCGGAATCGGGGCATGCCCGAGCACGACCGCGAGCTCGGCGCCGGGGGCCTCGGAATCCGAGGGGAAGTCGCACGCCCCGAAGCAGGCTCGGGTCGCGAGGACGACGGGCTTCGCCGTTGCCTCCCGGATTTGGGCCGCCAGCCGATGGGCATTGCGCGTGAGACCCGCCGGCACCTGGAGGACCACCTTGCGCGCCGGATGACTCTGGATCGCCTCGAACAGGTCGGCGCCGACAAGGCGAAAGACACGACCCTCGGGGGTCGACGCGACCGGCGGGCTTGGGGCGTCCAGGATCTGGTCCACAGACTCGGTGGGGGGACCCGGCGGTTCGGTCATGGGACCTGACCGGCGCGGTCGCTGACGGCCGGTGCCCCGAGGCCCGGCTTCGCGGAATCCTTCGAGATGCGCTGACCGAGCCGGCGAAGGGCCTCTTGGTTGTCCGGATAATGGAGCCGTTCGAGGGCGACGGCCTGGGGGACCCACGCATAAGCGACATGCTCCGGGCTCAAGCGCGGCGGAGCGGGGTCGGGAAGCTCCACTCCGTACGCGTGGAGCCGCCAGGGGCGGCCATCCGGACCCGTAAACGGCACGTGCCAGTCGAGCGAGAAGGGATCTTCGTACGTGCGGAACCCCGTTTCTTCCGTAAGCTCGCGCCGCAACGCCGCGACAAAGTCGGCGTCCGTCGGCTCGACCTTTCCGCTGACGGGCACCCAGATCGAGCCCCGGGCCGGAGGGCGACGCAGGAGAAGGAAGGAGAGCGGTCGCCGGACGAACAGGTACCCTTCGACGCACTCCTGGGCGATCGTTCCGGCGCTAGCCGCCACCGGACCCCCGCCGTGTCAGCAGATGGAGGATCGCCTCCGCGGGCGCTCCGTCGGCGGCGCGGAGCGCCGCGAGCGCCTCCTCGCGCTCGACCCCCGCCTGCTCCATCACCAACTGGACGTCCTCCTCGGGCGGTCCCGCGGCCGCGGGGGGGGCGCTACGGGGGGGTCGTTCGGAGGCCCCTTCGGGCTCCGATCCGCGGGCACGGAGCATCGGTTGACCCACGACCTGGTAGGTGCGAACCCCCTGCACGGTAAGGATCGTGACCTCGGGACGCTCGAAGACGTGCTCCGTCGTCCGGGTCCGGACGATCACCTCCTCGACATCCTCGACGTTCTCCGTCTTCATGCCGAGACGGCGCATCATCATCTCCATCTGACGCGCGTTGCGGGGCCCCCCGGGCATCATGTTCCGCTCCTAGGACTCGCTCTCGTCGTCGCCGCTGACGGACCGGATCTTGGCCTCGAGCTCCCGGTCCTCGCTGAACGTCTCCTCCGTCGCGGGCATCCGAATGCCCCGGCGCCGCCGGCGGCGCGCCTCTTCCGACGTCCGGCGGGCCTGCTCCGCGAGCTCCTCCATCACGTCCGCGATACCGGCGAAGAAGTTCCACGCCGTTTGACTGGCGTAGTAGATCCCGCGGTCGGTGTGCAGCCGCGCCTGAACGGTCGCGTCCCCCGAGCGATGCGTGGCGTGGGGGCTCACGTTGAGACTGAGGAAGTTCGGCTTCGCGTGGCGGGCGATGTGGCGCAGCCCCTTCGCGATCGCACGGTCGATCTCGGTCAGGATGGCGGGGTCGCCCGAGCCGCGGAGCCCGGTGACCTGGACGTAGACATCGCCGACGCTCTTGCCCGTCCGCTCGCCGCCGACGGCGAGCCCCAGGAGGTCGGCCTGCGAGACCACCCCGGTGGGCCGGTCGTTCTCCACGACAAAGACGCTCGAGATCTTCTCGCTCGACATCCGCGCGGCGGCGTCGCCCGTCGAGGTCCCCGCGGGAACCGTGACGGCCGGGGAGTGCATGATGGTGGAGACCGCGACGTCCAGGACCGAGCCGCCCCGTTGTGCGTCCTCCTTCCCGGGCGAAGTAGGCCGCCAGAGGATCCGTCCGAGGTCGGCCACGCCGACCGCCCCGACGAGATGCCCTTTGCGGTCCACGACGGGGAGCGGGTGCTCCTCGAGGAGGCGGATCTGGGTGAGGAGCGTGCCGCAGCGCTCCGATTCCTGAACGAGGAGGCCGACGGGGCTCATGATCTCCTCGACCGTGTGCTTCGTCAGGGTGGGGAGCCCCGGCATCGCCCGGACGAGGTCCGTCCGGGAGACGACGCCCTGCAGGTCGCCCTTCTTCCCGACGACGGGCGCGGCGCGGAGGCCGGCGGCGAGGAGTTGCTCGGCGAGCTCCGCATAGCTCGTGGTGGGGGTCACGACCGGCGGGAGGAGCATCAGGTGGGAGACCTTCGTTGCGAACGAGATGTTGCCCCGCCGGACGATCGATTCGAAGGTGATCATCCCGGTGAGGCGTTTTCGGTGCAGTACGGGCAACTCATGGATCGCGTGGCTGCGCATGAGCCCGATCGCCTGAGAGAGCGGGGCGTCGGCGGGGACCGTGATCGGCCGGGGCGTCATCAGCTCCCCTGCGGTGGGCCACGCGACCGGCATCGACCGAAGGGGGACCGCTGAGGGGTTTTAGGGTTTCGTAGGGCCGGGCCCGCCGCGCTAGAGGTCGCGGGCCATCTGGTAGCCGTTCTCGCCGTCGGAGTAGTACCCTCGGAGGAGGTCCGTGACCGAGTAGCCGTAGTGGCTGTAGAACCGGATGGCCGTGGCGTTCGACACCCGTACCTCGAGCGTGACCCGTCGCAGCCCTCGGGCACGGCAGCGGGCGAAGAACCGCTCCATGACGAGGCTCCCGATCCCTTGCTGCCGGTGGTCCCGGTCCACGGCGAACATGAGGATCCGGGCCTCCCCCTCCACCTGGTTCACTCCGAGCAGGAACCCCACCGGGCGGTCGTAGCCATCGGTCGCCACGAGAAACCCGGCGGGCCACTGGAGGCTCAGCGACTGGTAGAGCGCGGAATCGTAGTGCTCGTGCAGCGCCTCCGACACGATCTGAACGATATCGGGGATGTCTTCGGGCCGGAACTCCCGGAGGGCCGCCGGGGCGGCCACCCGCGGAGGCGCGCTAGTCAGCGCGCGGGGGGCGGAATCAGCGATACATCTCACCCGGCCCTTCGTCCTCCCCACGTCGCATGGAGTTCATGGACCTTTGCTGCGCCTCGAGATTCCTCCGGACTTCCGCCTCGAGCTGGATGGCCTTTTCGCGTAGCGGCTTCGTGTCGAGCACGAGCATCGGAACGAGGGGGTTCACCGTCTCAATGACCTTCGCCGCCGCCCGGGCGTCGGGGAAGTCCTTGTGCGCCTGGGCGACGAGGCAGAGCGTCGGAAGCCCCCGGTCGATCGCCGAGAGCATGAGCCCGCCGGCAAAGCCGGTGACGACCCCATTCGCCGGTTCGAACTGGTACTTTTCCAAGAGCGGCGCGGCCGCCCGATTGGCCATGGCGACGACGCGGGCGTCCCCACGAACCTCCTCCTCGAGCGGCTGCCCCTCCACCGCGACGACGAGCTGGACCCCCTTCGCCTCGGCCCAGTCGAGGAGGGTGCGGCCGAGGGCATTCAGAAGCTCGGGCGGGGGCTGGATGTCGCTGATGGCGACGACGAGTTGGTCGCAGCGTCGGTCGACCCCGCAGACGACTTTGCTCGCGTAGAAGCGGACGGGGGCCGTCACCACGCCCCCTTCCATGATCACCGTGGGGGGCAGCGACTCGCTCACCATGTAGGCCACGGGCTGCATGTCCAATGCATGCACGAGGTACGAGGCCGCTACCGAGCCGACCAGCCCGTGCGTGGGGAATCCGACCACCATCATCGCGCCGCGAATCGGCTCGTCGCGGGTCTCAGCGATGCGGAGTTCGCCGCTCACGGTCCCCCTAGCTCATGACCGCGTCAACCGCTTAAACCGTTGGACGGACGGCGGATCTCCGAGGAACGAGGGCCCGGCGCCCAGCACCATACCTAAATAGAACGGGTACCAACGAACCGTGGGTCGATGAAAGTCCTCATCGCGGGCATCGACGGCTACTCCGGGTGGCCCCTCGCGTTGCACCTCCTCTCCCGCGGTCATGAGGTGGTCGGGGCCGACAATTTCGTCACCCGGCGGCGGGTCCGCGAAGTGGGGAGCTGGTCGGCGACCCCGATCGGCACGTTCCCCCGTCGACAGGCGGCGGTCAAGTCGATCCTGGGGAAGGAGCTGAAGTTCCATCGCGGCGACATGGCCTCCTGGCCGTTCGTCCGCGACCTGGTCCGCGCGGAGCAGCCGGACGCCATTGTCCACCTCGCCGAGCAGCGCTCGGCCCCCTACTCCATGATCGATGTCCATCACGCCGTCCGGACGCAGACGGAGAACCTCGCCGGGACGGTCCACCTCCTCTACGCCATGAAGGAGTCCGCTCCGCACGCGCATCTCGTGAAGATGGGGACGATGGGCGAGTACGGGACCCCCAACCTCGACATCGCCGAGGGGTTCTTCGAGGTCGACTATCGGGGCCGGACCGACCGCGTCCCGTTCCCCCGCCAGGCCGGCTCGTGGTACCACTGGTCGAAGGTGCACGACTCGGGGAACGTGATGTTCGCGACCCGGATCTGGGGCCTTCGCGCGACCGACGTGATGCAGGGCGTGCTCTACGGCACCCGGACGCCCGAGATCACAACGAACGCGCTCCTGACCCGTTTCGACTTCGACGAGGTCTGGGGGACCGCCCTCAACCGGTTCGTGGTGGAGGCGATCCTCGGACTTCCCATCACTCCGTACGGGAAGGGGGAGCAGAAGCGAGGCTTCATCGCCCTCGAGGATTCGATGCAGTCCCTCCGCCTCGCTCTCGAGCATCCGCCCGAGGCTGGAGAGTACCGCGTCTTCAACCAGTTCGATGCGGCGTACTCGGTGAACGAACTTGCGGAGAAGGTCCGGCAGGTCGCCGAGCGGCGCGGGCTCCACCCGGTGATCGAACATCCACCGGACCCGCGGGTCGAGGCGGAGCAGCATTACTACAACCCGATCCACGAGCATCTTCCGCGCCTGGGCTACGTCCGCCAGCGCACCCTCGATTCCGTGATCGAGGAGATCTTCGACGACCTCACCCGGTTCCGCCGCCGTCTCGCGGCTCGGAAGGCGGTCGTCGCTCCCGGCCACGTCAACTGGCGGGAGGGGAACAACCAGGCCCATCTGCCGACGGCACCGCGCGCGCCCGCCGACCCCACGAACGCTCCCTCCACGCCTTCGGACCACCCCCCCACGTGACGGCGATACGCGGTGTGCTCACCCTCGCCGGCGAGGGGACCCGGATGTTGCCGTGGACCCGGGGGCTCCGTAAGGAGTTCCTTCCGCTCTACGACGGGGACGCGGCGGGGCCGGTGGTGCTGAAGCCGGTCGCGCACCACGTCCTCGAGACGATGGCGGGCGCGGGGGTTACGGACGTGACGCTCGTCGTCGGGGCCAAGGACCGGAGCTTCGTCCAGAACTACTTCAGCATCGACCGACGATTTCTGGCCCGCCACGCCCACCATCGCGAGCGATTGAAGGAGACGGAGCGGTTCTACCGCACCCTGGGCCGCCTGAAGCTGGGGTTCGCGATCCAACCGAAGCCGCTCGGATTCGGGGACGCCGTCCTGCGCTCGGAACCGAGGGTGCGGGGGCAACCGTTCCTCCTGCACGCGGCCGACGCCTTGCTCTGGGACCAACCCCGGGGGGCCGTCCTCCGCCGGATGTCGGCCCGCATCTCCCAGGGGGACGTAGAGGCCGTGCTGCTGGTCCGCAAGGTCGCGGACCCCCGGCGCTACGGCGTCGTGGAAGGCCGCCCCGCCCCCCGTTGGCAGGGGATGCGCCGCCTGAAGGTGGAGCGGATGGAGGAGAAGCCCGAACGGCCCCGCTCGGCCTGGGCGGCGACGGCGGTCTACGCCTTCACCCCCCGGCTTTTCGAGGCGTTGAAGGCGGTTCGCCGGCAGCGGCATCCCGCGGAGCTCGAGGTGACCGACGCCATCCAGTGGCTGCTCGCGCAGAGCGGTCGTGTCGAGGCGTTGATCCTCTCCCCGCACTGGGGAGAATGGTGGTCGGTCGGCTCCCCGGAAGGGTTCCTCCGGGCCCTCCGTCGCACCCAACAGCTGGCCCGTCGGCGGCGCGTCGAACGCCGCCCGTCGTCCCGGCAGAAGAATTAAGGCCGACACTCCCTGTCGGAGACATCACCCGATAGAGCCGGACGTCGTTCGACCGGTGGGGGGGAGCTTCGGCATCCAATGAAACGCCAGATGGTCGACATGCTCGCCGACCTGATCAAGATCCCGAGCGACCCGTTCTCCGACAAGCAGGAAGTCCTCGACTACGTGCAGTCGTTCACCGACCAGGTGCACATGCGCAACACCCTCTTCGGGGACGCGCAGGCCCCCGCCCTCCTCGCGGAGTACGGCCAGGGGGGCCTCGTCCTCTCCGGCCACCTGGACACCCCCCCCATCGGCGACTACTGGAGCTTCTCGCAAAGCCAGCTCGCCGGCGGCCGGATGTACGGCCGCGGAGCGGCCGACATGAAGGGCACGGTCATCGCGATGCTCCAGGCGGCCCAGGACCTCGTGGCCCGGAAGATCCCCGTCGTCCTCGCCCTCACCACGGACGAGGAGACCTCGATGCAGGGGGCGCTCGCGCTCGCGAAGACCCTGCCCTTGCGTCGGGCGAAGGCGGTGGTGGTCGGGGAGCCGACGGGGCTGCGCGTCGCCTACGCGGAGAAAGGCGTCCTCGACCTCGCCATCGAGACCCGGGGCAAGGCCGCCCACGGGGCGATGCCCCACCTGGGCGAGAACGCCATCTCGAAGATGATGCGGATCCTGCGGGGGCTCGAGAGCTTCAAGGGACGCATCGCCCACCCCGAGCTCGGCATGGTGACGATGAACATCGGCACCTTCTCCGGCGGCACCCGCATCAACGTCGTTCCGAACAAGTGCACGAGCGAGGTGGATATCCGGTTCCCGCCCCCGTACACCCCCGACCAGCTGTACCGCGAGATCGAGGACCATCTACGGCGGATCAAGACCCCGTTCACCCTGCGGCGGATCCTGACGATGCCGGCCGTCCAGATCGACCCGACCAGCGAGCACGTCCGGATGTTGAAGGAGGTCTCGAGCGCCGAATCGGCCGTCCTCGTCCACGCCTCCGAGGCGGTCTGCTACACCCAGGTGAACCCCCACGTGGTCATCTTTGGCGCCGGGGAGGAGGAGCTCTCGCACCAGGCGAACGAGTACGTGAAGATCGAGGCGGTCGCGCGGGCCGCCGAGGTGTACAAGAAGTACGCTCTGCGACTTTCCGGTGGCCGGGCCGGATAGGCCGGCGACCGTGAAGCTCGCGCAGCTCTCCACGCGTTTTCCTCCCGGGCCGGGGGGGGTCGAGCGCCACGTCCTCGAGATCTCCCGCCGCCTGGCGGCGCGCGGGCACCGGGTCACCGCGCTGACGTCGGACCTCTATCGGGAGTTCCCCTGGCAGCGGCTCGACGCGACGGTGCCCCGCGTCGAGGAGCGGGAAGGCTTCTGCGTCCGGCGCCTCCGCGCCTGGAGCCTCCCCGGGGAACTGCATTATCCCTTCCTGCGCGGGCTCGATCGCGCGCTGCGCGAGGAATCCCCCGAGCTCCTGCACGCGCATACCTACGGCACGCACCACGCCGCCGTCGCACGCCGCTACGGACGACGGGCGAAGGTGCCGTACGTCCTCACCGCCCACTACCACCCGATCTGGTCGATCCATGGCGGTTGGTTCCGCCACCGGCTCCGCGGTTTCTATGACCGAGCCTTGGCGGCTCCCATCGTCGGAGACGCGGCCATGCTCATCGTCCAAAGCCGGGAGGAGGAGCGGCTGCTTCGGGTCAACGGTTTCCCGCTTCCTCGCCTCGCCGTCATCCCGCCGGGCTACACCCCGCTGCCTCCGCCCCCCGAGGGAGACCGGCCGTTCTCGAAGGGCCTGGGCCTCGATGGGCCGTTCGTCCTCTTTGTCGGCCGGCTCGCCTCGAACAAGGGGCTGGCGGAGCTGGCCTCGGCGTTCGCCGGGCTGAAGCGGCACGATCCGACCGCCCACTTGGTCGTCGTCGGGGAAGATGGCGGCGAGCGGGCCCGCTTCGAGCACCGAGTGCGGGAACTGGGGCTCGCGGCATCGGTCCATCTCACGGGATTCCTGTCTGACGAGCGGTTCCTCGCGGCCGCCTTTCGCGAGGCCCGCGTCTTCGCCCTCCCCAGCGAGTACGAGGCGTTCGGACTCGTCCTCCTGGAGGCGATGGCGCAGGGGACGCCGGTCGTGGCCTCGCGGGTCGGGGGCATCCCTGAGTTCGTGGAGGACGGCCGGGCCGGGATTCTCCTTCCTCCCCATGACGCGGTTGGATTGGGGGAAGCGTTCCTCCGACTCTGGGAGGACCCGGAGCTGCGGGGCCGTCTCGGCGCCTTCGGACGGGAGAGCGTCGTCCCGCGGTTCACGTGGGACCGAGTGACCGACCAGCTCGTCGAGGTCTACCGGGAGGCCCAGGGCCGGTGAAGGTCGTCCAGCTCACCCTTCGCTTCGATGCGCCCGGGGGCGTCGAGACGACGGTGCGGGAGGTAGCGTCCCGGCTCCCGAGCCACGCCGTTTCCCCCACCGTGTTCGCGAGCGACCTCTTCGATGAATCCTCCTGGGAGCGGCGAACCTCCTGGCGGCCCACCGTGGCCGGGATCCCCGTCCGTCGATTCCCCGTCTTCAAGCGGCTCCTCCCCGGGATCACGATGCCGCTCATGGGCGGATTACTGGACGCGCTCAGGACCGAGCGCCCCGATGTCATCCACGCCCATTCCCACCGCTACGGCCACGTGCTCCAGGCGGCTGCGGTCGCCAAATCGTCGCGGATTCCGCTGGTCGTGTCGACCCACTACCATCCGGCCGACCGCCGCGAGTCCGCCCGGAAGAGGGCCCTTCTTCGCCTGCAGGACGTGGGGTTCGGAATGACGGCGTATCGGGTCGCGCGGGCCCTGGTCGTCGAGACGGAGCTCGAGCGGCGGCTCATCGGGGAGTTCGCCCCCGCGGACCGGATTCGGGTGATCCCGCCCGGAATCGACCTCGAGGCGTGGCACGGGACGGAGAGCTCCGACCCGCCTCCCCCGGGGACGCCGCCGTCGTACCTCCTCTATGCCGGCCGCCTCGCCTCGAACAAGGGGCTGACTTTCCTGCTAGAGGCTTTCGCCCAACTCCGTGAGGGGGACCGGCCCGGTCTCGTCCTAATGGGCCACGATTGGGGGGAGCGCGAAGGACTCCGCGCGCGCGCGCGGGCCCTCGGCATTGACGCCCATGTACAGTTCCTCGATTACGTGGAGGACCCCGCGCAGGTGCGGTCGATCTTCCGGCATGCGTTGGCCTTCGTCCTTCCGTCCGAGTGGGAGGCGTATGGGCTCGTTCTCCTGAACGCGATGGCCGCCCACTGCCCGATCGTGGCGACCTCGGTCGGGGGCGTTCCCGAGGCGGTGGGACCGAACGGAGCGGCCTTGCTCGTGCCGTACGGAGACCCGGGGGCGTTGGCTGCGGCGCTCGAGCGGGTCAGCACCGACGCCGCGCTCCGTCAACGGCTCTCTGCAGCGGGGGACCGGCGGGTGGAATCCCTCACCTGGGACCGGGCGGTGGAAAGCCACGTCGCGCTCTACCGCGAACTCGTCGGCGAGTCCTGACCCAGCCGAGCGACCTCACGGGCGAACTCGCCGAGGGCGGAGCGCTCCGGCTCGGCTTGCACCAGGCTTCCCGCTCGGAGGAGGGCGGCGAGGAGCCGCCAGATCATGCGCCCACTTCCCGGGCGTACCGCCGCAGGATGGCGAGGCCCTTCGTGATGTTGGGCCGGGAGGTCGCGAAGGAGAGCCTCAGGTGGCCCGTCCCCAGCGAGCCGAACGCGTCCCCCGGCGTGGTGATGAGTCCCCGCTGGAGAAGGTCCCCCGCCACTTCCGCCGCCGTTCCTTTCCAGTCGAACCGGGGGAAGGCGTAGAAGGCGCCCGCCGGAGGAACGCAGGTCAGGCCGGGGACCCGGTTCAGCCCCTTCGTCAGCAACTCTCGACGGGCGCGGAACTCGCGAACCATCGCCCGGGTGGCGCTTCCGTCGGAGTTGAGCCCCGCGAGGGCCGCCACCTGGGCCGGGGTCGACGGGCAGGCCACGACGTGGTAGTGGATCTTGTTGAGTTCGACCGCGAGGGGGCGCGGAGCGACGAGGAAGCCCAGCCGCCAACCGGTCATCGCGAACGTCTTCGAGAAGGAGTTGACGATGACCGCCCGGTCGCCCCGACCCCAGAAGGAAGCGAACTTCCCCTCGTAAACGATCTCCTCGTACACCTCATCCGAGATGATGACGAGGTCGTGCCGCTCCGCGAACGCGACGATCCGCTCGACCGTCGCTTTCGGGAACACTCCGCCCGTGGGGTTGGAGGGAGAGTTCACGATGATCGCCCGCGTGCGAGGCGTGACCCGGGCCTCGAGCTCATCGAGGTCGGGGAGGTACTGGCGCTCCTCGCGGAGGTCGTACGGGACCGGGATCGCCCCGGCGAGGCGAGCGTGGGGAGCGTACAGGACGAACCCCGGGTTTGGCACGAGCACCTCATCCCCCGGGTCGTAGAGGGCGAGCGCGGCCGAAAGGAGCCCCTCCGAGCCGCTGGCCGTGATCACCACGTTCTCCCGCCCGGTCTCGCTGTCGCGATCCCGGTAGCGCTCCGCCACCTTCTCCCGGAGCGCGGTGAGGCCTGCCGAAGGGCCGTAGTGGTTCATTCCGTGACGCACCGCATCGCAGAGCGCCTCGACCACCTCCGCCGGAGGCTCACAATCCGGCTCGCCGAGGCCCATGTTGATGGCGCTCGGGGGGGCGGCCTCGAACATCTTGCGGATGCCCGAGATTTCGACCTCCCGCGCCCGCTGGGCCACCATTTCGGCGCGGACCGGGACGGGGTTCTTTACCGTTGTGCCTTCGATTTTTCGGCGGCCGGGACGGAGGGACAGCCGGTGGGGGACACAAGAGCCATCTACCCGGGCCTCTCCCTCTTTTTCGGAGGGGTCCTTGACCGTCACCGTCATCGTCGGAGCGCAGTTCGGTGACGAGGCGAAGGGGAAGATCACCGACTACCTCGCAGCCCACGCCCGCTACGTCGTGCGCACCGGTGGCGGTCCGAACGCGGGGCACTCGATCCACCTCCCCGAGGCGACCGTGGTGCTGCACCAGCTCGCTTGCGGCGTTCTCCGTAAGGGGGTCATCGGGGTCAGTGGTCCCGGCATGGTCCTCAACCCGACGCAGCTCGAAGAAGAGCTCCGTGATCTGGAAAGCCGGCACCTTTACCACGGCGAACTCCTGGTGAGCGACCGGGCCCACGTGCTCTTGCCCCTGCACTCGCTCGAGGATGCCTGGGAAGAGGAAGTTCGAAAGCGCGTTTCGACCAGCGAGTCTGTCGGGACGACGCTCCGCGGCATCGGGCCCGCCTACGAGGACCGCTATGGGCGATGGGGGATCCGCATGGCGGACCTTTCCCGGCCGGCGATTCTCCAGCAGCGGCTCAACCTCCTCTATGGCACGAAGGCCCACATTCCGAATCTCCCGCCGGCGGCAGAGCTGCTCCAATCTCTTTCCGAGGTCGGGGGTCGGCTCGCGCCCTACATCCGGTCGACCGAACCGGTCCTGTGGGAGGCGATCGCGCATGGGGAATCGATCCTCCTCGAGGGGGCCCAGAGCGCCCTTCTCGACATTGACTTCGGAACGTACCCCTATGTGACGAGCTCCCACCCGACCGCTGCGGGGGCGCTCATGGGAAGCGGCATTCCTCCCCAGGAACTGGACGAGGTCGTCGGGGTGGCCAAGGCGTACGCCACCCGCGTGGGGGCGGGACCGTTCCCCACCGAGGTGGGCGGGGAGATGGGAGAGTTCCTGCAACGAGTCGGCGGGGAGCGCGGGGCCACGACCGGCCGCCCACGGCGCTGTGGCTGGCTCGACATGGTCCTCCTTCGGTACGCCGCTCGGCTCAATGGGTTCACCTCGCTCGCGATCACCAAAGTCGACGTGCTGGGCGGCCTGGAGCGGGTCCCGGTGGCGGTCCGGTACACCACCGAATCCGGCGAGGAGTTCACGGACTACCCACCGACCGAGGCGGAGGAGCTGAACAAGGTGCGCCCCGTCTACACGGAGTTCCCGGGGTGGCCCGAGATCACTCCCAAGCTCAAGGAGCGGATCCGGCGCGAGGGCGTCCACGCGCTCCCCACCGCCCTTCGGGAGTTCCTGCGCTTTGTCGGCCGGGAGACCCGCGTTCCCGTGGAGTACGTGAGCTACGGGCCCCAGCGACAGGAAACGCTCTGGCTCGGCCGCGGTGCGCCAGAGGCCCACAGCCTCTCGGGCTGGAGCCGGTAATCGCCTCCGCCCGGCCTCGGAGCGGCGCGTGGGGTTCGACCCGTTTCTGTACGTCGCCTTCGCGGGCGGATTCGTCGCCGGGCGGTTCGTTCGGACGCATGGGCGCTGGGTGGAGCGGGCGACCATCGCGACCATGCTCGTCCTCCTGCTCTTGCTCGGCGGAACGCTGGGAGAGCTACCGGCGACCCAGGTCCTCGACGCCATACCGGTCGCCGTTCTGTTCACCGTCCTGCTCCTTGGACTCACCCTGGGCTTTGTGTGGCTGCTGCCACGGCCGGCTCGACCACCCGAGACGATTGCCCCGCCGATTACGGGCCGGTTCCCGATTGAATTCGTGTTCGCCGCCGCCCTAGTGATCGGGTACGGGACCCTCGGCCGGCTCAGCGTCCCATGGAATTCGGCGCTCGAATGGGCGCTGTACGTCCTCCTCGCCCTCGTGGCGTTCGACCTTCGGATCTCGCGAAGGGGGCTACGCTCCCTGTGGGTCCCCCTGACGGCGGCGGCCGCGGCGGCGCCCATTGCGGCGTACGCCATGGTCCTGGCCGCCGGTCTCTCCCTCCCGGTTTCTCTCGCGATCGCCACGGGTTTCGGGTGGTACACTCTCGCCGGGCCCCTCGTCGCCGCCAAAGTCGGACCGGTTCTTGGACTGGTTGCCTTCCTTACCAACTTCTTCCGGGAGAACCTCACCATGCTCTCCGCCCCTCGAGTGGGGGCGCGTCTGGGTGGAGAGGGGATCGTCGCATTGGGAGGTGCCACCTCGATGGACACGACCCTCTACTTTGCCACGCGATTTGGCAGTCGGGATTCAGCGAACATCGCGCTCGCGAGCGGGCTCATTCTGACCATTGCGGCCGGACTGCTTCTCCCGGCCCTGCTGAGCCTCCCCGGTGCCTGAGTCTTTAAGTTGAGGGGTGCGTCGGGCGGGCGTCAAGCGGGCTCGTAGTCCAGCGGTTAAGACGTCGCTCTCACACAGCGAAGACCGCCGGTTCGAATCCGGCCGAGCCCATCTGCGGCGCCCGACCGCGCGGTACCCGCGGGGGGGCCTAGCGTACCGAAAGCCAGGCCACGGCTCGGTGTCCCACCTGGGGCACCCGTCTCCAACCTCCTAACTGCAAGAGTCATTCTAGCGCATTACCCCTGGAGGCGTCCGAGTAGGCGGCCTCGGAACCGTCCGGCGGGATGGATCAGTTTTGCCCCTGCAAGGGACGTTCCGCGCGGTCGTCCAATCCGAACATTCATGTACGCACTCGCGGTACTCCGCCTACGGGAGAAGGCCGCTATGGCGTTCACTCCGTTCATCGACGATCTCGGGTTTGTCGTCGCGTTGATCCTGGCCGGGGCGGTGGTCCTTTCCTACACGGCCATCCGCGTGTTCATGAGCCTCCTGCGGAACGAGCCGGGGCAACTGCGGGCTGCCCTCAAAGCCTCGGGAGTCCCTACGGGATTCATCGGCGTGGTTTCCCTTCTTCTGGGGTTGTGGACCGAATTCACGTGGCCCTACCTCCTGTCCGATGGTCTCGGTTCTTACGACATTTTCTTCGGCGATGTCGTCACCTTGTTCGGGATGGTGATGCTGGTCTACGCCGTCGTGGCGTACTTCGGCCTCAAGCTCGAATACGCAGGGTTGTTCGGATTTGTCGCCGGCGTGATGACGGGCTGGTACGGGTATTGGGGGTACACCACCCTCGTTGCGCCCGGCCAATTGGGGCTGACGAAAAATCCGCTCGAGACGTTCTTGCTGTATGGCGCCTTCGGGATGGCGGGCGTCATGTCGCTGCCGGCCTCTCTCATCGTTGACTGGTACCTGGATCACCCGGGCCCGACCTTCGCTCGGCTCCGACTGAGCCTGCGGCCGGCGTCGGAACGGGCTGAGACGGACACTGCCTCTACGGGTGGCCGTTACTGCCTCCCGGTCTACGTCTATCTGCTCACAATCTGGTTCCCGATCTTCATGGTCCTCGCGGCTATTGCGGCATGGTTCTACATCGGGGACATCCTGCCGGGCCACCTGACCTCGCCGCCCTAGCGCCGGAAACCCAAGCGCAAGACCGGGAAGCCGCGCGGTAGCCTAGCCTCGACGGAGCGGCTTCCGGTTCACCCCGAAGTTGGCGTCGGCGGACAGTCCGGCGAAAGTCGAGCCGGTGACCCAACTCTCGTTCCGAGCCAAGGGGCCAGGCTCGACCTCAGGCCGCCCGCGTCGCGGCCGCGGCCTTCAATCGAACCCCGAGCTCCGCCCCGATCTGGTGGAACTCCGCTTCGGCTCCCGCGACAAGGAGGTCGAGGCGTTCGCGAGAAGGAACCGGTGCCCCTGTGGGGGTCTTCTGCAGCTTGCGCGCCCAATCGGGAGCCCCGTCGTCCCCATGCCTCGCCCGTTCCTCCTTGTTCAGGCTCCGAACCGTTGCCGATGCGTGCGGCCGGGCGATCTCGACCCCCTCGCGCTGGAGATGGTTCTCGATGTATCGACCCGCGCTCCCCGAGAGGCGACTCGCGAGGCGCGTGTCGAACGCGAATCCTCGCTTGCCCCGGAGAGCGGCCGCGGGAAGCTTCTCGAGAAACACCTTCATCGACTTGGAAGCGGAGAAGACCTCAGTCGGCCCGCCAATCGCGATGAACTCGTAGCGTTCCAGCTGGCCCACGGGAGCGTCCTCGAGGCCCACGCAGTCGACGGGGAGCCCCGCAGCCTCCCGCAAGCCATTCGCCAGCGCTTTGGCGATCCGTTGGGTGTTCCCGAAGCGACTTCCGTAGAGGACGAGCCAACGATGCGCATGGGGTTCCCTGCTTCCGGGGGCCGTTCCTCGGAGGTCCGCCGGGACTCCGCATGTTTCGGTAGGCGGTGCCGATCGGCGTGGAGCTTCCAACGCCTGCATGGGCTACTCCATCGAGGGGAGCTATCCCGGGACCGCTCCCACCGCGAGAGCCCGGTGGGATTCGCGTCCGAGGAAGAGCAGTGCAAACTCCAGGGCGTAAGCGACCGCGGCCACGACCAGAAACCCCCACGAGCTCGGCCAGACCGCTGTCATGATCGCGACGGTGGCGACGCACGCGACGGCCGACCCCGTGGTCAGGCCCCAGGCCCAGCTCCGAGCCCGAAGGAGTCCCCACCCCGCGACGACCCCGAGGAGAGAGAGGGCGGTGCCGACGGCCGCGACCGCGGTCAGGATCCCCGCGTTCTGGCTATCGAATGTCGAAGCACTCGCGTAGGGGATGAACGTCCCCGCCCCCACGAGCCCGGACAGCGCACCGGCAATCCCGAACAGGATGGCCAGGTACCCCGCTACTCGCAGCGCCCGGGTCGGTCGGCGTTCGAGACCCCCTTCACGGGACTGGCTATTAGCGACCATACAGACCCGGAATCGCGAACCGTCCGGGACGTACATCCCCGCTCCGTCAATCGGATTTCACACCACCGGCCCGTGTCCCAAGCCCACTCGATCGTCGACCCGCATGCTTCCGGTCTACTGCAGGCGCGGTCCGAACCCGGAGAGGCCGGTGAAGTCACACCCCTCACAGAAACCCGTAGCCTCCGACTGGCTTCGCATTCTCTACGCGTTGGAAGGGGCGGCCCGAACCGGCGCGCCTGTCGGGCCTCCGTCTATCCGATGGTGCAGGGCGGCACGCTCATATGCCGTGTTAGAATATCGCACGCCGCCCTCCGTGGATTGATATGCCCAACAATCACTCGACGGCCAAATCTCGGGCCATGGATTCCTTCGAGATCTTCCAGACACCGAACGACCATCCCCAGCGGTGCCGTTGTGGCACGTTCCTCTCCCCCGGGACCAAGTGCTGGGTAGTGAAGGGCGCGTCCCCCGCTCTTCAACCCCTGGTGGAAGGGATCGGCTTTTGCAGCCTCGGCTGTCTCCGCGTCTTCCTTCTGGAGTCCCTCGAGCTGTTCGATGCGCTCGACCGGCTGAACGCGAATTTGGTGGTCGATGACCTCCACGACGCCTATCGGGAACTGAGCCATCTGCTGGCCCGGTCCATCGAATCGAACAACCTGCGCACTCCTGAGGGTCGCTGAGTGACGCGGCCCGAGTTGGGGTCGGACTCGGGGTCGTAGACGGGCAACGTCCGCCGGCCCTCCCCCCCTCGGCCGGGTGTTAGGGGACCCGCGAAGGATCCCAGGCGACCCGTCCGTGATCCCCAAGCGCGTCCATCGTCGCCATCTCCTTCGTGGAGAGCTCAAAATCGAAGAGCCCGCTGTTCTCCCGGATTCGATCCGGGCGTACGGACTTGGGAATCGTGACGAGGTCGTGCTGGAGCTCCCAGCGCAGCACGGTCTGTGCCGGGGTCCGGTGGTGGGCCCGTGCGATCGACTGGATCCGGGGATCCTCGAGCGCGGCGCCACGGCCCAGGGGAGAGTAGGCCTCGACCTGGATCCGATGTTTCCGACAGTACTCCAGGAGCTCCCGTTGGTAGAGGAAAGGGTGGAACTCCACCTGGTCCACCGCCGGAACGACCGAGGAGGAGTGGAGCAGCTCTTCGAGATGAGCCACGGTGAAGTTGCTGACGCCCACGCTCCGGGCTCGCCCGCTTCGAGCGATCTCGGTGAGCGCCTCCCAGGTCTCGAGGCGCTTACCGGCTCCGGGCCAGTGGATCAGGTAGAGGTCCACATAGTCGAGCCCGAGCCGAGCCAGGCTCGCATCGAAGGCCGACTTGGCCCGAGCGCGCCCGTGATCGTCGTTCCAGAGCTTCGTCGTAACGAAGACCTGCTCGCGCGGGATGTTGGCCGCGCGCACGGCCTGACCGACCTCGGCTTCGTTCGCGTAGAGTTTGGCGGTGTCGATCAGGCGATACCCGGCCGCCAGGGCCGTCGACACCGCGTCCACGGTTTCGGGTCCTGGACCGGATTGCCAGACGCCGAGCCCCAGGATTGGCATCTCGTGACCATCGTTGAGGCGGACGCGACTCTGGAGAGTGAGTGACATGATTCCATCCAAGGAGCGATGGAATATAGGGACAGGGTCATTCGATGCCCGCAGGAACCGGCGCGTCCGGGGCGATGGGCCCTCCGGCCGCGCGCGGTCTACTTAGGACTCGCCAATCCAGCGAGGGGCGCCGACCCGTCGACTACGACGGGCGACGGCCCGCCACCGGACCAACCCCCGGCCTCTTTCCGTTCTCACGACCAGCCGCAGAATGAGATTTCGGGACCTTCGGGATTCCCCCCTTCTGCACTCGTGCACTGGCTCGGTGTACTGGGACGGGGCGCTAGTGTACCGGCACTACCGAGGGGGAGTACCGGACCAGGTAGTCGTCCAGTTTTTCCGTGGGTTTTTGAGGGACCAGCTGACTCGTATCCTCTATGCCGCGACCGACCCGGGGAAAAGCGCCCCCGTCCTGGAAGATTGTCGAAGACCCGACCGACCGCTTCTCGAGCGGGGTCCCCGGACTCGACCGGCTCCTCGGCGGTGGGTACGCCCGCGGGAGTTTCGCGATGTTCGACTTTGATGCCTCGGTCCTGCCCTCCGACTACGTCACCCTCCTTGCCCCGACGCTCCTCAACTTCCTCTATCAATCTCGGGGCATCTTGGCGGTGCTTCCGTCGCGCGAGGCTCCGCACCGGTTTCGAGAAACCTTCCTGAGCTGGGTCTCCCGACGCCTGTTTGACTCCCGGGTGCGAATCGTGGACTACGCTGGTGAGGATGATGAGAGCCCGTACGTCGTTTCCCTCGCGCACCAGGAGAAGAACGAGGCGATGCAACGGATGGTTTCCGCCGAGCGCGCGGTTCAAGGGGCGCACAAGCGGCCCTTTATCGAATTGAACGCGATCGAAGTCCTCGAAACGGTCGTCGGGGCAGAGCAGGCCGCGAAGATGTACTTCTTCGGAATGAAGCGGACCCGCGATGTGGGCAACCTCGGTGTCGCTCTGCTGCGACCCGGGCTCAAGGTGGCGGACGCCGCCCGCAGCCTCATGGACTACGAGTTCACGGTCCGGCGGACCGACCTCGGACTCCTGCTCACGGGATTGCGACCCAGCTTCTCCGCCCACCTCGTCGTAGAAGACCGCCAGCGAGGACCCCCGGCGATCGAGCTCATTCCATCGCCCTGACGGGCCGACTTCTTCCGCGGATCCCGCGCGAGGTGGTTTCACGGGCGGGGCTCCCCTGACTTGGTTGGACCAGCTTGTGGGACTGTACCCGGACTCTGAACCACTCGCGTCGTGCAGGTGGCCCGGCTCCCGGCCTCTCCCACTCCCAGGTAGATACCGCCGGCCGGGGTCCGAGGGTGACCGAGTCCCCCAATGCGCGCCTGGTGCGGGTCGCCCAGCCACGGGGAACCTAGGACCTCGGCCGATACTCCGTCTCGCCTCCGACTGCAAGAGGCCAAGTCCGCCCGTGTCCGTGGGCTTCGGGCGCCCGTCATCGCGCTCCGTGTGCTTGCCACGCCGAGGGAGTCCCTCCAATCTCGGAACGGGACCCGCCCACCCGAACCGCCCGCGTTTCCGCGGTCACGCTCCCGTCAGAGCGCCCGGAGAGCCGTGAAGAGGTCCCGGCCGACCGTCAGTAATGAGGCGTTGCCGCGCGCGGAATCCCGGAGCATCTGGAGGAGATGCGGACGATCCTGCGCGTCGACGAAATAGGCGCGGTGGAGGAGGGTCGCGGTGATCTGGGGATAGAGGTGGTAGAGTCGGGGGTTCGCAAAGACGGAGGGGTACTTCCGGTAGGTCTCGAGGTGGCGGAGGACGAAGCTCGCCTCGAGGCGCTCCCGATAGCGTCGGAGGAAGTGGACGGACGCATCGTTGGCGGCGACGGCCTCCGCCGCGACCTCGCCCGCCAGATGGCCGGACTCGATCGCGAAGTCCATCCCGCGCAGCGTGAACCCGGTGTTGAGGAAGAACCCTCCCTCCGAGCCGGCGAGGAGGTAACCATCCCCCGCGAGAGGCGGTATCTCGCGGGCGCCCCCTTCCATGACGAAGCAGCCGCTGTACTCGAGGAGCGTCCCTCCGTCGAGATACCGCTCGATGAGCGGATGCTGCTTGAACTCCTCCAAGACTTCGTAGACGGCCGTCTGGTGCTTCGCGACGTCCGCCATGTTGAGGATAATCCCTAACGAGAGACTGTCCTGGTTCGTGTAGAGGAAAGCACCGCCTTCGAGTCCCGGCGGGAATCCCACGGTCGTGAGCTGCATCCCTTCCCGGCCCTTGAGCTGGAATCGGCGCTCGACCTCCCCCGGCGGGAGGCCGATCACCTGCTTCACTCCGATCGCCGAGGTGCGCCCCGCTCCATCGTTCCGGAGTCCCGCCTTCCTTGCCACGACCGCATTGAACCCCTCCGCCAGAATGACCACCGAGGCGTGGAGCTCGTCGTCTCCGGCGCGGATTCCCACCACACGACCGCCGTCGCGAACCACATCGTCGACGCGCGAACCGTAGACCGCCAGCGCTCCGGCCTCCTCCGCCTTGCGGGCGAGCCAGGGGTCGAATCGGGAGCGGAGCACGCTGAACGCGTTGAACGGCGGTTGCGCGAAGGCCGCATCGTAGAAGTCGAGCGACGTGGCCTGGGTCGGCGTCAGCATCGAGAGCACGTTGCGCGAGATGGCCCGCTCCACCGGAGACGGCTCCTCCTTCCAGAATTCCGGGAACAGCCGGGCCAGGCTGTGGGCGTAGAGGAGCCCTCCCGAGACCGTCTTCGCTCCGGCCTGCCCTCCTCGTTCGACGAGGAGGACCTGGCGTCCGGCTTTCGCCGCCGTGTACGCCGCCGTCGCGCCGGCCAGCCCGGCGCCGACCACGATGACGTCGAACTTCTCCACCACGAACCGAGCGCACGGAGCCGGGCTATTTGTTCTTCGGGGCCGGGGTCTCGGCTATGACGATCGAACTCGCATGGGCCCTCGAGGCGCAGCTCGCGTCGCGACGTCCCTCGGGACCGGCGGCGAGCCTGTCCTCCGGCGTCCGAACGGGAAGACCACTGGTCGCCCCCCGAAAACGGTCGCAGGGAGCGAGCCCTTTTGGACTAGGCCCGTCTACTCCGCGCGAGGGGGCGACCCATGGCCCGTCGGTTGACCATCGCTGAACAGTTGGGGGTGAATGCCTTTCAGACGGACCGGAGCAGCCACCTCACGTTGTCCGACCCGACTCTCTGCACCACCTGTGCACTTCGGCCGTGCATCTCGGTCTGCCCCGCAGAGGTGTACCACTACGAATCCGGCCGACTCCGCATCAACCACGAGAATTGCGTTGAAACGGGCGCCTGCCGCATCGCCTGTCACGAATTCGGCAACCGGGCCTTGGTCTGGTCTCTCCCTATCGGCGGGCGCGGCGTGAACTATCGCTACGGGTAGCCTCCCGAGCAGAGAGGGTCCTCCCGCCCTTCACGTCGGGAGCTCGTCGAAGAACCGTTGCGCTCCGCGCCGCGCGAAGACATAGAGGACCGGGATCGCCGTTAAGGCGACGCCCAAGGCCAGGAGACCCGCTTCGAGCGCGCTCCCACTGAGCGGGTCACTCGCGTAAGTCCAGAAGAGGCCCGGCAGAACCATGGCGAAGATGATCCCGATCCCTCCCAACATTCCCGTGACCATCGCCCAGGGGCGGACGAACTGAGCGCGGGGCCGTTCCTGGAAGTCGGAGAACCGCGTCGCTACGGTGAGACCGAGGAACGTTCCGACCAGGATCGAGCCCGCGGTGACCGCCAGCACAGTCCCGATCGCCAGGGCGGGAAGCCGGTAGACCGCGCCGACCAAGGCGTCCAGGGTGACGCCGAGCGCCGCCGGGAGGGTCAGACACTCCACGACCTTGGCCCGGAACAGATTCACCCCGGAGATCGGGAACGAGAACAGGGTCTGGATGGCCCGCCGCTCCTGGCCGAGGCTCGTCGTCGAAAGCATCAGCGCGAAGAAGCCGGAGATCCACGCGCCCCAGAGAGAGATCGTGCTGCGGTCGAACCCGCCCCCGGCCGAGGCCCCCGGATTGAGAAATCCCACCAGCGCGAGCACGAGGGGCATCACCACGATCGGAAGCATCTCCCGCCGGCGGGTGAGGCCGACCAGGTCCTTCCAGACGAGCGAGGCTTCGGCGGGGGTGAGCCCGAGCCGCGACAGGGTCCGATGGCCCTGGCCGAACTCGTGCACCTCGAGCTCGACCTCCGCCGGGGCGGGCGACCACCAGCGGTCTCGGAGGGCGGCCGCTGCGTAGAGGAGAAACCCGACAAAGGCCACCTGACCGGCCGCGAACGCCACCGCGAGCGGAGCAGACCCGCTCACCCAGGCGGCCAGCGCGCGGGAGGACCAGAAGAACGGAATGAACGTGCTCACGGTGGACAGGCCGGAGACGACCCCCAGAACGCCGGTCAAAAGCAGGGGATTGAACGCCAGCTCGAAGAGGAGGATGACGACGAGGAAGAGGACCGCCCGGAGCGCGAGCGTGACCTTCCCCTTGCGGCCGGAGAGGGCCGAGGCAGCCCGCTGGGTGGCGGCTCGGAGCATCTCGATCAGCACGCCGCCTTCGAACAGCGCCACAATGCCCAGCGCGGTCGCCAGCAGGAAGGCGGGAACCAGGCCGAGGACCAAGGAAAGCGCGAAGGCGGCGCCCAGAATGAAGGCGACCGCGGGTGAATAGGCCAGGGACACCGCGAGGGCGGAGGCCGCCACGTACTCCCGCGGCGTGAGCGGGAGCCAATTGACGGTGTCGCTCGTGGCGAACCGGCTTCCGGTGCTGAACTCGAACATGACTCCCGCCACGAGCACTGCGCTGACGGCGAGGATGGGGATGAGGACCAGGAGCTCCACGCCGAGGGTTCCGAGGGCGGGGGGCAGGTCCGGCCCGAGGGCCCGAAGTCCCAGAAAGGCGAGCGCAAAGACCCCGAGGAAGATGCCCACGTCGATGACGCCGAGGATGAGCGGGCGCCCCACGAGGCTGCGCGCGTCGGAAAGACTTCGCCCGGAACGGAGTTCGGACGAGATCAGGACGCCCGCGAGGCGCCGGATACGATGGAGGTCCATGCGTCCTCACCGCGCGAGAGCGCTGACCACGTCCCGAAGGTCCGTCGTCTCCGTGAGGGCAAGGAAGACCTCCTCGAGCGGCGAGCCTCGGAGGCCGGCCTGGTCGCGGAGCTCGGCGACCGTCCCCTCCGCCCGAACCCGCCCGTGGTGCATGATGACCACCCGGTCGCAGATGGCCTGGGCAATCTCCAAAACGTGGGTACTGAACAGGACGCCCACGTGGTCATTGAGGGTGAGGCTCCGAAGGAGGTCCTTCACGATGCGCGCCGACCGTGGGTCGAGCCCGTTGAGGGGCTCGTCGAGGATGAGCAGCCGGGGTCGGTGGATCAGGGCGGCGATGAGCGCGACCTTCTGCTTCATCCCCTGCGAATAGCCGCTGATCATGGCATTCTCGTGGCCGCTGAGTTCAAGGGCCGTGAGATACGGCTGGATTCGGCTCTGCCGCGCGGCCGGGTCCATCCCATACATGTCCGCGACGAAATCAAGATACTCGGAGCCGGTCAAGAACTCGTAGAGCTGCGGGCTTTCGGGGACGTACCCGACCAGCCTCTTCACCAGGACGGTCTCCTGGCGCACGTCGTGGCCGAGCACGGTCACCCCGCCCTCGTCGGCCCGCAAGATCCCGAGAATGATCTTCATGGTAGTGGACTTCCCCGCACCGTTCGGCCCCAAGAGGCCGACGATCTGCCCCGGGGAGACGGCAAGGCTCACGGTGTCGAGCGCTCGAGCGGCGCCGTAGCTCTTCGAGACCGCCTGCACCGACAGCGCTGCGCCCGACTGGGGCGGAGCGGGTGAACGGGAGCCCCCGACCGACAGGCGATCCGTCCCCTGCACTACCCGAGCCAAGGGGCGAGAGTTCAAGACGACAAGCCCCCGTGCGTCACCCACCCCCCTGTCCGAGGGGGATTCTCACGCCGAGCGCCCGGAGCGAGCGGGTGAAAGCCGCGCCCCAGAAGGTATTTCCCCCCGCCTCCACGTGTACTGCCGGGGGAGCCCGGGGGTAGGTCCGACGGGACTGGAATGGGGCGCAGCCTAACGCCAGTTCGCCACCGGGCCAGTTGGCTCTGTTCCCTGGTGGTCCTTGCCCTTCTCCTCGCCCCGGGGCTCTCCGCGGGATGGTCTCCCAACCCTTCGGCTTCTACGTCGAATCTTTCGTCGCCGGTCTCTCCACCACCTCTACGGTCGCTAGCGGCCCGCTGCGTCGGGGGGCTATCGTGTGAGCCCCCCGTCAACGCTCGAGGACCGACCCTCCTCGCGGCCCCGGATGCATGGACCAACGTCAGCGCAGGGCAACGGTTTTCTCCAACGGCCGTGGTCGGGGGAAGCGTCGTCTACGACCCTCTCGACAACTACCTCGTCATGTTCGGCGGGTGTTCGGCCGTTCAGTGTCCGGCCCCGGCGCAGACCTGGAAGTTCTCCGGTGGAAACTGGAGCGTCGTCCCGACGGGATTGAGCCAACCCCCCGCCCGGTCGTATGCGAGCATGGCCTACGATTCGAAGGATGGCTACGTGGTCCTCTTCGGGGGCTGGGGGACCGGAGGGCGGCCACTCAACGACACGTGGGCATTCATCGGTGGCCTCTGGACCAACCTTTCCACCCCGGGTCCAGCGCCGCCGGCCGGCGGAGGGGCATCGATGACCCACGACCACGGGGATGCCTACCTGCTCCTCTTTGGGGGTGGGGTTAACAGCTCGTCGCCCCGGGCCCTGACGTGGCGCTTCGTTGCCGGCACCTGGAAGAATCTCACCGCAACGGCCGGCACTGCCCCTTCCCCCCGCGAGCGCGCCGGAATGGCCTGGGATGACGCCGATGGCTACGTGGTGCTGTTCGGGGGGGCCAGCGGCTCGGGGAGCCCCCTTAACGATACCTGGACCTACCTTCGGGGCAAGTGGGCCCCCGCCAACATCACCTCGGTGGTGAACCCCCGCGCCCGCTCCGGGGCAATGTTCACCTTTTCGGGAGTGGACAACGCCGTCTACCTCTACGGGGGCAACGGCTCGCAGGGGCCGCTCAACGACACCTGGCGCTATGCCGGCGGAAAGTGGGGGAACCAGACGACCGCTCTTGGCCCGGGTCCGGGGCGACGGATGAACGCCGTCGCTCTCGACAGCTCGATCGGCTGGGCGCCGGGAGGGACGTTGAAACAGAAGAACGGATTCCTCCTCCTTTTCGGAGGGGGACCGGCCGGCTGTGTGCCCTGCTCCGCCGCGGCGCTCAACGAGACGTGGGTATTCGAGCCGGCATTGCAAACGGTCGCGACGGCCCTTCCCTCCGTCGTGGAGGTGGGAGAACCGACGACCTTCTCGGCCACCGTGACGGCTGGCAGCCCTCCCTACCGGCTGTCCTGGCAATTTGGGGATGGAACCGGTTCGGTTAGCGCCTCCCCCTCGCACGCGTTCACGACCACGGGGGTGTTCAACGCGACCGTCAACGCCGTCGACTTGGCCGGAGTGGCCGACAGTGCGACCATCTCGGTCTCCGTCATCGCCGGCCCCGCCGTAACCGCGAGCGTCAGCCGGCTCACCACGGATGTGGGGCTGACCGTCTGGTTCAACTCCACCTCCTCCGGTGGCACGCCGCCGTACACCGTGCACTGGAACCTGGGAGACGGAACGAGCTTCAGTGGAGCGTCCACGAGCCACTCGTACGGCGTCGCCGGGACGTTCAACGGGAACCTGACGGCGACGGATGCCGTCGGAGGCGTGGGGGTCCGCGCCTTCTCGGTCCGCGTCAACCCGGCGATGACGTTCATGGCGACGCTTC
>DASRSW010000063.1:0-1756 GCA_035656275.1 Thermoplasmata archaeon
CCCCCGACCTCAAGGCCGGCACGCTCCGGGCCCGCTTCGTGGCCAAGGAACGCGCGGAAACACAGTGGAAGGAGGCGCTCGCCGCGGGGGACCTCGAGACGGCTCGCCGCAAGGCCGCCCAGACCTCGCGCCTCACCCGACCGATGGTCGACGAGGTGAGGGAACTGCTCACGGCCCTCGGCGTTCCGTCGGTCCAGGCGCCGTCGGAGGGAGAGGCGCAGGCGGCGACCATGGCGGCCCACGGCCTGGTCTGGGCCGCGGCGAGCGAGGACTACGATAGCCTACTGTTCGGGGCTCCGCGCCTCGTCCGCGGCCTCGCGGCGCGGTCGAAGGGGGGAGGCGCGCCCGCCGCCCAGGTGATCGACCGGGGCGAGCTCCTCGCCTCGCTCGGGATATCGGGGGAGGAGCTGATCCTGGTCGGTCTCCTCGTCGGGACGGACTTCAACGAAGGCGCCCACGGGTTCGGGCCGAAGAAGGCGCTCAAGCTGGCCCAGCAGCACCTCGGGTGGGAGCCCACGCTGAAGGCCGCCGGTCTCGACCCCGCTCAAGTCGAACCCGTGGCCGCGGTGTTTCGGAACCCAGACGTGGCGGAGGTGCCGACGCCCGTGTTCGGTCCCGTCGACGAGGCCGCCGTCGAGCGCATCCTGGTCGACGTGCACGGGTTTTCCGCGGAACGCGTGCGCTCGGCCATCCAGCGGGGGCGACGCCGGCCGGCGCCCCCGGGACCCACGGAGGAGTCGAAAGGACATCAGACGCTGCTGGACGCCTTCGGAGGGATGGGATGACGAAGTACTTCGAGGCCGTCCCGAACTTCTCGGAAGGCCGCAGCGCCGCGACCATCGCGGCGATCACGGAAGCAGCCCGAGGGGTTCCCGGGGTCGCGGTCCTCGACGTCGAGAGCAACGTGGACCACAATCGGTCGGTGATCAGCCTCGCCGGCGAGGGGGGAGCGCTGAGCGAAGCGCTCGTCCGGATGGTTAAGGTCGCGATCGGCCGCATCGATCTCAACCACCATACGGGGGAGCACCCTCGGATGGGGGCCGCCGACGTGGTCCCTTTTGTGCCCCTCGGCGATGCGACGATGGAGGAGGCGATCGCACTCGCCGCCCGGCTGGGCGAGCGATTGTGGTCAGAGCTCCACCTCCCCGTGTACCTGTATGGCAACGCCGCCCGGCGACCGGAGCGTCAGGACCTCGCGGTGGTCCGCAAAGGCGGCTTCGAAGGGATCCGGGAGTCGATCGCGAGCGATCCGACCCGCCGGCCCGACTTCGGAGAGGCGGCCGTCCACCCCACGGCGGGCATCGTCGCGGTCGGCGCCCGACCGGTCCTCATCGCCTTCAACGCGTACCTCGCCAGCAACGACCTTGCCATCGCCAAGAAGGTTGCCCATGCGGTCCGAGGCAGAGACGGCGGCCTTCCCGAGGTGAAGGCCCTCGGTTTCGACATCAAGGAGCGGAACCAGGTCCAGGTATCGATGAATCTCACGGACTATCGGAAGACCCCGATCCATCAGGCCCTGGAGGCGGTCCGCCGCGAGGCGGGCCGCCAGGGCGTCCAGGTCAACGAATCGGAAATCGTGGGTCTGGTCCCGGAAGATGCCCTCCTCGATGCCTCGGAGTTCTACCTCCAGCTCCACCGGTTTGACCGCTCCACGATCCTCGAGCGGAAGGTGCGCGGCGTTCTCGCCCCGGCGGCCGCTGCCGCGTCTTCGACCTTCGCTGCCAGCAGCCTGGAGGGCTTCGCGGGACTCCTCGCG
>DASRSW010000064.1:0-15629 GCA_035656275.1 Thermoplasmata archaeon
AAGTGCATCGAAGAGACGCCCGAGGAGACCCCGGTCTCGACGATGTGTTTCGGCCGGAGGAGACGGGTGAGCGCGTACAGCTCGAACGGGGCGCGGAACTGCGCGTAGAAGGATCGGCCGTGGGCCTGGTGGGCGCTACGGACTTTCGACTCGAGGGCGGTGACCGGTCCCAGCTCCCGCAGCGGACGCGCGACCGCCGCCGTCGGGACCTCGAGCAGCCGGCTCACCCACCGCACGTTCGGCCGCGCCCGTCGGTCGCCTAACGCCTCCGCGGCCCGGAGCGCTACTCGAGGAACGGTGACGGTCCGCGCGGGCACGGGGGGGCCAGCAACGACGGGTTCTAAGGACTTCCCCCGGGGGGGAGCCGCGTCGGCTTGGGGACGAGGCACGCGGCGCGTACGTCGAGCCGGTGCCGGCCTCCCCGGCTGTCACGGGCGGTGGCGACGAGCTCAATGCGGCGGGAGAAGAACGGGGCATCGACGACGAGAGTTTCGTATTCTCCACCCTCGCCCGCGGCGTTGACCGTCCGCACCTCTCGGCTCCGCCGTCGCACTTCCTCGAGCAGTGGGTCGTCGAGCCGACGACCCAGAAGGTCCTCCGTCAAGGGCTCGGCCGCCAGCTGCACGAGGCGGATGTCGAGCCCCGCCGCGATCTCCTCTCGAACGACGCGCACGGGGTCCTTCCCCCACAGGGGCACGTAGAGGCGACGGCCCAGGGCGAACGTGACTCGACTGAGTCGCGCCCACTGGTAGGAGGAGGCGATGGCGCCCGCGACGATCGGGTCGCCGGCGTCCCGTAAGGCCGTCTCCAGCGCGAGGGATTCGGGGGCCTCGCCCGAACCGGGAACGACCACTTCCCTGTACCCCTTCTTCCAGGCCTCGGCCTGAAGCCGAACCAGGTCGAGATTCGGGGTGTGGAAGAGGAGCGAGTCCGGGTCCTCCGGGCGGAGCACCAGGAGCTCATCGACGGACCAGCCCTGCGTGTCCGCGAGGTACGCCGCGTACGTCGAGTCCTTCCCGCCGGAGACCAGCGCTGTCGCTCCCATCGGCGGCTACGGAAGTCCGATCCCCGCGCGCCACGAGGCGTAGAGCGGTTCCAGTCCGATGGCGCCGAGCTCGCGGTCCCCGTGGCGAAGCCGGCCGTTGAACGGGGCGGCCACGGAACCCAGGCGCGCCAGCGCGGTCCGCAGGAATCGTGCCTCGAACCGACGCTGTCGCGCCGCTCGGACCTCCACGACCCACCGAGAGGCCCCTTCGGCGGCCAGCGCCAAGGCGGGCGTAGAGAGTCCGGTCCGGCCGAGGTCCACATCGAATCCGAGGCCGCCGCCGAACGCCATCTCCGCGAGGGTGACGGCGAGCCCACCGTCGGACACGTCGTGGACGGCCCGTACCTCGCCGCCCGCGATCGCGCCGAGGAGCCGGGTTCCGAGGCGGCGCACCCCCGCGGGATCGGTCGGCGGAATCGCGAGCCCCCTCGCCCCGCGACGTCGGGCCCAGAGCGATCCCCCAAGCGCGGGGTCCGATGGTCCAAGAAGGTAGATCGGATTCCCGGGCTCCTTGAGGTCCGACGAAACGACGTCCGAGACGCTGTTGACGATCCCGGTCGCCAGCACGACCGGCGTGGGAGGGATGCTCGCCCCGAGCCCGCCGTTGTAGAAGCTCACGTTCCCGCTGGGAACCGCGAAGCCGATCCCTCGAGCCCCCTCCGCGAGTCCACTCACGACCTCGCGGAACTCACCCATGACCATCGGGTCCTCGGGGTTGCCGAAGTTGAGGCAATCGGTCAGCGCATCCGGGCGCGCTCCCACGGCGAAGAGATTGCGGCCCGCCTCCTCGACGACCCAGACCCCGCCCCGCCGCGGATTCTCGGCGCAGGCCCATGGCTGGGCCGCGGTGGTGATAGCGAGTCCGCGGTTGCTGGACGCGCGGGGGCGCAGGACCGCCGCGTCCCCGTGGCTGGGGGACTCGGCTCGGCCGTGGAGCGACTTCAGGAGGGTGTGCCCCTGGACCTCATGGTCGTAGACGCGGATCACCGACTCCCGGGAGACGCTGTCCGGTGCGGTCACGAGCTCCTCGAACAGCGGAACGGCCGGCTCGTCGACCACCGTCGCGGCCGCGCGGGGGGCGGGCCGTCGCCGGGTCGGCCGTCGCAGGGTCGGCGGGTCGACCCGGAACCCGATGCGCAATCGGGCGGCCGGGCGTCCATTGAACCGGAGGTCTTCGTACGGACCGGCGGTCACGACGCCGACCTCGGTCGCGGGGACGTCGTACTTCTCGAAGATCGAGAGCAGCCGGTCGAGGTGGCGCGGACGGACATCGAGGAGCATCCGTTCCTGGGACTCCGAGATCCAGATCTCCCACGGTTTGAGGCCGGGCTCCCGCAGCGGCACGCGGTCGAGGTCGATCCTCGACCCGAGTCCCCCGGCATAGACGAGTTCTCCCGACGCCGAGGCGAGCCCCCCGCCCCCCAGGTCCTTCAACCCCTCGACGAGGCCTGCATCAAACGACTCGATGCAGGCATGGATCAGGGGCTCCTTCATGATCGGATTCCCGAGCTGGACCGCGCCGCGGGACTCCTCCTCGCTCCGTTCGGTCAGCTCCTGCGAGGCGAAGGCGACGCCCCCGATCCCGTCCCGCCCGGTGAGGCCGCCGACCAACACCAGCCGGTCCCCCACCGCTCTCGCCCGGTTCGGGCGCAATCTACCCCGCGGGAGGAATCCAACGCAGCCGACGTTGACGAGCGGGTTTACGGTGTAGGCGGGATCGAAAAAGATTCCGCCCGAGACGTTCGGGACTCCGACCCGATTCCCATAGTCACGGATCCCGGCGACCACTCCGCCCAGGAGGTACCGAGGACTCTTCACGCCCTTCGGAAGGGTCGCCGGGTCCAAATCCAGGGGGCCAAAGAACAGGGGGTCGGCGACCGCGATGGGCTTCGCGCCGACGGCGAGGACGTCCCGGAGAATCCCGCCGATGCCGGTCGCCGCCCCCCCGTACGGCTCCACGGCCGACGGGTGGTTATGCGACTCGATGCGCAGCGCGTAGGCGTATCCATTCTCGAAGGCCATGACGCCGGCGTCCCCTGTCCCGAGCACCCGGGGTTTGGGTCGGAGGTCGGCGAAGGCGCTTCTCAGCCACGGTCGCGAGCTCTTGTAGCTACAATGCTCGCTCCAGCTCTGGGCGAGGCCGGCGAGTTCGACGTCCGTCGGCTCCCGTCGTTCGGCACGGAAGTACGCCCGCACGCGACGGAGCTCCTCGGCGGAGAACCCGAGCCCCCTCGCCCGGCTCATGCCTGCGAGGGCTTCGGGGGTCAGCTGACGGACGGCGACAGGGTGGACGCCGGCGGCCCACTCCTCCACCACCGGGCGCGGGCGCGTCATCCGGTCACCGGGGGCGAGGGAGGACGCTCACGCGATTGATCACCGGATTGGCCAACAGCCGGTCGACCGCTTCGTCGGCCAGGCGACGCGCCTCCTCCGGCCCAACCCCCTCGAACTCGAGCGTGTAGACCCGCGCCGTGGCCACCCGGCCGACGTGGGGAATCCCTAGAAGATGGAGCGACTTTTGGACGCTTTCCGCTTCGGCGTCCATGACACCCGGCTTCAACTCGACGCGGACCTCGACCGTGGCGCCGGCGGAGCCCGCCCTCGGCAACTCGCTTCCCCGTCGGCTTCGAACCGACCCCCGCTCATAACCCTACGCCGTCGAAGTGGCGGGAATCACCGAACGACGCTGCCGGTGGGCGCGTGTCCCTGGGCCTATAGTACAAGGTCCTACTCAGCCACGATTTTTGAAACCCCCAAAGCCTTTATAGAGGGGCTTTTTCGGAAGTTCGGCGCGGGGGGGCCGAGCCATCATGGAGGAGCTCATCTGTAGTGTAGAGTTTCTTCGGGGCGTCCAGGAACTGGTCGCCCGAGTTTCGAGTGAGGCGGGAGGGGTCCGGGAGTACCGGGCGCTGACCGCGGGGGCCGTGATCGACCAAGTGATCAACGACCTCCAAGAGGAGTTTGAGTCGGCCCCGTCGGTGTAGCCGGTCCGGCGGTTAGGCATCGGTGGAGTCTCGTTCAGTGTACACGTACTAGAGGGGAGGTCAACGATGGAAAAAGGCGGGGGGGGAAAGGCACCGGTCAGTCACGCGGTGGAAAGTGCATTCACGAAAGTTTGGGGAGATGAGCACGTGGTGGCCCTCATCGCCCTCAAGGTCGAAACTTCCGAGGCCGACTCGGTCGCGACCGAGGTCAGCCGTTTCACGGAAGTCGAGGACGTGTTCCTCGTCACCGGCGACACCGATATCTTCCTCAAGGTCCGATTCCCTCATTACGACGAGCTCAAGGAGTTCGTCCTGCACCGGCTCCCCGGCGTCAAGGGGATCCGTGAGACGAAGACGCTCCTCGTCGTGACCGCCTACAAAGAAGGCGGAGAGGCGCATCGGCCGTGACCGCCGCCGACCCTTCCCCCACGGCCGCGGCGACGCTCGGCAAGGTGGATGCCGGGACTCCCGAGCTCCCCCCTCCGCCGAACGCGCTCAGCCCGATTCTCGAGTCGCTCAATCAGCTGGTCGACGACGCGAGCGTCCCCCGGAACATCCGGCGCGGAGCGCAGGCCGCCCGCGACGAGCTCAACAAACCGCGGGCCCCGCTCGACGTGCGCGTCGCGAGCGCGGTCTACGTATTGGACGACCTCGCGAACGACCCCAACCTCCCGATGCACGGCCGCACGGCGATCTGGTCCCTCATTTCGAGCTTGGAGAGCCTTCAGTGAACGGGCCAAGGCCAAAAGGTGAAATACAGCCCGCTGGTCCCGCGCCCTCGGAACGGGGGCGGGCCCGTAGCTCAGGCAGGTTGGCTCACCGCCACCCCGGTGGGTCCTGCAAAGAGCATCTGGCTTTTAACCAGGTGGTCGGGGGTTCGAACGTGGGGTGCTCGCGCGCGCGAGCGCTCGCCGGCAGTCCCCCCGGGCCCGTGCCCTTCCTGAGGTTCGCATGAGTCCGACACGCACGCGCGCACGGAAGTCCGCGAAGAAGGCCGCGGCGACGCCCCCCGCGCCACCGCGCCCCTTCACCGCGCACCATCTCGTGCCGCCGCACGAACTGCTCAGCGAGGCCGAGGGCGCCGCCGCCCTGAAGGAACTAGGGACCAGCATCGAGCGACTCCCGAAGATCCTCGTCTCCGACCCCGGGCTCAAGACGGACCCGAAGTTCGTGGCCGCCCGCGAAGCGGGGGAGCCGCTGCAGGGCCGGCTCGTCCGCATCCGCCGACCGAGCCAGACCGCCGGCGAGGCGATCGCCTACCGCGTCCTCGTCCCGGCGCTGGGGGAGTAGTACCATTCCATGCGAGAAATCGTAGACTCGTTCTTCCGAGAGCGCTCCATCGTCAACCACCACCTCGCGAGCTTCAACGACTTCCTGCCGACCAACGACAATCCGAACTCGCGGATGCAACGGATCGTCGACGAGTCGCGGGTGAGCGAGGACTCGAACGAGCGCGGGGTCATCCGGCTCGACGTCCAGAAGACGAAGAGCTCGATCTTCGTGCGGGTCGGCCGCCGCCGCGACCCGCGCACCGGGCTCGTCACTCCGACGGCCGAGCCGACGATCTTCGTCGGGCAGCCGTTCGTCAAAGAACCCGTCGGGTCGAAGCCGACCCTGACCCCGATGGAGGCCCGGCTACGGAATCTCACGTACCAGGCACCCATCTACCTCAACGTCACCGTCGTCGAGAACGGGGTGGAGCGGGCCCCCGAGACGGTCCACATCGGCGACCTTCCCATCATGGTGAAGAGCCGCCCCTGCAACCTCCATCGCTCGAACATCGAGCGCGACTCCAATTTCCCCCTCTCCGATGAGGAGTA
The DNA here is from genome assembly GCA_035656275.1 of Thermoplasmata archaeon. Lineage (GTDB taxonomy): Archaea > Thermoplasmatota > Thermoplasmata > Lutacidiplasmatales > UBA184 > Lutacidiplasma. The sequence goes on from DASRSW010000064.1 coordinate 5,850, forward strand.
CCGCGCGAAGCTCGTCGAGTACGGTGAGGACCCGCTCGACCCGGGCGGGTATGCCATCATCGGCGGCACCGAGCGGGTCATCATCAGCCTCGAGGACCTGGCGCCGAACCGCATCTTCGCCGAGTTCAACGAGCGCTACGGCACGCCTATCGAAAGCGCCAAGGTCTTCAGCCAGCGCGGCGGCTACCGGTCGCTCACGGTCGTCGAGAAGAAGAAGGACGGGATCCTCCAGGTCTCCGTCCCCACCGCCAGCGGCCAGATCCCGCTCGTCATCCTGATGAAAGCCCTCGGGATGAAGAACGACGAGGAGATCTTCCAGGCCGTCCTCGGGGAGCTCCTTCCCATCGACGAGCCGTTCGTCCAGACGATGAAGCACCTCCTCAACGTCAACCTCGAGGAGTGCGTTTCGAAGAAGCTCTACCCCCCCGAAGGGATCCTCACGACGGAGGACGCCCTCCTCTACCTCGAGAAGAAGTTCGCGACCGGGCAGGCGAAGGAGTACCGCCAGCGGAAGGTCGACGGCATCCTCGACCGCTCGCTGCTTCCCCACCTCGGCGACACGAAGCCGGACCGGCTCAAGAAGGCCCTCTACCTTGCGCGGATGGCGCGGACGGTCCTCGAGCTGCACCTCAAGGTCCGGGGCGAGGACGACAAGGACCACTACGCCAACAAGCGGCTGAAGCTCGCCGGGGACCTCATGGAGGACCTCTTCCGCGTCGCGTTCACCCTCCTCCTGAAGGACCTCAAGTACCAGCTCGAGCGCTCCTTCGCGCGCAAGAAGGACCTGCGGATCGCGAGCGCGATCCGCCCGGACCTTCTGACGCAGCGCCTCGTCCACGCCCTCGCCACCGGCAACTGGGTCGGCGGACGCGCCGGGGTCAGCCAGGTGCTCGACCGGACGAGCCACATGTCGGCGATCTCGCATCTCCGACGCGTGACGAGCCCGCTCACCCGCAGCCAGCCCCACTTCGAGGCGCGGGACCTGCACCCCACGCAGTGGGGGCGGCTCTGCCCCAACGAGACCCCCGAAGGACAGAACTGCGGCCTCGTGAAGAACTACGCCCTCTGCGTCGACGTCTCGGAAGGCTGCGACGAGGAGGAGGTCACCCTCATCCTGCGCGACCTCAACACCCGCGAGATCGGGCCCGAGGTGTTCCAGGAATCCGGCCAGGCCCGCGGGAAGCGCGCCGCCCGGGTCTACGTGAACGGCAACCTCATCGGACTCCACTCGAACCCGCTGGACCTCGTGCGCGAGATCCGCGAGCGGCGGCGGACGGGGACGCTCTCCCCGACGCTGGGCGACAAGACGTACGAGATCAACGTCCGCTACGACGAGGAGATGAACGAGGTCATCGTCAACTGCGACTCGGGCCGGCTCCGCCGCCCGCTCATCGTCGTGAAGGACGCGGTACCGAAGGTCACGCGCTCCGACCTCGACGAGCTCCAGCAGGGGACCCTCTCCTACACCGACCTCATCCGCCAGGGAAAGGTCGAGTGGATCGACGCGGAGGAGGAGGAGGACACCCTCATCGCCGTGGATGCGTTCACCCCGCCCGAGCGCTGCCCGAAGTGCGAGCGGGCGCTCTCCCGCAGCGATATCCGCTGGCTCACCGCCGGCGAGAAGGCCGAAAAGCCGCTCGTCCGCTGCGGCCGCTGCGGCAACGAGTTCCCGACGGAGGACCTCCTGACCACCGCCCACTCCCATCTCGAGATCGACGCGAACCTGATGCTCGGGGTCTGCACGGGATTGATCCCGTATCCGGAGCACAACTCGACGCCGCGGAACACGATGGGAAGCGCGATGGCGAAGCAGGCCCTCGGGGTCGAGTCGGTCAACTACCGCCGACGGCCGGACACGCGCGGCCACCTCCTGCACTACCCGCAGGCGCCGCTCCTCCAGACCCAGACGATGCGCTACGTCCACTTCACCGAGCGGCCCGCCGGCCAGAACTTCGTGGTGGCGGTCCTTTCCTACGAGGGGTACAACATGCAGGATGCGCTCGTCTTCTCCCGCGCCGCGATCGACCGCGGCCTCGGCCGCTCGTCGTTCTTCCGTACGTACCGCGGGGAGGAGCGGAAGTACCCCGGTGGCCAGGAGGACCGCTTTGAGATCCCCCGGCCCGACGTCGCGGGCGCGCGCGTCGACACCGCCTACCGCAACCTGGGCGAGGACGGCCTCATCTTCCCCGAGCTCGAGGTGCAGGAAGGCGACGTGCTCGTCGGCAAGACCTCTCCGCCCCGGTTCCTCGAGGAGAAGACCGACCTCCTGACCCCGCAGAAGCGCCGCGAGACCTCCGTCACCGTGCGCTTCGGGGAGCGCGGCTGGGTCGACAACGTCATTCTCACCGAGGGGGAGAACATCTCGAAGCTCGTCAAGGTCAAGGTCCGCAACCAGCGGGTCCCCGAGCTCGGCGACAAGTTCGCCTCCCGCCACGGCCAGAAGGGCGTCGTCGGCCTCATCGTCCCGCCCGAGGACCTTCCGTTCACCCGCGACGGCGTCACGCCGGACCTGATCATCAACCCGCACGCCATCCCGTCGCGGATGACGGTCGCTCACGTCCTCGAGATGCTCGGAGGGAAGGTGGGAGCGATGGAGGGCCGTACGATCGATGGGACGGCGTTCTCCGGCGAGCGCGAGGAGGCGCTCCGGGAGAGCCTGAAGGCGGTCGGCTTCCATCCGTCGGGACGGGAGACCCTCTACGACGGGTTGACCGGCCGTCGGCTCGAGGCGGAGATCTTCGTCGGCGTGATCTACTACCAGAAGCTCCACCACATGGTCGCGGGAAAGATGCACATGCGCTCCCGCGGCCCCGTGCAGATCCTGACGCGCCAGCCGACCGAGGGGCGGTCCCGCCAGGGCGGTCTTCGGTTCGGAGAGATGGAGCGGGACTGCCTGATCGGCCACGGTGTCGCGATGGTGATCAAGGACCGGCTCCTGGACGAATCCGACGGGACGATCCAGTACGTCTGCGGCAATCCCGAGTGCGGCCACATCGCCATCCCCGACACCCGGGCCGGCTCGCTCCGCTGCCCGTCCTGCGGGAACACCTCGTCGATCTACCCCGTCGAGATGAGCTACTCGTTCAAGCTCCTCCTCGAGGAGCTGATCAGCCTCGGCGTCGTGATGCGGCTCCAGCTTGAGGAGATGCGGTAGGAGGCCCCATGGCGCAAGGACTCTCGAAGAAGATCAAGGCCCTCCAGTTCGCCTTCCTCTCGCCGGACGAGATCCGCCGGATGAGCGGCGTGAAGATCATCACCGCCGACACCTACGACGACGACGGCTACCCCATCGAGATGGGGCTCATGGACCTCCACCTCGGCGTCATCGAGCCGAACCTGCGGTGCCGCACGTGTGGCGGCCGGGTGAACGAGTGCCCCGGCCACTTCGGCATCATCGAGCTCGCGATGCCCGTCATCCACGTCGGCTATGCGAAGGAGATCAAGCGGCTCCTGCAGTCGACCTGCCGGGCCTGCGGCCGCCTTCTTCCCGACGCCCCCAGCCCCCGGGCCGAGGCGACCGCGGAGACCGATGACGGCCCCGTCGTGCGGACCCGCGAGGCGAAGGAGGAGCGCGTCTGCCCCCACTGCCACGAGGTCCAGCAGCGGATCGTGCTGGACAAGCCGACCACCTTCCGCGAGAACGGCCACAAGATCACCCCGAAGGAGGTCCGCGCCCGGCTCGAGCGGATCCCCGACGATGACGTCCGGTTCCTCGGGCTCAACCCGAAGTTCGGTCGCCCCGAGTGGATGGTCCTCACCGTCCTTCCCGTGCCGCCGGTCCAGGTCCGCCCCTCCATCACCCTCGAATCGGGCGAGCGGAGCGAGGACGATCTCACGCACAAGCTCGTGGACGTGCTCCGGATCAACCAGCGCCTCCGCGAGAACCGCGACATGGGCGCCCCGCAGCTCGTCGTGGAGGACCTCTGGGAGCTCCTCCAGTACCACGTCACGACCTACTTCGACAACCAGACGAGCGGCATCCCGCCGGCGCGGCACCGCTCGGGCCGGCCGCTGAAGACGCTGGCCCAGCGCCTCAAAGGAAAGGACGGACGGTTCCGTTCGAACCTCTCGGGAAAGCGCGTCAACTTCTCCGCCCGGACGGTCATCTCGCCCGACCCCCTCCTCTCCATCAACGAGGTGGGGATCCCGACGGAGGTCGCCCGCGCGCTCACCGTTCCCCTCGAGGTGACGCCGCACAACCAGGAGGCGGCGAAGGAGCTCGTCCGCCGCGGCCCGGTCCCCACGCCGGTCCCGAGCGGGGAGTACCAGTGCGGGGTCAACTACCTCGTGCGCGAGGACGGCCAGCGGATCAAGGTGATGGACAAGAACGCCGAGGCGTGCGCGGAGCTGGTCGCTCCGGGCTGCATTGTCGAGCGCCAGCTCATCGACGGGGACATCGTGCTGTTCAACCGGCAGCCGTCGCTCCACCGGATGAGCATGATGGCCCACTTCGTGCGCATCCTGCCGCACAAGACGTTCCGCTTCAACCTCTGCGACTGCCCGCCCTACAACGCGGACTTTGATGGCGACGAGATGAACCTCCACGTCCTCCAGAGCCAGGAGGCCCGCGCCGAGGCGAAGGTCCTGATGAAGGTGGAGGAGCACATCCTCTCCCCCCGCTACGGCGGCCCCATCATCGGGATGCTCCACGACCACATCACGGCCGCGTTCCTCCTCACCTACCAGAACCCGCGCTTCACCCGCGCCGAGGTCACCTACCTCCTCTCGAAGGTGAACTACCCCATCCCGCCGCCGGCGGGCGAGGAGAAGGACGGCCAGCCGTTCTGGACGGGGAAGCAGCTCTTCTCGCTCACCCTGCCGCGGGACCTCAACATCGAGTTCCGCTCCAACATCTGGAACCGCTGCGACTGCCCGCCGACCAACTGCAAGCACGACTCCTACGTCATCGTCGAGAACGGCGACCTCAAGGCCGGCACCATCGACGCGAAGGCGATCGCCTTCGGGAAGGGCGCCATCCTGGACGCCATCGCGCGGAACGATGGGATGGGTCGGGCCCGCAAGTTCCTCGACGAGATGAGCCGGCTCTCCATCACGGCCATCGGCCTCAAGGGCCTCTCGACGGGGATCGACGACGAGGACGTGCCCGACACTGCGCGCCGCGAGATCGACGACGCGCTCGAGAAGGCCCGCCTCAAGGTCACCGAGCTCGTCGAGGCGTACCGCGAGAGCACGCTCGAGCAGATGCCCGGCCGCTCCCTCGAGGAAACGCTCGAGGTCATGATCCGGCGCGAGCTTGGGAAAGCGCGGGACACGGCCGGTGACATCGCGGGCCGCTACCTCGGTCTGGAGAACCCGGCGGTGATCCTGGCGAAGTCGGGCGCCCGGGGCTCGATGCTCAATCTGACGCAGATGGCCGGGGCGGTGGGCCAGCAGTCGGTCCGCGGCGAGCGGCTCCTGCGCGGCTACTTCAACCGGACGCTGCCGCACTTCGCCCGCGGCGACCTCGGCGCCGACGCGCGCGGGTTCGTCTCCTCGAGCTACAAGCGGGGGCTCTCCCCCACGGAGTACTTCTTCCACTCGATGGGAGGGCGGGAGGGGCTCGTCGATACCGCCGTCCGCACGAGCCGCAGCGGGTACATGCAGCGCCGGCTCATCAACGCCCTCGAGGACCTGAAGGTCGCCGAGGACGGCACGGTCCGCAACACTGCCGGCACCGTCATCGAGTACAAGTACGGCGAGGACGGGATCGACCCGACGCGCTCCTTCGGGGGCCAGCCGGTCCCGATGGACGAGATCCTCGCGAGCGTCCTCGGTCGCCGCGTGAAACCGGTCGTCGATTCGAAAGGCGAGCTCGTCGGCGCGCCGCCCGTCGGGGAAGAGGAGCTGGACCTCCTCGCCGAGGCGCAGCTCGAGGAAGAGGGCGAGGAAGAGGAGACGGAGGAGTTCGGGCCGCCCGAAGAGGGGCCCGACTTCGGAGGGGAATAGATGCCGCCCGAGGAGAAGAAGACGAGCGCCCGGGACGCGATGGCCGAGCGGATCCGCGAGATCGCCCGCAAGGAGGAGGTCGTGCTCCCGCCGCTCCTCATCGGGGAGCTCGGCGAGAAGCTGACGCGGCTCAAGCTCACCCCCGCCGAGGTCGACAAGGCCGTGCGGGCCATCACCGACCGCTTCCGGCGCGCGACGGTCGACGCCCACGAGTCCGTGGGGATCGTCGCCGCCCAGTCGATCGGCGAGCCCGGGACGCAGATGACGCTACGGACGTTCCACTACGCGGGGGTCGCGGAGATGAACGTCACGCTGGGCCTTCCGCGCCTCATCGAGCTCGTCGACGCCCGGCGCGTCCCCTCGACGCCGATGATGACCGTCAACGTCGAGCGGAAGCTTAGGGCCGACCGCGAGGCGGTCCAGCGGATCGCGCTCCAGATCGAGGTGACGACGGTCCCCGACGTCGCCTCCATCGGGACGGTGGTCGAGGAGCTCAAGGTCCTCGTGACGCCGCAGCCGGCGCTCATGCAGGCGCGCGGCGTGAAGCGCGCCGACCTCGAGCGCGCGCTCCTCGAGAACCTGGACGAGCGGTACTTCAAGCTCCAGTCGGGGTCCGGCGGCGGCGAGTCCCGCAGCTTCGAGATCCACCTCGCGGAGGGCGCCGCGACCACGAAGGCGAAGAAGGACGAACCCGCCGAGGAGATGCCGTTCAAGAAGCTCCTCGAGGCGAGCGAGGAGGCGAAGGGGATCCGGATCAAGGGGGTCACCGGGATCAAGCGGGCCCTCATCAAGAAGGAGAAGGACGAGTACGTGATCTACACGGAAGGGTCCAACACCGAGGGCGTCCTCGAGATCGCGGGAGTGGACGCGGCCCGCACGACCACGAACTCCGTCTTCGAGGTCTACAAGGTCTTCGGGGTCGAGGCCGCCCGCGCAGCGCTCATCCTCGAAGCCGGCCGCACGCTCTCGGAGCAGGGGCTCACCGTCGACATCCGCCATCTGATGCTTGTCGCCGACGTGATGACGAACGAGGGGGACATCCGCGCCATCGGGCGCCACGGGATCTCGGGGAAGAAGACGAGCGTCCTCGCCCGGGCCGCCTTCGAGATCACCGCGGCGCACCTGCTCCGCGCCGCCATCACCGGCGAGGTCGACGAGCTGAAGGGGGTCGCCGAGAACATCATCGTCGGGCAGCCCATCACCCTCGGGACCGGCGCCGTGAACCTGGTCTACCGGCCCCCGCGGGTCCGCGTCCCCGAGCCGGAACCGGCCGAACCCGCGAAGGCAGCGGAGGTCGCGTAGATGGACCTCGCCCACGCCCTCAAGGTGGCCCTCCAGACCGGGAAGGTGAAGGTCGGGCTCACCGAGGCGCTCGAGAGCGCCCGCGGGAAGAAGGCCCGCCTCCTCATCGTCGCGACCAGCTGCCCGGAAAAGACGCTCGTGACGGAGTCGCGCTACGACAAGATCCCCGTCTATCATTACGAGGGGACGGCCGTCGAGCTCGGGGCCGCCTGCGGCAAACCGTTCCCGATCAGCGCGCTCGCCATCCTGGACCCCGGCTCTTCCGCCATCCTTTCCCTCGAGACCGGGCCGTAGGACCTCTCCCGACCCCGATGGCCGAGATCGCCTTCGACACCGAGACCATCGGCTACATCCGGCTCTTCGAGGAGCGGACGGGGGCCCGCGTCAAGGACTGCCTCGAGGCGGAGGACAAGCTCGTCTTCGTGGTCGAGCCCGGGGAGATCCACAAGGCGGTGGGCCCCGGCGGGACGCTGGTCGATCGCCTCAAGGGGATGCTGAAGAAGGAGATCATGGTCGTCGAGTACTCCGACGAGCCCGCGGGCCTGGTGAAGAACATCTTCTTCGCCTACAGTCCGCGCTCGGTGGCGTTCCAGCCGAAGGGGAAGGGCCAGCACGCGACGGTGACGGTCGACCCCGCGTGGAAGGCGCGGGCGATCGGCAGGGCGGGAAAGAACCTCAAGATCGCGCGGGCGATCCTCCTCCGCCACTCCGACGTCGTCTCCGTCAGCGTCGCCTGAGCGCGGCCGCTTCGCCCGTCGAGACGCAGGGTTATCTACCGCGCGACCGGTGGACGGGAGGGAGCGGGACCGATGGGACCGATGGGAGACCGCCCGAGTCGCGGCGGTGGGATTGCGCTGGCGGGGCTGGGCCTCCTTCTGACCGCGATCGAGTTCCTGTTCGGGGTCTGGGCGAGTCTCTACGACACCCAGCTCCCCGCCTCGCTCCGCGGGGTCTTCGATAGCCCCTACGTGACGACGGACCTTGCCCTCGTGACGCACGTGGTCCTGGGCGTCCTCCTCGGGGTCGTCGCGCTGGGCCTCCTGGCCTGGGCGGCGGTCCATCACCGTCCCCGGGTCCTCTTCTCGGGCGTCGGCGCGCTCCTCGGCATCCTCATCGGCGCGGGGGGCGGCGACCTCTTCCTCTCGACGGGCAACCCGATCTATTCGTTCCTGATGGCGGTCGGGTTCCTGATGGCGTTCGGCTCGTTCTACGGGGCGCTCTCCGCCCTTCGACGGCACGGCCGATGGGCCCCGGGGGCCTGGACCCCGGGGGAACCCAGCGCGTCCCCGCCCGGAACGCCCCCGCCCGTTCCGCCCAGCTGAGCGGGCGCGCGGCCCCCGGGCTCAACCCTCAAGCCGCGCGGGCGTTCCCGTCGACCGATGCCCGCGGGTAAACCCCCCCGGATCCGGGCGGTCTTCTTCGACCTTGGCGGAACCCTTCTGGACTTCCGTGACCCGGAGCGATGGGCGAGCGCCGCCGCCGAAGTGGGCCTCGCGGTCGAGCCCGCCCACCTCGGTCACGCGGTCGAGGAGGCCGAGGCGAAGTTCGATGGGCCGGGCCGGGCGTCGGGGGCCGAGTCGTCGACCGAGTTCTGGAGCTTTGCGCTGGGTCGCGCGATCGGAGCGGAGGTGCCGATGCCGACGGTGGAGGGGTTCCTCGCGCGATGGCGCCAGGACCGGCCCGCCGGACGGCTCTATTCCGACGTGCCGCGCTGCCTCGAAGAGCTCGCGGGGGAACGCCGTCGGCTCGGGGTCATCTCGAATTCGCACTCGAAGGAATGGCTGACGTCGACGCTCGCGAGCGTCGGGATCCTGAGGCGCTTCGACCTCCTGGTCTCCTCCGGGACCGAGGGGATCGCCAAGCCCGACCGGGGGATCTTCGACCGGGCCGCGCAGCGGATCGGCGTTCCGAACGCCGCCGCGTTCCACGTCGGTGACCTCGCGTACACGGACGCGAAGGCCGCCGCCCTCGCCGGCTTTCATTCCGTCTGGCTCAACCGCCGCGGCACCGGTTTTGGCGACGACCCGCCCGAGATCACGTCGCTCACCGAGCTTCCTGGCTACCTGCGCGAGCTTGAACGCCGCTCGCGTTAAATACCAACCCCGACTCTCTGACGGAGCCGCGCCGGCAACCCCTTGGGGAGGCCGGTGCAGCGACGTCACCACGGCGAGCCGGGGATGCGTGAACCGAGCTCTTCCAAGGGGACGCCACAGATGGCCCGATGGGGCGTGGAGCCCCGAGAACCCCTCCCCGGAGACGGGGAGTGACCTCTCGGGACTGACGGAGAAGACGAGAAGTTAAGGCGCACAGCTCAACGTGCAAAACGAGCAATTCCGCCAGTCAGCGAGACGGTTCACGACGTACTAACCCGCACACATGGTGTGCAAGTGAAATCCGGTTGATCCTGCCGGCGGGCACCGCTATTGGAGTTCGCTTAAGCCATGCGAGTCGAGAGGGGTAAGCCCTCGGCGCACTGCTCAGTAACACGCGGACAATCTGCCCTCGAGACGGGGATAACCCCGGGAAACTGGG